>NZ_CP011144.1:1945860-2270170 GCF_000972865.1 Pseudoxanthomonas suwonensis
CTGGCCCGCGAGCCGCGCTTCGATCCCAACAGCGGCTTCTCGCGGCTGGACGCGGTGGCCATCTCGCAGGCCTCGGCCGACCAGCGCGCCGGCCGCGCCGGCCGCGTCGCCGAAGGCTGGGCCTGGCGGCTGTGGCCGGAATCGCAGCGGCTGGAGGCGCAACGGCGGCCGGAGATCGCCCAGGTCGAACTGGCCGGGCTGGCGCTGGAACTGGCCGCCTGGGGCAGCGACGCGCTGCGCTTCGTCGATCCGCCGCCGCCGGGCGCGTTGGCCGCCGCGCGCGAGCTGTTGCAGCGGCTGGGCGCGCTCGCCGCCGATGGCCGGATCACCGCCGCCGGCCGGCGCATGCTCGCGCTGGGCACGCATCCACGCCTGGCGGCGATGCTGCTGGCCGCGCGCAATCCGCGCGAACAGGCGCTGGCCGCCGACCTGGCCGCGCTGGTCGAAGCCCGCGACCCGCTGCGCAGCCGCAGCGACGCACTGGCCCAACGCTGGCGCGCGCTGGCCGCGTTCCGCGGCGGACGCCTGCCGCACGACGCCGGCCGTGCTGCGCTGGCCGCGATCGACGCGGCCGCCAGGCAGTGGCGCCGCCGCCTGCGCTGCGAGGCCGCGCCGCCGGCCGCGATCGAGGCGCATGAACTGGGCGACCTGCTCGCCCACGCATTCCCTGACCGGATTGCGGCGCGGCATCCGGCCGATCCGCTGCGCTATCAACTGGCCAACGGCCGCACCGCGCGGCTGTTCGATGACAGTGCGTTGCGCGGCGAGCCGTGGCTGGTCGCCAGCGAGCTGCGCTTCGAACCGCGCGGCGACGCGCTGCTGCTGCGCGCCGCGCCGGTGGACGAATCGCGGCTGCGCAGCGATTTCCCGGAGCGCTTCGTCGAACGCGAGGGCGTGGCGTGGGACGCGGACAAGCGCGCGCTGGTGGCGCGGCGCGAATCGCGCTTCGACCGGATCGTGCTCGACAGCCGTCCCGCCGGCCGGGTCGATCCGGCCCAGGCGGCGCAGGCGCTGACCGACGCGGTGCGCGAACTCGGCCTGGTCGCGCTGCCATGGAGCGAAGGCCTGCGCCAGTGGCAGGCGCGGGTGGTGTCGCTGCGGCAGTGGATGCCGGACCTGGGCCTGCCCGACGTATCCGACGCCGCGCTGGCCGCCAGCCTCGACGACTGGCTGCGCCCGGCCTTCGCCGGCAAGACCCGGCTCGATGCGCTGGCGGAGGAGGAACTGGGCGAAGCGCTGAAGTCGCCGCTGGACTGGGGCCAGCGCCAGCAGCTCGACCGGCTGGCGCCGGTGCGCATCAGCGTGCCCTCGGGCATGGAGCGGCGCATCGACTACGCGCTCGACCACGAGGGCATGGCGCAGCCGCCGGTGCTGGCGGTCAAGCTGCAGGAGCTGTTCGGCCTGGCCGACACCCCGCGGATCGCCGATGGCCGGGTCCCGCTGACCCTGCACCTGCTCTCGCCCGGCGGCCGGCCGTTGCAGGTGACCCAGGACCTGAAGGGCTTCTGGGACCGCACCTACCCGGAGGTGAGGAAGGAGATGAAGGGGCGGTATCCCCGTCACCCTTGGCCCGACGACCCCTGGAACGCCGTCGCCACCCATCGGGCCAAACCGCGGGGAACGTGATCCGTTTCCGCCCGTGGCGCCCGTGACGGCGGGCCGGACTCCGCTTTGCCGTCTGGCGCGGCCTGGCGGCCCCCGGAATGCCGTTGCCACGCATCGGGCCAAACCCCCGGGAACGCGAAAGCCCGCATCCGTCGTCCCGGCGCACGCCGGGACGACGGATAGGCGGCGACGCAGGGACCGGCTGGCCGACGACGGCATGAACCGCACCCCTGTTCCCCGCCACGGACGATGGCCCGCCACCGCCGTTGCTGACGTATCGTCCACATGCCGTCGCCGACACTGGCGGCGTTCCTTCCTCCGCGGATAGCCCCCATGAGCAAGCTGACCATCATTTCCGACCGTGCGCTGGAACTGGCCGAGCAGGCCGGCGCGGGACTCCGCCATGCCGGCGCCAGCCTGCGCGATGCCGGCATCGGCGCCGAGCACTGGATCAAGACCGGCGCCGCGCTCGGCGCGGCCAAAGCCGGGTTCAACGTCGCCCGCGGCACCGTGCGGCGCCATCCGGTGGCGGTGGCCACGGCCGCGGCGGTGGTCGGTGCGGGCGTGCTGGCCTACGTGCTGTACCGCAAGCGCCGCCAGCAGGCGCAGGACGCGCCGATCGAAGGCGAGGCGCGCCGCGTCGGCAGCCGCAACAACGGCAACGCCACCGCGCGCACGCGTGCGACCCGCACGCGCCGGACCTCGCCGACCGCCTGAGCGGCGCACATCCCATGTTCCCGCGACGGCACGACCGGGGCGCGTGCCCGGTCGTCCGTGCCGTGTGCCACTGCTTCTTGTAGGAGCCGGGTTCAGCCGGCGACCCGACGCCGTCGGCACAAGCGACGTCCTCGTGATCCCGACGCCCGTGTCGCCGACTGAAGTCAGCTCCTACAGAAGAGCGGCCGCGTCGTGGCAGTTGTAGGAGCCGGCTTCAGCCGGCGACCCGACGCCGTCGGCCCAGTCGACGCTCCTGTGATTCCGACGCCCGTGTCGCCGACTGAAGTCAGCTCCTACAGAAGAGCGGCCGCGTCGTGGCTGTTGTAGGAGCCGGGTTCAGCCGGCGACCCGACGCCGTCGGCACAGCCGACGCTCGCGTAGTCCCGACTCTCGTGTCGCCGGCAGGCCCGACTTCTGCAAGAAGACCGGATCGGCCGCGCATGTCGCGCAAGACTTCCGCCGCGACCGGATCCGGATTCGCCGGCCGGGTGTCGGTTACTCCAGCCGCCGCCACTGGCCAGGCGCGAGCCAACCGCCCGCCTCGCCCAGCGCATCCAGCCGATGCCGCCCCACCGCCACCCGTACCAGCCGCAGCGTCGGCAGCCCGACCGCGGCGGTCATACGCCGCACCTGGCGGTTGCGGCCCTCGCTGATGACCAGCTCCAGCCACGCGTCCAGCACGGTCTTGCGGTAGCGCACCGGCGGATCGCGTGGCCACAGTACCGGCGGCTGATCGAGCCGGCGCGCCTGCGCCGGCCGGGTCGGTCCGTCGTTGAGCGTGACGCCGCTGCGCAGCACGTCCAGCTGTTCCCCGCGCGGCTCGCCCTCCACCTGCACCCAGTAGGCCTTGGGCTGCTTGTGCCGCGGATCGGTCAGCCGGTGCGCGAGCGCGCCGTCGTCGGTCAGCAGCAGCAGGCCCTCGCTGTCATGGTCCAGGCGCCCGGCGGGATACACGTCCGGCGGCAGGCCGAAACCGGCCAGGGTCGGCCGCGGCGGGATGCTGCGGTCGGTGAACTGGCACAGCACGCCGTAGGGCTTGTTGAAGGCGACCAGCATCGCGGCGGACGCGGCCTCAGGCGGCGGGCAGGCCGTGTCCGCCGATCGGCCGGGTCTGCACGTGCGAATCGAAGCCGGCGATCAGCGGCATGGCCTTGGCGATCGCCTCGCGCACGGCGGGCAGTGCCAGCGAAGCGCGATGGCTGTCGGCGCTGTCCCAAACCTCGGTTATCCACAACGCGTCGGCGTCTTCGGGATCCTCGGCCACCACGTAGCTCAGGCAGCCGGGCATGGCGTTGATGCCCTGCAACAGGATCGCGGCCAGCGTGTCGCGTTGGCCGGGGTGGGCGCGGAACTTGCCGATCAGGCCGTGCATGGGAGTGGCTCCGTTCGTGGCGGGCAGGACCAGGACCGACGCGCCTGCCGCCAGCAACGAGATGAAACCGCGTCGGTCCATTGGGGGATACGGGTGCAGTGCGGTTGCCGGTAAAGAGCGGTCGCGGCGCGGTGACCACCGGGTCGCGCCTGCAGCGCGACCGCCCTCATCCGTATTTCATTACCGGTCGCCGGCCGCTTTCACGAAACGCAGCGTCATCCGGTCGCTCTCGCCGATCGCCTGGTACTTGGCGCGTTCGGCTTCGGGATGGTTGTTGGACGGCGGCAGGGTCCACACTCCGTTCGGGTGGTCCTTGGTGTCGCGCGGGTTGGCGTTGACCTCGCTGCTGCCGGCGAGCTGGAAGCCGGCCGCCTCGGCCAGCGCGATCACCTGCGCCTGGCCGACGTAGCCGGTCTTGTCGTCGGCCGGCACGTCGCCGTCGGCGCGGTGCTCGACCACGCCGAGCACGCCGCCGGGCTTGAGCACCTCGTAGAAGCCTTTGAACATGCCCTCGGCCTGGCCGGCGCCGCGCCAGTTGTGCACGTTGCGGAAGGTCACCACCAGGTCGGCCGAGTCCGGCGCGCCGAACGACGGGGCCTTCGGGTCGTAGGCGACCACCTCGGCCTTGTCGAACTGCGTCGGCGCGTCGGCGAACTTCTTCTCCAGGCCGTCCTTCGAGCGCTGCTGGTAGTCGCGGCCGCGGCCCTCGGCCACCGCCATCGGATCGACCACCGCGGCGACGTACTTGCCGTCCCCGCGCAGGTAGGGCGCCAGGATCTCCGCGTACCAGCCGCCGCCGGGGGTGATCTCCACCACGGTCATGTCCGGCTTGATGCCGAAGAAGGCCAGGGTCTGGCCCGGATGGCGGTACGTGTCGCGCGCGGTGTTGGCCGGATCGCGCCAGGCGCCGTCGAGCGCGGCCTGCAGCGCGGCATCGGGTGCGGGCAGCGTGGCGCTGTCGGCCGGCTTGACCGCCTGCGCGATCGGCGCGGCGGCGGCGAGGGCCAGGGCAAGCACGCAGGCGCGGGAAATCGGATTGCGGATCATGGCGGGATCTCCTCGAACGAAGGTGGCGCGAGCCTAGCATGCGCCCCGCATCAGCCTGCGTGTAGGAGCCGGGTTCAGCCGGCGACACACCACGTCGGAATCACCAGGACATTGCCTGTGCCGACGTGGCGTGTCGCCGGCATGACCACGTTTCTGCAACGGAGGCGATCAGGCCAGCTTGAGCGCTTCCGGATACGGCGGCGTGTCCGGCCAGTCGCCGCTGCGCAGCTGCGCCTGCAGCTGCCACCACCACTGCGGCCGAAACAGCTGCCCGTGCACGGTCTTCAGCGCGGCCGCCAGCGGCGCCGGCAGGCCCATGAACATCGGGAAGCGCTCGGGAAAGACGTCGCCCGGGGCGACGTGGAACCACGGCTCGCCGGCGACCTGCTCCTCGTAGGTCGTCGCCTGCGGCCACTCGCGGAAGTGCAGCTCGCCGACCGCGCGGATCTCGTCGTAGTCGTAGAACACCACCCGGCGATGGCGGGAGACGCCGAAGTTCTTCAGCAGCATGTCGCCCGGGAAGATATCGTTGCGGGCCAGGTCGACGATCGCCTGGCCGTAGTCCAGCGCGGCTTCGCGCACGGCTTCGCCGGCCTGCTCGCGCAGGTACAGGTCCAGTGGCCGCAGACGGCGCTGCACATAGCAAAGCTTGACCACGATGTCCTCGCCGTCCTCGTCCAGGCTGGCGGCGCAGCTGTCGCGCAACTCGGCCAGCAGCGCCGGGTCGAAGCGCGCGCGCGGGAAGCGCAGGTGGCGGAACGACTGCGCGTCGAGCAGGCGGCCGATCCTGTCCAGGTGGAACACGCGCTCGTACTGCGCTTCCACCTCCTCGCGGGTGACGGTCTTGGGCCAGGCGAAGCGGTCGCGGATCACCTTGAACACCAGCGGCTGGCCCGGCAGGGTGAACACCGCCATGACCATGCCCGGCGTGCCCTCGGCGCGCACCAGCCGCTCGGCCGGATGTGCCTGGAAGTAGCGGAAGAAGCTGCGGTAGCGCTCGGTCTTGCCCTGCTTGGCGCGGCCGAGCACGGTGTACAGCTCGTCCACCGGCTTGTTCGGCAGCAGCGTACGCAGGAACACCACCGCGTCGCCCACCGTCGGCAGGTCGGCCTGGAAGTAGCTGCGCGAGACGCCAAACAGCTGGGTCACGTCGGCGCGCCGGGTCAGCACCGCCTCGGCGCGGATCCCGTCCTCGCCGTTGACCAGCGCGATCACGCACGGCGAGAAGCGGTGCTCGCCGAACACCCGGCCGACCAGA
Organism: Pseudoxanthomonas suwonensis; assembly: GCF_000972865.1. NCBI lineage: Bacteria > Pseudomonadati > Pseudomonadota > Gammaproteobacteria > Lysobacterales > Lysobacteraceae > Pseudoxanthomonas > Pseudoxanthomonas suwonensis. The sequence continues at coordinate 1,951,860 of NZ_CP011144.1, forward strand.
TAGGCGCGGCGCTCTCGGTAGAACACCGTGTCCAACAACTCGATGCCGCGCACCGGATTGCCGCCCCAGTGCGCCAGGTCGTCCTGCAGGCGCACGGCGATCGCGGCCGCGCAGCGGGTGCGGTGCGCGTAAGGCGCGTCGAAGCGGTAGTTCTCCAGTACCCGCATGAACGCTTCGGTCGGCCGCGTCTCCGACACCGCGTAGCTGTGCCGCGCCACCGGCCGGGTGATCGCGTCGGTCGGCTCCACGTCCAGGGCCAGGAACTCGATTGCCGGGTCGACGCCGCGGGTGCGGAAGAAGCGCCGGGTCAGGGTGTTGTAAAAGGTCTTGTACAGCTCGACGTCGATCAGCCCGTCGGTCAGCGCGGCATACGCGGCGCGCACTGCGCCCCACAGCGTGCGGTCGTGCGCCTGGCCCGACAGCAGCGCGGCCAGGCGGCGGCCGCATTCGTCGATGCAGGCGTCGTACAGGTCCAGGCGCTCGGCCGCGTCCTCGCGCGCCCCGGCCCAGTCGCGGGCCTCGAAGCGCCGCTGCGCGCGCCGGCTGATCGCGGCGAAGCGCGCGTGGTAGTCGTCGAAGGCGTCGCGGATCTGCTCGGCGATGGCGTCGGCATGGGCCATGGCCGCGATCTTAACCAGCGGTCCGGCGCGCGGCGATCGGGCTTTGGTGCGATATCCGGTCGATACGGCCAAGTCCCTCTGCCCACGTCGTCCCGGCGGAAGCCGGGACCCAGTGACTTTGCTCTGCGAAGGCGCACCGGTTGAGCGAAAGACACTGGATCCGGCTTGACCAGCATTCGGCTGTGATGAAGTGCTTCGCCGGGACGACGGGAAGGCGATCGTTGCGCCAACTGCGCGCCGTCAGAGCACGTCCAGCGTCTTGACCCAGATGTAGCGGCCGGCCGGACCGCGATCGACTTCGCCCATCAGCCGCACTTGGGTCTCCGGTCCGACCTTGCGCCCGCCCCAGACGCCGGAGCTGATCTCCACGCGGATCTCGCCGGTGTCGTCGCGGAAGGTGAAGTAGTCGCTGCGCTGGTGGTTGACGATGTGGCCGGTCAGGGTCACGTAGCTGCCCAGGCGCACGTCGCGCGCTTCGGCCACCGTGGAGGGGCGCCCGCTCGCGCTGGGGCCGGTGAACTGGGCCATGGCGGCGGAGGCGAGCAGGGTCGAGAGGCACAACACGAGCACGGCGAGCGTCTTCTTCATGGCGTATCCCCTTGTTGGCTGGTCTAGGAGGCCGGAACCCGCGCAAAACCGGAAGACCGGTGCCTGCGATTATGCCGGCCGGCCCGGCGGGGCCCTGAATACGGGGTTGGCGTACTGGCGCGCGGTATTCCTGCCGTCGTCCCGGCGAAGCGCTTCATCACAGCCGAATGGCTGGTCACGCCGGGACCCAGTGTCTTTCGCTTCGAGGTCTGAAGTCGCGCAAAGGCACAAGTCGCTGGGTCCCGGCGTCCGCCAGGACGACGGCGGAAAGGACGACGCCCGGCACGTGGCCGGGCGTCGCGGATCGATCGGGTCGGCGGATTCGGCTTACAGCGTCGCCAACGCCTCGTTGAACGTCGGCGACGGCCGCATCGCCGGGCCGGCCTTGGCCAGGTCCGGGTGGTAGTAGCCGCCGATCTCCACCGGCTTGCCCTGCGCGCCGTTGAGCTCACCGACGATCTTCGCCTCGTTCTCCGACAGCGCCCGGGCCAGCGGCGCGAACCTGGCCTTCAGGCCCGCGTCGCGGTCCTGCGCGGCCAGCGCCTGTGCCCAGTACAGGGCCAGGTAGAAGTGGCTGCCGCGGTTGTCCAGTTCGCCGACCTTGCGCGCCGGCGAGCGGTTGTTGTCCAGGATCAGGCCGTTGGCCTGGTCCAGCGCGGCGGCCAGCACCGCGGCGCTGGCATTGCCGGTCTGCTCGGCCAGGTGCTCCAGCGAGGCGGCCAGGGCCAGGAACTCGCCCAGCGAATCCCAGCGCAGGTAGTCCTCCTCGAGGAACTGCTGCACGTGCTTGGGTGCCGAGCCGCCGGCGCCGGTCTCGAACAGGCCGCCGCCGGCCATCAGCGGCACGATCGACAGCATCTTGGCGCTGGTGCCCAGCTCCAAGATCGGGAACAGGTCGGTCAGGTAGTCGCGCAGCACGTTGCCGGTCACCGAGATGGTGTCCTTGCCCTGGCGGATGCGCTCCAGCGAGAACTTGGTCGCCTCCACCGGCGCCAGGATGCGGATATCGAGGCCGCTGGTGTCGTGGTCCTTGAGGTACGTCTCGACCTTGGCGATCACCTGGCGGTCGTGCGCGCGCGCGCTGTCCAGCCAGAACACTGCCGGAGTGCCGCTCAGGCGCGCGCGGGTGACGGCCAGCTTGACCCAGTCCTGGATCGGCGCGTCCTTGGTCTGGCACATGCGCCAGATGTCGCCCGCTTCGACCGGATGCTCGAACACCACGCCGCCGGCGTCGTCGGTCACGCGCACGGTGCCGTCGGCCGGGATGCGGAAGGTCTTGTCGTGGCTGCCGTATTCCTCGGCCTTCTGCGCCATCAGGCCCACGTTGGGCACGCTGCCCATGGTGGTCGGGTCGAACGCGCCGTGCGCCTTGCAGTCCTCGATAACCGCCTGGTACACGCCGGCGTAGCAGCGGTCCGGGATCACCGCCTTGGTGTCCTGCAGCTTGCCGTCGGCGTTCCACATGCGGCCGGAGTCGCGGATCATCGCCGGCATCGAGGCGTCGACGATCACGTCGCTGGGCACGTGCAGGTTGGTGATGCCCTTGTCCGAATTGACCATCGCCACCGCCGGGCCGGCCGCGTACACGGCCTCCACGTCGGCCTTGATCGCGGCCTGCCGGTCTTCCGGCAGCGAGGCGATGCGCGCGTACAGGTCGCCGATGCCGTTGTCGGGCGAGAAGCCGACCGACTTCAACACCTCGGCGTGCCTGGTCAGCGCATCCTTGTAGAACTCCGACACGACCACGCCGAACATGATCGGATCGGAGACCTTCATCATGGTCGCCTTCAGGTGCAGCGAGAACAGCACGCCCTGCGCCTTCGCCTCGGCGATCTGCGCGGCGACGAACGCGGCCAGCGCCTTGCGGCTCAGGGTCGCCGCGTCGACGATCTCGCCGGCCTTGACCGCGGTCTTCTCCTTCAGCACCACGGTCCGGCCGTCGGCCTGGACCAGCTCGATCTTCAGGCTGCCGGCCTGGTCGACGGTGGCCGACTGCTCGCTGCCGTAGAAGTCGCCGGCGTCCATGTGCGCCACGTGCGACCCGGAGTCCTTGCCCCACGGGCCCATGCGGTGCGGGTGCTTGCGCGCGAAGTTCTTGACCGAGGCCGGCGCGCGGCGGTCGGAATTGCCCTCGCGCAGCACCGGGTTGACCGCGCTGCCCTTGGTCCGGTCGTAGCGGGCCTGGATGTCCTTTTCCTTCTCGTCCCTGGGCGCGTCCGGGTAGTCCGGCAGCGGGTAGCCCTGGGCCTGCAGTTCCTTGATCGCGGCCTTCAGCTGCGGCACCGAGGCGCTGATGTTGGGCAGCTTGATGATGTTGGCTTCCGGCTGGGTCGCCAGTTCGCCCAGCTCGGCCAGGTGGTCGCCGATCTTCTGCGCATCGCCCAGGTAGTCCGGGAACTGGGCCAGGATGCGCCCGGCCAGCGAGATGTCGCGGGTCTCCACGGCGATCCCGGCGGTGCCGGCGAAAGCCTGGACGATCGGCAGCAGCGACTGGGTCGCCAGGAACGGGGCTTCGTCGGTGAGCGTGTAGATGATCTTCGGCGTGTTCGACATGGTCTGCGGGGGCTCTCTTGCGGAATCGAAGGACGGAGGCGAGTTGCCGGACGGGAGGGCAGGCGCGGGGCGCGGGCGGTCCGGGCAGCGAAACCCCCGTATTGTCGCGTGTTTTGCCAGCCGGCGCCCGCTGCGGTGCGGGCGGTGGGCCGTGCTGGGCGGTATGGCGCGGGACTGTCCCGGACAGCGCGGTGCCCCAGCGCCCGCCGATCCGGCGCGTCCACCTTTTGCACCGTCATCCCCGCGAAGGCGGGGATGACGGGATGGGGGCGTGCGGCGTGTACGGCAACCAGCCGCGCCACCCCCAAAGCCGCGCCGGCCTTCAGGCCCTCACCCGTACAATTGCCCGATGAACACTCCCAACCCCACCGTCCGGCTGAAGAACGCCTGGCGTTCCAGCCATCCCTGGATCTTCCAGAAACTGGTCGACAAGCCCGCGCAGAAGCCGCGCCCGGGCGAGATCGTCGACGCGTTCGACGTCGACGGCCAGTTCATCGGCCGCGGTTTCTACAACGGCCACTCGCGCATCGCCCTGCGCATCCTGGAGACCGATCCGGCGGTGGCGGTCGACGCGGACTGGTTCGCGCGCAAGATCGGCACCGCGGTCGCGCTGCGCCGCGAGGTGCTGAAGCTGGACGACGTCTCCAACGCCTGGCGCGTGGTCCACGCCGAGGGCGACGGCCTGTCCGGGCTGGTGGTGGACCGCTACGCCGACCTGCTGGTGGTCGAGTTCTTCAGCGCCGGCATGTACCGCCACCGCGAGTGGGTGTACGCGGCGCTGCGCGGGTACTTCCCCGGCGCGCGCATCTACAGTTTCGCCGACGAGCACGTGCAGAAGCAGGAGAGCTTCGACTACCGCCCGGTCTACAGCGGCGGTGGCACGCCCGAGCCGGCGGTGATCACCGAGCATGGCATCCGCTTCCGCGCCGATCCGGCCGGGGCGCACAAGACCGGCTTCTTCGCCGACCAGCGCGAGAACCGGCAGTGGTTCTCGCAACAGATCGCCGGCAAGCGGGTGCTCGACCTGTGCTGCAACACGGGCGGCTTCGCCGTGTACGCCGCGGCGCGCGGCGCGGCCGAGGTCACCGGCATCGACATTGATGCCGACGTGATCGAGATCGCCAAGGGCAACGCGAAGCTCAATGGCGTGAAACCGAAGTTCGTGCAGGCCGACATCTTCCCGTGGCTGCGCGACGCCGCCAACCGCGGCGAACGCTACGACGCGGTGATCCTCGACCCGGCCAAGATGACCCGCGACCGCGACCAGGTCATCACCGCGCTGAAGAAGTACCTGGACATGAACAAGCTGGCGCTGGGCGTGGTCGAGCCCGGCGGGCTGTTCGCCACGTTCTCCTGCACCGGACTGGTGGCCGAGGACCAGTTCCTGGACATGCTGCGCCGCGCCGCGTTCTACGCCGGACGCACGGTGCAGGTGCTGAAGGTGGCCGGCGCCGGCGCCGACCACCCGTTCCTGGCCAACGTGCCCGAGTCGCGCTACCTGAAGGCGGTGTTCTGCCGGGTGCTGGACTGAGCCGGGCCCGGCGCTGCCGGGCCGCGGTCAGTAACCGTGCTCGCTCAGCGTGGCCCGCACCTGCTCGTGGCGGGCCTGCAGCTGCGCCGAAGGCGCCTTGCCGAGCAGGCTGACCACCACGATCACCACGCTGGCGGCGATGAAGCCCGGCACGATCTCGTACAGCGCGCTGCCGGTGTGCTTCCACAGCACCACCGTCAGCGCGCCGACGACCACGCCGGCCAGCGCGCCGTTGCGGGTCATGCGCTTCCAGAACACCGACAGCAGCACGACCGGCCCGAACGCCGCGCCGAACCCCGCCCAGGCGTAGGCCACCAGGCCGAGCACGCGGCTTTCCGGATCGCGCGCGATCCAGATCGCCAGCAGCGCCACGGCCAGCACCATCGAGCGGCCGAACCACACCAGCTCGCGATGCGAGGCCTTCGGCCGCAGCAGGCCGCGGTAGAAGTCCTCGGTCAGCGCGCTCGAGCACACCAGCAGCTGCGCCGACAGCGTGCTCATGATCGCGGCCAGGATCGCCGACAGCAGCACGCCGGCGATCCACGGGTTGAACAGCAGCTCCGACAGCGCGATGAACACGCGCTCGGGATTGGCATTCACCGGGCCGGCGACCTCCGGGTGGGCGGCGAACCAGGCGATGCCGAAGAAGCCGGTCGCCACCGCGCCGGCCAGGCATAGGATCATCCAGGTCATCGCGATCCGGCGCGCGCGCGGGATCGTGGCCAGGCTGTCGGCGGCCATGAACCGCGCCAGGATGTGCGGCTGGCCGAAGTAGCCCAGCCCCCAGGCCAGGGCCGACACCACGGCGATGGCGCCGCCGGCGCCGATCCACTGCAGCCGCGACGGGTCGACCTGTTCGATCAGCACCAGCGCCTGCGCCGGGCCGCCGGCGCCGAGGATCGTGAACACCGGCACCAGCAGCAGCGCGAAGATCATCAGCGTGGCCTGGATGGTGTCGGTCCAGCTCACCGCCAGGAAGCCGCCGACGAACGTATAGACGATCGTCACCGCCGCGCCCCAGAACATCGCTTGCCCGTACGGGATCCCGAGCAGGCTTTCGAACAGCCGCGCGCCGGCGACGACGCCCGAGGCGCAGTAGATGGTGAAGAACACCAGGATCACCAGCGCCGAGAGGATCCGCAGCAGGCGGCTGCCATCCTCGAAGCGGTGGGTGAAGTAGTCCGGCAGGGTCAGCGCGTTGTGGGTGCGCTCGGTGTAGACGCGCAGCGGCCCGGCGACCCAGCGCCAGTTGCACCAGGCGCCGATGATCAGGCCGACCGCGATCCAGGCCTCCGATGCGCCGGTCAGGTACAGCGCGCCCGGCAGGCCCATCATCAGCCAGCCGCTCATGTCCGAGGCGCCGGCGGCCAGCGCGGTGACGTAGCTGCCCAGCGAGCGCCCGCCGAGGATGTAGTCGTCGAAGGTGCGGGTCCGGCGCCAGGCCATGAAGCCGATGCCGATCATGAGCAGGAGGTAGGCGGCGAAGGTAACGAGCAGCGGCGTGCTGGCGGTCATCGTGGTCCTGGTCGGGGCTGGAGGGCTGCAGGCCGGTCAGCCGGCCGGCCGGCAGGTGCGTGGCACGTGCCGCGGCGGCGATCTCCGGCCGGCGCAGCCTAAGCGCCGCCGCCCGCGCCTGCAATCCGCCGCACCGCCAGCGCCGCCGCAACGCCGCGCGCGCGCAGGCCGGGAGGACGGCATCGCGCGTACGCCGCGCGGGTCATACGCGGCCGTGGCGGCGGCCGTGCAGCAGGTAGTCGCGCAGCGCCACCGCGTTGTTGTGCTCCTCGTCGCGGGCGCCGTAGAGCAGGGTCACCGGGCCGCGATCCAGGTACGGGCGCAGCTGGGCCAGGGCTTCCGGGTTGGCTTCCAGCTCGTCGAAATAGCGTTCGCGGAAGTCGTCCCAGCGCGCCGGGTCGTGGCCGAACCACTTGCGCAGCGCGGTGCTGGGAGCCAGCGCCTTGAGCCAGGACTCGGCCCGCAGGTCGTCCCTGGAGACGCCGCGCGGCCACAGGCCGTCGACCAGCAGGCGTTGGCCGTCCGACGGCGCCGCATCCTCGTAGGCGCGCTTGAGGTGGATGGGGTGGCGGGCGGCGCGGGCCATGGCGGGGAGTGTGGGCGGCCGCGGTCGCGCCCGCTGAGACCGCCGCCGCTAGACTGTCCGCATGACCGACACCGCCCTGCTGTACCTGCTCGCCGGCCTGCTGCTGGCGGTCCTGGCCTTTCTCCTGGCGTTGTTCCTGCGACGCAGCCCGGGCGCGCACGCGGAAACGGCACGCGAACTGGAGACTGCCCGTGCCGGCGCGCAAGCGGCGGCGGTGGAGGCGGGCCAGTTGCGCGGCCGCCTGGAGACCGTGCAGGCGGAACTGGACAGCGAGCGCCAGCGTGCCGGCGGCCAGGCCCAGGCGCTGACCGCGGCGCAGCAGCGCATCGAACGGGAAACCACCCTGCTGGCCGAGCGCGAAGCCGCGCTGGCGCGCGTGCAGGAACGGATCGCCGCGCTGCAGGGCGAGCTGGAGGCGCAGCACGCGTCCTACCGGCAACTGCACGGCGAGCACGCCCGCGCCATGGCCGACCTGCAGCACTCCCAGCAGGCGCAGCAGGAACTGCGCGCCTACCTGGACACCGCGCAGGAGAAGCTGTCGGGCGTATTCGCCGAACTCGCCGGCAAGGTGTTCGAGGAACGCGGCCAGCAGTTCGAGAAGAACGTGCGCCAGGCCGCGCAGCAGTCGCGCACCGACATCGAGGGCCTGCTCAAGCCGTTCTCGGACAAGCTGGGCGAGTTCCGCCAGCGGGTGGACGCGGTCTACGGCGAGGAAGCGCGCGAGCGCGCCAGCCTGCTCGGCGCGGTCGGCGAATTGAAGACGCTCAACCAGCACATGGCCGAGCAGGCCTCGGCGCTGACCAGCGCGCTCAAGGGCAGCGCCCGGGTGCGCGGCGACTGGGGCGAACTGATGCTCGACAGCGTGCTGCGCGGTTCCGGGCTGGAGGAAGGCGTGCACTACCAGCGCCAGCAGCATACGGTGGACGACGAGGGCGAGCGGCTGCGCCCGGACGTGGTGGTCCACTTCCCGGACCAGCGCAAGGTCGTGGTCGACAGCAAGGTCAACCTGCTGGCCTGGCAGGAGGCGATGAACGCCGCCACCCCGGAGCAGCACGACGATGCCCTGCGCCGCCACGCGGTGGGCCTGCGCCAGCACGTCAAGGACCTGGGCGACAAGAACTATCCCAAGGCGGTCGGCGGCGAGGCACTGGACATCACCATCGCCTTCGTGCCGATCGAGGGCGCGCTGTCGGCGGCGCTGGGCGCCGACGGCGAACTGCAGGGCTATGCGTTCGACCGGCGGGTGGTGTTCGCCTCGCCCAACACGCTGATGGCGCTGCTGCGCGTCACCGAGCGGTTGTGGACCCGCGACAAGGTGCAGAAGCAGGCGCTGGAGATCAGCGAGGCCGGCGGCCGCGTGCTCGACGCGCTCAGCGCCTTCCTCGCCGAGTTCGACACCGTCGGCAAGCGCCTGGACGATGCCAGCCAGGCCTTCGGCCGCGCCCGCAACCGGCTGGTCGATTCGCCGCAGTCCGCGCTCAACCGCGCGCGCCGGCTGGCCGAACTCGGCAGCAAGGCAAAGCGGGCGCTGCCGGCCGAGCTGCAGCCGGACACGGTCCAGCAGCTGGCGGCTCCGCCCGCCGGGGATGACGGATCGGAGTGATCGTGATGGCGCGTGACCGGCGAGCGGGATTGCCTGACGCCATGACCTCGATGGCGCGCGTGCCGTGGAAGTGAAGAGGACCGGTTGGGCCGCGGCGGTGCGCTGCTCGCCGGCGCTTCCGGGAAGCCTGGCGGCGATCCGCGCCAGGGTGTGCCGTGGGATGCAGCGCGGGTCTTGCCGGCACAAGGAAGAAGGCCCGGGATCGCTCCCGGGCCTTCGTTCGTTGCATCGGCGGTAACGGCTTCAGACCCCCGGCAACGGCAGCGGCATGGCGTCGGCCGGCACGGTGGGGTCGCGCTCCTCGTCGCGCAGGTAGTCCGGCAGTTCGAATTCGTCCATCTGCCGGTGGCGGCGGTCGCCCTCGATCTGGAAGGTGCGCCGCTGCAGCCAGGCGTCGCGGATCATCGTGTACTCGTCCGGGGCCGATTCGCGCATCGCATCCAACGGCAGCAGGGCCGCACGCCGATCCACCAGCTGCATGCCCTGCAGGAAGATGCGCACCTTGTCCTCCTCGACCGTGCGGCTGACCGACAGCGGTGCGTCGCCGACCAGGCCGAACACGTCGCGCAGGGTGCGCGGGCCGAACAGCGGCAGTTCGACGTAGCGCGAACTACGCCAGCCCCAGATGCCCAGGGTCTGGCCGAAGTCCTCGCTGCGCCGCTTCATCTTCAGGTCGCTGGCCGGATCGAAGATGCCGCCGATGCCCAGGGTGGAATTGACCACGAACCGGCCCAGGGTCTGCACCGCATGGCGCGGCCGCCCCTGCAGCACCTGGTTGACGAAGGTCAGCGGCGAGCCGAGGTTGTCGAAGAAGTTGGCCACGCCCAGGCGCGCCTGTTGCGGCACCACCGTGACGTAGGCGTTGGCCAGGGGACGGGCGATGGCGCGGTCGACCACGTTGTTGAAGGCGTGGATCTTCCGGTTCATCGGCTCCCACGGATCGTACGACGGCCGCGCGGTTGCCGCCGCGTCGCCGTTCGCCGCGTCTGCGCTGACCGGTGCCGTGCCGTACAGCGCAGCGAAGTCGTCCTCGGCCTCGGTCGGTGCGGCAACGGGGGTGCCGTCGTCGGATGGCGGCGGCAGGTCGCCCGCTTCGGTCGGCGGCGGGGCGGGCAATTCGGCGTAGGCAGTTGTCGCCTCGCTGGCGGCAGGCTCGGCGAGCGGCGCCATCGTGCCGGCGATCGCCGCTTCCTGGACGGCCGGTGCCGCCGGCCTGGGCGCGCTGGCGCAGGCCGCCAGCGCCAGCAGCAACGGCAGCGCGAGGAACGTGCGCGACGCGGTCACGGCGACGGGTCCGCGAACGCCAGCGCCTCGTCCAGCCGGTAGGCGGCGCGCAGTTCGGCCAGGCCGGCCGGCGACCCGACGACCTGCGGCGCACCGCCGCGCGCGGCCACCTGCGCGCAGGCCTCGGCCAGCAGCGCCAGCCCGGCGCTGTCCAGGCGCTGCACGCCGGACACGTCCAGCACCCGGACGCCGTCCAGCAGCGGCGGCAGCGCCGGCCAGTGCGCGATGGCCGCGGTGCGGTCGAGCGGACCGGCCAGGCGCAGCACCGGGCCGTCGCGGTCGAGCTTCAGACCGGAGGCCGGATCAGCGTGCGCCATCGGCTTGTGGCTGGATGGTGCCGGCGCGCAGGTCGGCGGCGACCTGGGCGATGGACTTCTGCCGCAGCGGCGTGTCGAACTGGCTGCGGAAGGTCTGCACGTAGGACACGCCCTCGACCATCACGTCGAAGATCTTCCAGCCGCCGTTGTCGCGCACCAGGTAGTCGACCGGGATCGGGTCGCCGCCCTCGCGGATCAGTTCGGTGGACACGCGCACGCCGCGATTGCCCGGCAGCGGCGTTTCGGACTTCAGCCGGATCCGCGGCTTGCCCTCGATGGTCACCAGCACCGCGCCGTAGCGCTGCATCAGGTTCTCGGTCATCGCGTCGGCGAACAGCTTCACGTCGGCGTCGCTGGCGCCGCGGCCGTGCGGGCCCAGGACCAGGCGCGCGGCGTAGTCGCGGTCGAAGGAGTTGCGCAGCTCGCCGTCGATGAAGTCGCGAAGCGCGGCCGGGTTCTTCTGGAATTCGACGCGGCGCTGCTGCAGCGTGGTCAGGATGCGGCTGCCGTTGTCGACCACCTGCTTGCCGGGCGTGGCGGCCGCTGCGGTCTGCTGGGCATGCACGGCGGCGGGCGCGGCCGCCAGCAGCGGCAGGGCCAGGGCGAGGGAGAGGATCAGCGGTTTCATGGCTGGGGGGCTTCCATGGGGGAGTCGTCCGTGGGGGGCGGGGGCGGCGCACCGGCGCCGCCGCCGAACATGTACTTGCCGACCAGCTGGATCAGGTCGATGGCCGGCTGGGTGTAGGCGATCTCGTCGCCCGGCTGCAGCGGCTCGGGATCGCCGCCCGGCTGCAGGCCGATGAAGCTCTCGCCGAGCAGGCCGCTGGTGAAGATGCCGGCGGAAGTGTCGGCGGGCAGCTCGGCGTAGCGCTTGTCGATGGCCAGGATGACGACCGAGTCGAACTTCACCGGGTCCAGCTCGATCCTGTCGACCCGGCCCACGACCACGCCGCCGATCTTCACCGGCGCCTGCAGGCGCAGCTGGCCGAGGTTGGAGAAGCGCGCGCTCAGCTCGTAGCTGCCGCCGCCGATGCCGAACTGGCGGTTGGTCGAGGCGAACGCCAGCACCAGCAGCGACACCAGCGCCAGCACGAGGAAGGCGCCGACCGCGAATTCGAGCCTGGGACCACGGATTGCCATGGGGGATTACCTATAGGAACCGGTTTGAACGAAAGAACAACAACAGTCGGGACAAGCCCGGGCTTTTATTCAGTACCGGCACATGGATGTGCCGGCTCTTGCGAGGGACTCGCATACATGATGGCGACGGTGACGTCCCTGCTCACGTAGATCCGTGCTCACTGGAACAACAAAGCCGACATCACGAAGTTCAGCATCAGCACCAGCAGCGAGGCGTTGACCACCGCGCGGGTGGTCGCCACCGCGGTGCCCTCGATGGTCGGCTCGGCGTGGTAGCCCGCGTAGGCCGCCACCAGCGCCGCGGTGCCGCCGAACACGGCCGACTTCAGCAGCGCCACGCCGAAGTCGTCCCAGAAGTCCACGCTGCCCTGCAGCGCCGACCAGAACGTGCCGTTGTCCAGGCCCAGCACCTGCACCGCCTGGAACCAGCTGGCGCTGATCGCCAGCGAGCAGAAGAACACCGTCAGCAGCGGCACGCACAGCACCGCCGCCCAGAAGCGCGGCGCCACCGCCTTGGCGATCGGGTCGATCGCCATCAGTTCCAGCGCCTTGATCTGGTCGGTGGCGCGCATCAGGCCCAGTTCGGCGGCGATCGAGCTGCCGGCGCGGCCGATGAACAGCAGCGCGGTCAGCACCGGGCCCAGCTCGCGGTACAGCGACAGGCCCAGCAGGGTCGACAGCGCGTCGGCCGCGCCGAAGGTGGTCAGGGTGCGGTAGCCCTGCAGGGTCAGCACCAGGCCGACGAAGGCGCCGCCGACGGCGATGATCGGCAGCGAGCGGCCGCCGATCTTGTAGATCTCGCGCACCAGTTCGGCGAAGAAGTCGCGGGTCGGCGCCGAGGCGCGCAGCACCGACAGCGAGAACAGGCCGGCGCGGCCCAGCGACTGCATGGTCGCGGCCACGGCCATCACGCCACCTCCTCGCGGCGCGGCGGGGCCGGCTTCGATGGAACACTCTCGAAGGGAATGGGCCCGTCCGGCTCGCCGTGCAGGAACTGGCGCAGCAGCGGATCCTCGCTGGCCTCCAGCTGCGCCGGGGTGCCGTCGAAGACGATCCCGCCGTTGGCCACCACCACCGCCTGGTCGGCGATCGGCAGGGTCTCGCGCACGTGGTGGCTGACGATGATGCTGGTCAGGCCCAGGCTGCGCGACAGGCGCCGGATCAGGCTCATGATCACGCCCGAGGCGATCGGGTCCAGCCCGGTCAGCGGCTCGTCGTACAGCATCAGCGGCGGGTCCAGCGCCAGCGCGCGGGCCAGGGCCACGCGCCGGGCCATGCCGCCGGACAGCTCGCGCGGATACAGGTCGGCGGCGGCGCGCAGGCCCACGGCATTGAGCTTCATCGCCACCAGCCGCCGCAGCAGCGGCTCGGGCAGGCGGGTGTGGGCGCGCAGCGGCAGGGCCACGTTCTCGGCCACGCTCAGGTCGGTGAGCAGGCCGTTGCCCTGCAGCAGGACCCCGATTCCCTTGCGCATCTCCAGCAGCTCGCGCGGGCGGCTCGGCACCGGCTCGCCGAACACCCTCACTTCGCCGGCCGCCGGCACCAGCTCGCCGGTCACCGCCGCCAGCAGGGTCGACTTGCCGGTGCCCGAGGGCCCGAGCACGGCGGTGATACTGCCGGCCGGGACCGCCAGGTCGAGGTCGTGCAGGATCGTGCGTCCGCCACGGTCGAGGCGGACACCGGTCAACTGCACGGCGGTGGAGGCGGAAGACGTCATCGGGAGCAGGTTGCGCGGGTAACGGAGGCTCGGAAAAACAACGGGCTAGCTTCCGGGTCGGCGACTGAACCGAAAGCGAACCGGGGCGTCCAATAATCCCACAGCGCCGGCGATCGTCGCAGTGCGGAAGGTTGGGATGCAGCGTCGCGGCGGCGGGGCCGCGACGGCGGGATTCAGGACGCGTCCGGCGCCTCCGCCTCGGCCGCGGCCAGCCGGCGCAGGCGCCGCAGCGATCCCGGCTCCCGGGTATGCGCCAGCACCTGGCGCAGGTTGAGGTAGATGCGCGAGGCGTAGGCCTGGTCGTTGAGCAGCGAGCCGGCCTGCAGGCCGTCGATCGCGCCCTGCCGCACCTGTGCGAACAGGCGTTCGCGGAAGCGGTCCTCGTACTCCGCGGCCTCGCGGTCCAGCGTGTCCAGGCGGGCCTGCCACTCGGCGGTCTCGCGCGGGCCGCGGGAGGTGTCGCGCAGCGCCAGGATCTGCGCGAACAGGTGCCGGCGCAGGTCGACGTAGGCCGCGCGCAGCGGCGAATCGTCCTCCCGCAGGCGCCGGCCCAGGTTCTTCTGCAGGTGCTTGGCGCCCTTGACCGCGTTGACCAGCTGCAGCGCGGCCACCTGGCTGCCGCTCCAGAAGCGCTGGTGTTCCTGGTCCAGCGGCACCTCCAGCCGGCCCATGAAGGCGAGCAGGTCGCCGTACACGCCCTTCACCCGCTGCTGGTACAGCGCGTCGGCGTCGACCGGCGCGTCGTCGCTGCGCGTCTCCAGCAACGGATCGTCCGGCTGCAGCCGCTCCACCGCGTCCGCCGGCAGGTACAGGGTCAGGCAGATCACCTCCAGGCTCAGCCGGCCCAGGTGCTGCAGCTCCTGGGCGACCGCCGCCGCCGCCGCGTCGGCCGATTCCAGCGCCGGTCCGCTCAGGTGCACCGCCCGCAACGGCGGGTGCGCGGCGGGAAGGCCGGCGCCTGCGGCCGACGCCGGGGCCGGCTCCGGACGGTCCGGCAGCCACCGCTCCAGCCAGCGCGCCAGCTGCGCCTGCCACGGCCAGAACACCGCGACCCCCAGGCCGTTGAACAGGGTGTGGAACAGCGCCAGCTTCAGCATCGCGTTGCCGCCGAACCCGGCCAGGCCGGCCACGACCCCGACCAGCCAGGTCAGCGGCAGCAGCAGGAGCAGCGCCAGCAACGCGGTGACCGTGTTGAACAGCGCGTGCGCCAGCGCCACCCGCTGCCCGGCGCGGTTGCCGCCGAGGAAGCCCACCAGCGCGGTGGTGACGCTGCTGCCGACGTTGGAGCCGATGGCGATGGCCAGGCCCTGCTCCAGCTCGAGCTGGCCGCCGGCCAGCGCCGCCAGGGTCAGCATCAGGGTCGCGTGGCTGGACTGCAGGACCAGGGTCGTGGCCAGGCCGATGCCGACGAACAGCAGTGTTGCGGCCAGCCCGCCATCGGAGGACCCGCTCAGGTCCACGTTGCCGCCGAAGGCCTCGAAGCCGGCCTTGATCTGGTCGATGGCCAGGAAGATGAAGGCCACGCCCAGCACGATCCGCCCGGCCGCCTTGCCCCTGGGGCCGGTGAAGCCGGCCAGCACGCCGAACACCAGCAGCGGCAGCGCCAGCGGCGACAGGCTCAGGTTCTGCCCGGCCAGCGCCAGCAGCCAGATGCCGCTGGTGGCGCCCAGGTTGGCGCCGAAGATGATCGCCAGCGCGCCGGCCAGCTGGATCAGCCCGGAACTGATGAAGGCGATGGTCAGCAGCGATACCAGCGTGCTCGACTGCAGCATCATCGTGCCGCCGATGCCGAACAGCAGGCCCTTGGCCGGGGTCCCGGTGCTGCGCGCCAGCCACTGCTCGAGCTTGCCGCCGGCCAGCTGGCGCAGGCCTTCCTCCAGGCACTGCATGCCGAACAGGAACACCGCCAGCCCCGCGCACAGCTGCAGCCAGCCGGCGTCGCGCCAGAACGACCAGCCCAGGAGGGCGGCCAGGAGCACGAACAGTGGCAGGCGCAGTGTCTTCAAGGCGGGCGGTCCGGTGGCGTGGGGTGGCGGCCATTATCGGCACAAGGCAGCGGCGCGGGCCCACGTGTCTCGCATGCTGCGATGGCGCTGCGGCAAGATGGGCGGGATGACCCTTGCCGCCAGCGACTTCCGCCTCTACCACTCCAATGCGCTGGAAGTGCTCGCTGGCGTCCTGGCCCGGGTGTTGCGCGAGCCGGCGCCGGGACAGCCGCTGCTGGCCCCGGAGATCGTGCTGATCCCGCAGGTGGCGATGCGCCGCTGGCTGCAGGCGACGCTGGCGGCCGAGCACGGGGTGGCGGCCAACATCGAGTTCCTCACCCCGGGGGAGTTCGTCGGCCAGGTGCTGGCGGCCAACCCGCCCGCGGAGGCCGGTGCGCCGTCGCGCGACGAACTGGATGCGGCGACCCTGCACTGGCACCTGTACGCGGCGCTGACCGATCCGGCGCTGCTGGCCACGCCGGCGCTGGCGGCCATCGCCGCGCACGTGGGCGCCGCCGATCCGCTGCGCGCCTGGGCGCTGGCCGGCGAACTGGCCGGGGTGTTCGAGAAGTACCAGGCCTGGCGCCGCGACTGGCTGCTGCGCTGGGAAGCCGGGGCCGACCCGGACGATCCGCAGGCCATCCTCTGGCGCCGCGTCGCCAGCGGCCGGCCGCACCGCGCCCGCCGCATCCAGCAGTACCTGGAGCGCTTCGGCGCCCACGACGGCCCGCTGCCGGTGGGCCTGCCGCCGCGGCTGTCGGCGTTCGCCGCGCTCAACGTCTCGCCGGACGTGCTGCGGGTGATCGCCACCCAGGCCCGGGTCGGCAGCCTGCACTTCTTCGTGCCCTCGCCGGTGGCCGACTACTGGGGCGACCTGCAGCGTCTGCGCCGCGGTGCGGACGTGGCCGGCGCAGAGGAACACCCGCTGCTGCAGCGCTGGGGCGCGGCCGGCGTGGACTTCATGCGCATGGTCGGCGACTACGAGGTGGTCCACGCCTCGGCCGACATCCAGGTGCACGCGGATCCGGGCGAAGGCGGCGGCGCGCTGCACGGCAGCCTGCTGCGCCGGCTGCAGTCGGACCTCTACCACCGCCGCGCCACCCCCGGCTGGCCGTTGCGCCCGCGGCTGGACCGCGCCGACCCGAGCCTGCAGCTGCACGCCTGCCACACCCGCCTGCGCGAACTGCAGGTGCTGCACGACCAGCTGCGCGGCCTGTTCGACGACCCGCGCTTCGATCCGCCGCTGCAGCCGCGCGAGGTCGCGGTGCTGGCGCCGGACATCGACCCCTACCTGCCCTACCTGGACGCGGTGTTCGGGCGCCGCGGCCAGGACGATGCCATCCCCTACGCGCTGGCCGATGCCAGCCCGCTGGCCAACGAACCGCTGGCCGAGGTGTTCCTGCGCCTGCTGGCGTTGCCGGTGTCGCGCTTCGGCCTGCACGAGGTCCTGGACCTGCTGGCGACCCCGGCCCTGGCCGAGGCCAACGGCCTGGACGCGCCGGCGCTGGAACGGCTGCAGGCCTGGCTGGCCGCGGCTGGCGCGCGCTGGGGCATTGATGCGGCGCACCGCGGCCGTTTCGATGCGCCGGAAGACGAGGCCTACACCTGGGCCTTCGCCCTGGACCGGCTGCTGCTGGGCCATGCAAGCGGCAGCGATGCGCCGATCGTGCTGCCCGGCGGCCAGGTGCTGGCGCCGATGCCGGACCTCGAGGGCGGCGCGCTGGATGCGCTGGACACGCTCATCCGCCTGCTGCGGGTGCTGGCCCGCCATGCCCGCGTGCTGGGCGAGGCGATGCCGCCGGCGCAGTGGCGCGAGCGCCTGCTCGGCCTGCTGGAGGCGCTGCTGCCGCGGCCGCCGTCCAACCCGGCCACGCAGCGCGCGCTGGACCGCCTGCGCAGCCTGGTCAATGACTTCGCCGCCACCGCCGCGCGCGCCGGCTACGCGGCCACGGTGCCGGCCGAGGCGGTCCGCGCGCATTTCGCCGACGTGCTGGGCGAAGCGGACACGCGCGCGCCGCTGCTCACCGGCGGCGTCAGCATCGGCCGCATGGTGCCGATGCGCCTGCTGCCGTTCCGGGCGATCTGCGTGCTGGGCATGAACGACGGCGAGTTCCCGCGCCGCGACCCGGCCGCCGGCCTCAACCGGCTCACCGCCGAACTGGGCAGCGACCGCCGCCGCGCGGGCGACCGCTCCACCCGCGACGACGACCGCTTCCTGTTCCTGCAGCTGATGGCCGCCGCGCAGGACGTGTTCTACGTCAGCTGGCTCGGCGCCGACCCGCGCGACGGCAGCGAGCGCGAGCCGTCGGTACTGGTGTCGGAACTGATCGACGTGGCCAGGGCGCAGCACGCGGACGCCGATGCCGCGGCGGATGCGCTGGTGGTGCGTCATCCGCTGCAGCCGTTCTCGCCGGCCGCCTTCGGTGCCGGCGACGAGCCGCGCCGCTTCTCCTATCGCCACCCGTGGCGCCAGGCGGCGGCGCAGCCGGCGGTGCGGCGCGTGGCACTGCCGCCGTGGTTCGAAGGCGAGGTGCTGGAACCAGTCGACGGCGAGGTCGAGTTGTCGATCGACGCTCTGCGCCGCTTCCTGCTGCATCCGGCGAACGAACTGATGAAGCGCCTGGGTCTGCAGCTGCCCGAGGTCGAGGAGCAGGAGGAGGACATCGAACCGCTGGCCGGGCCGGCCTCCGGCCTAGAACGTGCGCGCCTGCAGCGCGCGGTGTTCGAGGCGCTGCTGCGCGGCGAGGACGAGGGGGCCACCCACGCCGTACTGCGCGCGCGCGGCCTGTTGCCTTCCGGTGCGTCGGGCCGCCGCGTGCTGGCCGCGCAGCGGCGGGAGCTGGTGGGGTATGCCGGGGCGTTCGCGCAGTGGCGCGGCGATGCCCGGCCGCAGTCGCTGCCGATGCCGGACTCGCTGGTGGTGAACGGCACCCGCCTGCATGGGCGGCTGGAAGAGGTATATCCGCACGGCCTCGCGCGCCTGCGCCTGGGCAGGTTGAACGGCCCCTCCGCGATCCGCCATGGTCTGGATTGGCTGCTGGCCTCGGCGGCGGGAATGTCGCAGCCCCTGGTTGAATTCCACGACGTCGATGGCAAGCTCGGCCCGCACCTGCGCGAGCCGTTGCCGGTGGAACAGGCGCGGGATGCCCTGGGCCGGCTGTTGCAGCTGCGCGCGCAGGGCCTGCGCGAACCGCTGCCCTTCGCGCCGCGCAGCGCCTGGGAGTTCTTCAACGCTTCCGACTACGGGCGTGGTGCCGACGCGGCGGCCAAGCAATGGCATGGCAATGGCGGTCGCAGCTTCGCCGAAGGCCAGCAGGAAGCGCTCCGGCTTGCGTTCCGCGGCCGCGACCCCTTCGCCGACGATGCTTCGCTGCTGCGCTTCGCCGATGCGGCGATGGCCGTGTTCGCCGCGCTGCAGTCGGGCATGGTCCATGGAGGCGTCGATCCGGCCGCGCTCAGCGGCCTGGTGGCCGCATTCGACGCGGAGGACGGCGCATGAGCGCGCGCGCTTCGGACCGGGGCGAAGACGCCTACCTGACCCTGCCGCTGACCGGCGTGCAGGCGATCGAAGCCTCGGCCGGCACCGGCAAGACCTTCACCCTGGCCACCCTGGTGGTGCGGCTGGTGCTGGAACGCGCGCTGCCGGTGGAGCGGATCCTCGCCGTCACCTTCACCGAAGCGGCCACCCAGGAGTTGCGGGCACGGGTGCGCAAGCGCCTGCTCCTGGCCGCCGACCTGGCCAGCGGCCAGGCCGATGACGACGCTTCGCCGGAAGCGGCGCTTACCGCCGGACTGATCCAGGCCCATCTGGAGGCCAGCGGCGAATCGCGCGCGACGGTGGCCGGACACCTGCGCGAGGCCGCCGACGGCATCGACCAGGCCGCGGTGTTCACCATCCACGGCTTCTGCGCCCGGGTGCTGCGCGAGCACGCACTGGAAAGCGGTCAGGGCTTCCACGCGCCGGAGCTGCTGGGCAACGACATCCACCTGCGCGAGGCCATCGCCGCCGACCTGTGGCGCGCCCACGCGGTCGACGGCGACAGCGTCGACGACCTGGCCGCGCTGTGGCCGCAGGGTCCGCGGGCGCTGGCGCAGGACCTGCCGGCGCTGGTCCGCGAGCCGGTGCTGCGCCCGGAACCGGCGGACGCGTTGCCCGATCCCACGCCACTGCTGCACGCCGCCGCGCAGCGGCTGGTCGAGGCCGGCCGCACCCATGGAGAGACGTTCCGCGTCGCGCTGCTCGATGCGGTCGAGGGCAAGGTGCTGCATGGCGGCAGCTACAAGGCCGCCTGGATCGAGGACCTGTTCGCCGCGCTGCGCCGCTGGTGCGAAGCCGGCGATGCGCAGGTGCCGTTCGAGCATCCCAAGCTGGCGCAGTTGCACCGGAAGACGCTGCAGGAACGCACCAGCGTGAAGGCTGCCGGACGCACTCCCGACTCGCCCGTGTGCGCCGCGGTGGAGGACTACGCCACCGCGCTGGCCCAGCTGGGGGACTACCGCCAGGCACGGCAGGTGGCGCTGCTGCACCGCCTGCGTGGCGACGCCCGCCGCCGCCTGGCCCGGCTCAAGCAGCAGCTGCGGGTGCAAACCTACGACGACCTGATCGACCGCGTCGCCGACGCGATGGATGGCGCGCAGGCCGGGGCCCTGGTCGCGCGCCTGCGTGAGCAGTACGCCATCGCCCTGGTGGACGAGTTCCAGGACACCGACCCGCGCCAGTGGCGGATCTTCGACCGCGTGTTCGGCGCCGGCAGCGACGATCCGGCGCTGTTCGTGATCGGCGATCCCAAGCAGGCCATCTACGGCTTCCGCGGCGGCGACGTGGAGACCTATCTGGCCGCGCGCGCCACCGCGTCCGAGGCTCCGCCGCTGGCGCACAACTTCCGCTCGCGCCCGGCGGTGCTCGGCGCGGTCGAGGCGCTGTACGTCCAGGCCGATGCCGCGCTCGCGGCGGCGGCAGCCTACGGGGCCGCCGAGGCCTCGGCCTTCCTCGATCCGCGGATCCGCTTCCACCCGGTCCAGCCCGGCGGCAAGCGCACCGACGCCGACTACCTGCGCGACGGCACGCCCGCGCCCGCACTGGTGCTGTGGCAGGCGCCCGCGCCGGAACCCGGCGAGGACGGCAGGCGCAAACCCCACGACGCCCACAGCTCGCGTGAACTGGCCACCGCCGCCTGCGTGGCCGCCATCCACGCGGTGCTGGCGGACGCCCGCGCAGGCCGCGCCGCGATCGACGGCCGCCCGGTGCAGCCGGGCGACATCGCCGTGCTGGTGCGCAAGCACCACGAGGCCACGCGCATCCGTGAAGCGCTGGCCGCGGCCGGCATCCCGGCGGTGGCCGCCGGCAAGCAGAGCCTGTTCGCCACCGCCGAGGCGCATGAGCTGCATGCCCTGCTCCAGGCCCTGCTGCACGGAAGCGACGACGGCCGCCTGCGCGCCGCGCTGGCCACCGTGCTGGTGGGCGAGGACGCCCACCGCATCGCCGCGCTCGATGGCGAAGGCGCGACCCTGCGCCAGTGGCACATGACCGCGCTGGGCTGGCGCGAGCGCCTGCAGCAGGGCGGTCCGCTGGCCCTGGTCGGCGACCTGTGCGCGCAGCAGGCCACGCGCCTGCTCGGCCTGGTCGATGGCGAGCGCCGCCTGACCAACTACCTGCAGCTGGCCGAACAGCTGCAGGAGGCGCAGCGCGGCGCGCCGGGCCTGCATGCCCTGGGCGACTGGCTGGAGCGCTCCATCGCCGAGGCCAGCGCCGACGACGAGGCCCAGCTGCTGCGCCTGGAATCGGATGCGCGCCGGGTGCAGGTGGTGACCCTGCACAAGAGCAAGGGCCTGGAGTACCCGCTGGTGTTCCTGCCCTACGTGGGCATCGGCGGCAAGGCGCCGGAGCCGGGACGGCGAGTGGTCGTGCACGAGGGCGACCACCGCGTGCTGCAGTGGAAGCTGCAGGACGAAACCCGCTGGAAGGAAATCGCCGAGCGCTGGAAGACCGCCCAGCGCGCCGAGGACGCGCGCCTGCTCTACGTCGGCCTGACCCGCGCCCGCGACGCGCTGTGGCTGGCGACCGGCGAGTTCTACAACCACGCGCAGTCGCCGCTGTGGCCGATGGTCAAGGACGCCACCGCGCTGGCGGCGCGCGCACCGCAGGCGATCGTCATCGATCGCGCCGCGCCACAGGACAACCTGCCGTGGCTGCCGCCGGAGGCCGAAGGCGAGGTGCCGCCTGCGCGCACCGGCACCCGTGCGCTGGCCAGCGACTGGTGGGTCTACAGCTTCACCCAGCTGGCCAATGCCGATGCCGGCGGCGACACCTCCAGCGCCGCCACCCAGCCGGCTGCGGGCGGGCGCGACGAACCGGCCGACGCCGGCGAGGCCGCACCGGCGGACGACGGTTTCGATCCACGCTTCGCCGGCTCGCGCTTCGGCGTGGTTCTGCACGAAGTATTCGAGAACGCCGACTTCGCGGCCTGGCGCCACTGGCGCTCCGGCGACGATCCACCCGCAGGCGAGCACGGCAGGATCATCGAGGCGCTGGGCCATGGCGGCTACGCGGCCGCCGACCTCGACGACGGCATCGCCCTGCTCACCGCCCTGGCCGGCCGCACCCTGACCGTGCCGCTGCCCGAAGGCACGCGCCTGGCCGACCTGCCCGACCAGCAGCGCCGCGCGGAAATCGAATTCCAGTTCGCGCTGGCGCCGACCCGGGTCGACCAGCTGCTGGCGCTGCTGCACCGCCACGGTGTGCTGCGCACGCGCCAGGGCTTCGGCGGCCGCCGCCGGCTGGAAGGGCTGATGACCGGCCTGATCGACCTGACCTACCTGCACGACGGCCGCTGGTACGTGCTCGACTACAAGTCCAACCGCCTGCCCGGCTACGGGCCGGCGCAGCTGGCCGAGGCCATGGACCACAGCGAGTACCCGCTGCAGGCGCTGATCTACACCGTGGCCCTGCACCGCTGGCTGCGCTTCCGCCTGGGCGACCGCTACGACTACGCGCGCGACTTCGGCGGCGTGCGCTACCTGTTCTGCCGCGGCGTCGATCCCGGCGCCGCCGAGGCGCCCGGCGTGCAGGCCTGGACCTTCGCCCCCGCGCTGGTGCACGCGGTCGACGCGCTGTTCGCCGGCCAGGCGCAGTCCGCCGGGGAGGCCGCATGAGCCTGCTCGAAAGCCTGCGCCGCGACGGCCGCCTGCGCACCCTGGACCACGCCCTGGCGCTGAGCCTGCGCCGGCTCGATCCGGACACCTCCGACGCAGTGGCCGCCGCCGCCGCGCTGGCCTCGCTGGCGGTGTCGGCCGGCCACGCCGGTTTCCGCCTGGACCAGCCGCAGGCGCTGCTGGAACCCACGCCGGATTGGCCCGCGGCCGCCGACTGGCAGCGGGCCCTGGAAGCCTCGCGCTGGGTGGCCTGTCCGCCGGCCGGCGATGTCGAGGCCCCGGCCGATGCGCCGCTGGTGCTCGAGCACGGCCTGCTCTACCTGCGCCGCTACCGCGAGTACGAACGGCGCCTGGCCGCCGGCCTGCACCGGCTCGGCCGCCACCCCGCCGACAGCGAAGGCCTCGAGGCGTTGGCGCCGCTGTTCGCGCGGCTGTTCCCGCAGGCGGCCGGCGGCGGTGACCGCCAGGCCCGCGCCGCCGCCGTCGCCCTGCTGCATCGCCTGCTGCTGGTCACCGGCGGCCCCGGCACCGGCAAGACCACCACAATCGCCCGCCTGCTGGTGCTGCTGTCCGCACGCGCCGCTGTTGCCGGACAGCCGGCACCGCGCATCGCCCTGGCCGCGCCCACCGGCCGCGCCGCCGAGCGCATGGCCGAAAGCCTGCGCAAGGCCGCGCAACTGCTCGCCGCCGAAGGCATCGAGGCATCGCTGCTGGCGCCGCTGGGCAGCGCCGGCAGCACCCTGCACCGCCTGCTCGGCACGCGCCCGGATTCGCCCGATTTCCGCCACCACGCCGACAACCCGCTGGCGGTGGACATCGTGGTGGTGGACGAAGCCTCGATGATCGACCTGCCGCTGATGGCCAAGCTGGTCGAAGCCGTGCCCGACGGCGCGCGGCTCATCCTGCTCGGCGACCCTGACCAGCTGCCCTCGGTGGAAGCCGGCGACGTGCTCAGCGGCATCCTCGCCGCCGCCGGCGACGGCCTGCGGCTGGCGGCCGACGATGCGCGCGCGCTGCGCCCGCTGCTCGGGGAAGTGGATGCGGCCGCGACCGATGCCACGCCGGCCACCGTGTCCTTCCCCGCCCGACACGTCCACCTGGTCCGCGGCTGGCGCCAGTCCGCCGCGCTGGACCTCGCGCCGCTGGCCGCGGCCGTGCGCGACGGCGCCAGCGGCGAAGCGCTGGCGTTGCTGCGCGGCAACCGGCTCGACGGCGTGCACTACCACCCCGAACTCGCCGACCCGCTGCAGGACGCCATCCAGCGGGAACGCTTCCTCGCCCACTGGACCGCGCTGGCCGCGGCGCCAACCCCGGCCGCGGCTCTGGCCCAGGTCGGCGCGTTGCGCATCCTCACGGCGGTGCGCGACGGCCCGCAGGGCGCGCGCAGCCTCAACGCGCGGATCGAGGCGCTGCTCACCGGACGCCTCGCCGCCGTCCCGGGCCGCGCCCGCGACGCACGTGCGCCGGATGCCTTCTTCCACGGCCGCCTGCTGCTGGTCACCGAGAACAGCTATCGCCACCGCCTGTTCAACGGCGACATCGGCATCTGCCTGCACGACGACGACGGCCAGCTGATGGCCTGGTTCCCCGGCGACGATCCCGCGCAGCCGCGCGCGTTCCATCCCGCCGCCCTGCCCGCGCACGAAAGCGCCTTCGCCATGACCGTGCACAAGGCCCAGGGCTCGGAGTTCGACGAGGTCTGGCTGCTGCTGCCGGCCCATCCCAGCCGCGTGCTCTCGCGCGAGCTGGTCTACACCGGCATCACCCGTGCCCGCCGCGCGCTGCACCTGGCCGGCAGCGCCGCGGTCCTCGAGGCCGCGCTGGCGCGGCATGCGAGCCGGGTGTCCGGGCTGGGCTGGCGGCTGGCGAGGAAGTAGGCACCGGCCGTTCCCTGCCAAGCAGGAATGCCGCCCGCCTGTCCAGCGGGCAAGAAGTGACCGCTTTCACAATTCACGACTTCGCGCTATGTTCCGCCTCCGGGGGAACACGGGATGCAGACGCGCACGGCGTCCGTCCCCGCGCACGCCGCACGCCGTCGTCCGTTCCGCCAGCCGACCCTTCTGCGTCATGACGGGGATGTACGTCCGGAGGAACTGCCATGCGTTACCTGCTGTGCCTGCTGGGATTGCACCACTACCGCAAGCCGACCCGCGACGGCGGCACGCGCTGCAAGTGCGGCCGCGTGCAGTACCGGATCAGCTGACCTGCTCGACGCCGGCGCGGACGGACGTCGCTCGCGTCCCATCCCCGTTGCCGATGCTATCGTTCCCGCCATGGCCGGGACCAAGACCATTGCAACGATCCGGTTCGAGGCGACGCTGTCGCGCCCCGCGCAGCCCAAGGGCGCGGCGTGGACGTTCCTGGTGCTGCCCGAGGCCGCCAGCGCCAGGCTGCCCACGCGCAGCCAGGTGGCGGTGGAGGGCACGCTCGACGGACAGCCGTTCCAGGCCACGCTGGAACCGGACGGCCAGGGCAGCCACTGGCTGAAGGTGGAGAGGAAACTGCGCGAGGCCGCCGGCGCCGAGGCCGGCGACGCGGTGGCGCTGGAGATCGCGCCGTCGGCGAAGCAACCCGAACCGAAGCTGCCGCCCGACCTGCGCCAGGCATTGGCCGACCATCCCCAGGCCCGGGCGACGTGGGACGACATCACCCCGGTGGCGCGGCGCGACTGGATCCAGTGGGTCACGTCGGGCAAGAAGGCCGAGACGCGCGCCAAGCGCATCGCCACCGCCTGCGACATGCTGGCCTCGGGCAAGCGCCGCGCCTGCTGCTTCGACCGTTCCGGGATATACAGCAAGGCATTCAGCGCGCCGCGGGCGGCGGATTAGCCCCGGCGTAGAGCCACGGGAGTAGGATCGGCGCCACACAGGGGAGAAGGCGCATGCGCACAATAAAGCGATGGTCGGCCATGGGCGGACTGGTGGCGGTGTTGTGCGTCGCGGGGGCGCAGGCCAGCAACATCAACGACATCAACAACGGGATGCCGAACCGCATCTCGATGAACGTCACTACGGCCAAGCAGACCCAGGGCGCGACCTTCGGCGAGAAGGTCGATGCCGGGCTGCATGCCGCCGGCGGCAAGGGCGTGGCGCCGCAGCCGCTGCTGGTCGAGTGCGGAAGCATCGCTTGCGTGATCGTGTTTCCCGACGGCAACGGCTATCGCGCGGACCTGCAGGCGCTGGCGCTGGCACCCCTCGAGCCGGCGCAGGGCGAGGCCGTGCGCCGGCAGCCACAGGCGGCATCGCTGGTGGGTTCGGTCATGCCGGGTGCCGGCGTCGTCTCGGCGGCGGTGTCGTCGGTCGGAGCACTGGCCGGCGGCGGCAGCGGTGGCGCCGCCGCCGCGTCCTATGCACGCAATGCCACCGTTGCGGCCGCTGCCGTGCCGCCGGACGCAGGCGGCGAGCCGGGCGAGGTCGACCTGTCGCAACCCCTGGCCGACGGTGACTACCAACTGGTCGTGGTGGCACAGAAGCCCACGGCGGGCCTCAAGGACACATTGAAGACCCAGGTGCGTACCGCGGCACCGCAGCAGGTCCGCATCGCGATCGGTTTCAGCGTGGAAGACGGGGTGCTCAAGACCCGGCACGACACCGCCAAGAACTCGATCGGCAACATCCGCTGAGGATCGCCGCAGGGCCGCACGTGCCTACCGGCCGTGCGCTGCCTGCCTGATGGCGGCCCAGGCGTTCAAACCTCGCCCTTCTGCGACAGCAGCACCGCGATCGGCCGGCTGCCCTGGAACTCGGCCAGCACCATCACGATGCTGGCGGTGACCGGTACCGCCAGGAACGCGCCGGGCACGCCCCACAGCGCCGTCCACACCGTCAGGCAGACCAGGATCACGAACGGGCTGAGGTTGAGCGAGTTGCCCATCAGGTACGGATCGAGCAGGTTGCCGTTGAGGAACTGGACCACCGACAGCGCGCCGGCGAGCACCAGGGTGGTCTTGAGGTCGCCGAACTGCAGCAGCGCGAACACCACCGGCAGCAGCACGCCCAGCACCGAGCCGATGTAGGGCACGTAGTTGAGCAGGCCGATCAGCAGCGCCCAGAACGGCGCCAGCTCCACGCCCATCGCGGCCAGCACGATCCAGCTGGCGAAGCCCAGCAGCACGCTCAGCAGGGTCTTGAGCGCCAGGTAGGTGCCGATCCGGCCGTTGATGTCGGCGACGATGCGGCGGATCCGCGCGCCCTGCTCGGGGTCGCGGGTCAGGCCATCGACCTTGGCGTCGAAGTGGCGACGCTCGACCATCAGGAACACCACGTACAGGCCGACCACGCTCAGGCCGGTCAGCAGCGAGGTCACCGACAGCAGCATCGAGCCGACCAGCCTCTGCGGGTTGACGTGCTCGAGCACGGCGTGGCGGATGGTGTCCCAGCTCGGCTCCGATTCGACGCCGAAGAAACTGGCGCCGCGCTGCACCA
The DNA here is from genome assembly GCF_000972865.1 of Pseudoxanthomonas suwonensis. Classification (NCBI taxonomy): domain Bacteria; kingdom Pseudomonadati; phylum Pseudomonadota; class Gammaproteobacteria; order Lysobacterales; family Lysobacteraceae; genus Pseudoxanthomonas; species Pseudoxanthomonas suwonensis. The sequence goes on from NZ_CP011144.1 coordinate 1,978,875, forward strand.
GCGCGACCAGCTGCGACTGGTAGTGCGGGGCCTGGGCGACCAGCTGGTCGACGCTGTCCATCGTCAGCCAGCCCAGCAGCAGCAGCGCGCCGAGCATGACCAGCGCCGACAGGCCGTAGTGGAGCTGCATCGGCAGCGCCGGGCCGATCACCGGCAGCCGCGCAAGCAGCCGCGCCGAACCGAGGATGACGTACATGACCATGACGCTGAAGACGATCGGCACCAGGATGTCGCGGCCGATGTACAGCACCCAGCCCAGCAACACCGCTAACGCGGTGCCGTACACGAGCGCCCGGAATCTGTCGTTCATTCGGATGCCAGCCCCTGCGTCTGCGATGGAGGCCGCGCGTGGCGGGCGATGGTTCCCCGGGCCCGCCAGGCGCCGCGGGGCCATTGTGTTGCATTCGCGGCGGCGCGTGCATCCCGCGCGATCCCGTCGCCGTATTCCGGGCCCTGTCGGCCGATCCTGGGATCCGTCGGATTCCGGTTGTCCTGCCTGTCGATACGCCGCAACCTTCATGGCGCCGGGTCCGTCACCCGCGATCACCGACCACCGGGAGCCTGCCCATGAAGACCCTCATCGCCCTGCTGGCCTGGTGCCTGCTGCTGGTGCTGTGCTGGCCGCTCGCGCTGCTGGCGCTGGTGCTGTGGCCGCTGGTGTGGCTGCTGTCGCTGCCGTTCCGGCTGGTCGGGATCACCTTCATGGCGCTGTTCGCGTTCCTGGCCGCGCTGTTGATGCTGCCCGCGCGCCTGCTCGGCTGGCGTCCGCGCCCGGCGGGTGCGACGACCTGAAAGCGTCGCGTCGCGCCCGGCCGATGCTCAGGCGCCCTGCCGCGCCCACTGCCAGAGCGCGAAGGCGACCCCGGCCAGGTAGAGGGTGCCGAAGATCGTCTTGTTGTGGCGGGCCAGCCATTGCGGCAGGTAGATGTCGAAGTTGTCCTGGCGCTGGTCGGTGTAGCGGGCCGCCCAGCCGGTCATCGGGCAACGCCAGCGGTTGAGCGCCAGCACCAGCACTTCCAGCGCGACCACCGCGGCCAGCCAGAACGCCAGTGCATGCCGCCCGTGCCAGGCGGCGATGGGGATACCGGCGATGCAGGCGACCATCACCGCCCAGACGATGGTGTGCAGCAGCTTGATGGCGAGCAGGGTCGTGCGGCCGTCGTGGGTGGCCATGGCGTCGGTATGCCGGGGGAGCCGATGCCGACCTTACAGAGTGGACGCGGCCGCGTCGCGCCGGGCCCGGAAAGGAAAAGGCCAGGCACAAGGCCTGGCCTTTCCGTCCACGGCGTGGGAGCGACGGATTAAGCGGCCGCCTTCTTCTCCGCGATCCAAGTGTCCACCCGGCGCTCCAGCAGGTCCAGCGGCATCGCGCCGCCGCCCAGGATCACGTCGTGGAAGCCGCGGATGTCGAACCGGTCGCCCAGTTCGGCCTCGGCCTTCCGGCGCAGTTCCTGGATCTTGATCATGCCGACCTTGTAGGCGGTGGCCTGGCCCGGGGTGACCAGGTAGCGGCGGATCTCCGACTGGATCGCCGCGTCCGGCACCGAGCTGTTGGCGCGGAAGTAGTCGATCGCCTGCTGCTCGGTCCAGCCCTTGGCATGCAGGCCGGTGTCCACCACCAGGCGGATCGCCCGCCACATCTCCGACATCAGGCGGCCGTACTCCGAATACGGATCCTGGTAGGTGCCGGGCATCTCCTTGGCCAGCCATTCCGAATACAGGCCCCAGCCCTCGGAATAGGCGGTGGAGCGGTACTGGGTGCGGAAGGTCGGCACCCCGGTCAGCTCCTGGGCGATGGAGATCTGCATGTGGTGGCCGGGCAGGCCCTCGTGGTAGGCGATGACCTCCAGCTCGGTCTTGGGCATCGCGTTCATGTCGGACAGGTGCGCGTAGTAGACGCCGGGACGCGAGCCGTCGGGCGTGCCGGGGAAGTAGTGCTGGGCGGCGCCGGGCTGCTCGCGGAAGGCCTCCACGCGCTTGACCACCAGGTCGGCCTTGGGCAGCAGGCCGAAGTACTCGGGCAGCTGCTGCTTGATGTTCTCGATGTCGGCGGTGGCCTGGTCGATGTAGGCCTGGCGGCCGGCGTCGGTGTTGGGGAACACGCGCGCGGGGTCGTTCTGCACGTGCTGGAAGAACGCCTGCAGATCGCCCTCCACGCCGATCTGCTGCTGCAGCGCTTCCAGCTCCCCGCGCAGGCGCGCCACCTCGGACAGGCCGAGCTGGTGGATCTCCTCGGCGGTCATCGCGGTGGTGGTGTTCTGCTTGAGCCGGAATTCGTAGAAGGCGTCGCCGCCGGGGTGGGTGGTGCCCACGCCGGTGGCGTTCACCGCGGCGTTCGGCAACTCGCCTTCGGCGAAGGCGATGATCCGGCCGTAGGTGGGGCCGACGCTTTCCAGCAGGGCGGCGCGAGCCTGCTGCTTGAGTTCGGCGGCGCGTTCGGGGGTGACCTTGCCGGCCTTGGCCAGCGCATCGGCCTTGGCCTGGGCGTCGGCCCACAGCGCGCTGTCGGCGCCAGCGGTGAACGGCGCGCCGGTGATGATCTTCCGCGACTGGTCGATCACGCCCTCGTAGGCGAACTTCGGCGGGCGGATCCCCTGCGCGGTCGCAGCGCGGCCACGCTCGAGCAGCTGGTCGAACGCCACGCCCGCCTTCTGCAGGCGGGAGATGTAGGCCAGGTAGTCCTGCTCCTCCTCGACCTTGTGGAAGTTGATCAGGAAGGTCGGCAGGAAGCTCTGCACTCCGCTCATCTGGTCGAACGGATAGCCGTGGATCAGGAACGGCAGGCCGTCGCGCGCGTTCTCGTACTGGCGCTTCCACAGGTCCCAGGACAGCTGCGTCTCCGGGTTGAGCCTAGCGTAGTCGAAGCTCGCTTCCATCTCGTTAACCGAGGCTTCCAGCCAGGCCAGCCGCTTGCGCATGCCTTCCTCGGACATGTCGTCGATCTGGTCCTGGAGGTCCTTGCGGCCCTGCATGGTCAGCTGGATCGGGCTGAACTGGAGCAGTTCTTCGTACTGGGTGTCGAACCAGGCGTTCAGGCGCTCGGATTCGGCCTGGACCTGCTCGGCGGTGGCGGTCGGGGCGGAGGCGGTGTCGCCGGTCGGCCGGGAGCAGGCCGGCAGCAGCAGGGCCAGCGACAGGGCGAGGGCCAAAGGGGTCAGGACGGTCAATCGGGGAACGGGACGCACGGGGCACTCTCCGGGACGGGAATCGGTCGATTGTGCGCCCGACGGGGCGTCCTGGACCCTGCGGATGGTCATGCTTCGGCCGTTCCGCCGCACGGTCCGGTGTCCATGCCTGCCCGCCAGCCGGGACGCTGACCGCGGGGCGCGCCGAGGCCGTCGGGTACCATGCTCGCCCCCAGGCCGATGCCCGCGAGAAGCCGCGATGAGCCAGAACCGCCGACCCGATGCCGTCACCCAGGCCCAGGCCGAGGACGCCGTGCGCACCCTGCTGCGCTGGGCCGGCGAGGATCCGCAGCGCGAGGGCCTGCTGGACACGCCCAAGCGCGTGGCCGAGGCCTACGGCGACTGGTTCAGCGGCTACCGCGAGGACCCGCGTGGTTACCTGGAGCGCACCTTCGAGGAGGTCGCCGGCTACGACGAGATGATCGTGCTGCGCGACATCGAGTACGAAAGCCACTGCGAGCACCACATGGCGCCGATCATCGGCAAGGTCCACGTGGGCTACCTGCCGGACGGCAAGGTGGTGGGCATCAGCAAGCTGGCGCGGGTGGTGGAGGCCTACGCGCGCCGCTTCCAGGTGCAGGAGAAGATGACCGCGCAGATCGCCCAGTGCATTCAGGACGTGCTGCACCCGCTGGGCGTGGGCGTGGTGGTGGAGGGCGTGCACGAGTGCATGACCACCCGCGGCATCCACAAGCGCGGGGTGAGCATGGTCACCTCGAAGATGCTCGGCAGCTTCCGCGAGGACGCGCGCACCCGCGCCGAGTTCCTGCGCTTCATCGAGGCCGGGCGGCGCTGAGGGCGCCGGGATGCCGGTGACGAACCGCTGCCGCGGCACGCGCCTGCGCGTCCCACGCTGCCGCGGGCGTGCGCCGGCAGCGAGCGGCGTACCGGGAATGCTGGCGCACGCCGATGGCGCGGGCGATGGCTGCTGAGCCTTGTCCCTGCGGGTACGGCCGTGCGTATCCGGCGTGCTGCGGCCGCTGGCATGCCGGCGAGCCTGCGCCGGACGCGCAGGCACTGATGTGCTCGCGCTACAGCGCCTACGTGCTGGGGCTGGCCGACTACCTGCTCGCCACCTGGCACCCGGACACGCGCCCGGCCGCTGGTGAGTTGGGCCTGGAAGACGCGCCCGGCGCGCGCACCGTATGGCTGGGCCTGGAAGTGAAGTCGCACGCGGTCACCGGCGCGGACGCCGCCGAAGTCGAATTCGTCGCCCGCTTCCGGATCGGCGGCGGCCGCGCCCAGCGTCTGGCCGAGCGCAGCCGCTTCGAGCGCATCGACGGGCGCTGGTACTACCGCGACGGCGACCACGCCTGACCCTCGCGATTGTAGGAGCCGGGTTCAGCCGGCGACCCGACGCCGTCGGCCCAGGCGACGCCCTCGTGGTTGCGACGCCCGTGTCGCCGACTGAAGTCAGCTCCTACAGAAGAGCGGCCGCGCCGTGGCTGTTGCAGGAGCCGGGTTCAGCCGGCGACCCGACGCCGTCGGCCCAGGCGACGCCCTCGTGATTCCGACGCCCGTGTCGCCGACTGAAGTCAGCTCCTACAGAGAGCGGCTGCGCCGTGGCTGTTGCAGGAGCCGGGTTCAGCCGGCGACGCGACGCCGTCGACCCTGGCGATTTCCTCGTGATTCCAACACGGTGTTCCCCGGCCAAGGCCGGCAGAGCACGTAACGCGGATGCTGCCTACAATGCGAACGCAGGCCACGGAGACGGCAATGCGCGCCCCCGCATCGACAATCCGCATCGCCACGCTGACGCTGCTGCTGGCGGCTTCGGCCGCCGTGCAGGCGCAGGACGCCGCCTTCCAGCGCTGCCTGGCTGCGATGCAGCCGCACGCCGCCGCGCGCGGCATCGACGCGGCCAGCTTCGCCCGCTACACCGCCGACCTGCAGCCCGATCCGACCGTGCTGCCGCTGCTCGACGCGCAGCCGGAATTCACCACCCCGATCTGGGACTACCTGGCCGGCCTGGTCGACGACCAGCGCGTGGCCGACGGCCGCGCGCTGCTGGCCACCCATCGCGACCTGCTGGCGCGGCTGCAGGCCGAGTACGGCGTCGATCCGGAAACCGTGGTCGCGGTATGGGGCGTGGAGAGCGACTATGGCCGCGTCACCGGCAAGCGCGCGCTGCGTACCTCGCTGGCCACGCTGGCCTGCGAGGGCCGCCGCCAGTCCTTCTTCCGCGGCGAGTTCCTGGCCCTGCTGTCGCTGCTGCAGTCGGGCGACCTGGCCGACCCGCACCTGACCGGTTCCTGGGCCGGCGCCTTCGGCCAGACCCAGTTCATTCCCAGCACCTACGCGCGCATCGCGGTCGACGGCGACGGCGACGGCCGCCGCGACCTGGTCGGCAGCATCCCCGATGCGCTGGCCTCCACCGCCAACTATCTGCGGCGAGCCGGCTGGCGCCGCGGCGAGCCCTGGGGCTACGAGGTGCGGCTGCCGGCCGGATTCGATGCCACGCTGGCCGGGCGCAAGGCCAAGCGGCCGCTGGCCGACTGGGTCGCGCGGGGCGTGGTGCGCGTGGACGGCGGCGCGATCGCGCCATCGCAGGCGCCGGCCGCACTGCTGCTGCCGTCCGGGCCGAAGGGACCGGCGTTCCTGGCCTTCGCCAACTACGACGCGATCTATTCCTACAACGCCGCCGAGAGCTACGCGCTGGCGATCGCCACCTTGGCCGACCGCCTGCGCGGCGGCAACGGCATCGCTGCCGCCTGGCCCACCGACGATCCCGGCCTGTCGCGCGCGCAGCGGCGCGAACTGCAGACCCTGCTGCTGACGCGCGGCCACGACATCGGCCAGGCCGACGGCATGATCGGCAGCGCCACCCGTCGCGCGATCGCCGCCGAACAGCAGCGCCTGGGCCTGCAGCCGGCCGATGGCCGTGCCGGGCGCCGCATCCTCGACGCGCTGCGCGCATCGGCGCCGGCCGCACCGGCACCGCTGCCGTCGAGCACCGCGTTCGCGTTGCCCACCGCGTATCCTTCGCTGCTGCAATCGCCCTCACCCACCTCCCGCAAGGCGCTGAACAAGATGCAGGAAGTTCCTGGCCTGGCCCTGGGCAAGTTCGAAGGACTGGACGCGCTGCTGGTCGATACCCCGCTGGCGAAGGCGGCGGTATCGCTGTTCGGCGGCCAGGTGGTGTCGTTCGCGCCGGCCGGGCAGGCCGACGTGTTCTGGCTGTCGCCGCTGCGCGCGTCGTTGCCCACGCCGATCCGCGGCGGCGCGCCGGTGTGCTGGCCGTACTTCGGCCGCCAGGGGCAGACCAACGAGGTGCCGGCGCACGGCTTTGTGCGCACCCTGCCCTGGCAGTTGGTGGCCGCCCGCCGCGAGGCCGACGGCACCGTGGTCCTGGAGCTGGAACCGCCTGCGCTGCAGGACCTGGCGTTGCGCCTGCGCATGCAGCTGCGCATCGGCCGCACCCTGGAGCAGCGGCTGTCGACCACCAACACCGGGCCGGCGCCGGTGCGCTTCACCGAGGCGCTGCACAACTACTTCCGCGTCTCCGATGTCGCCGCGGTGCGCATCGAAGGCCTGGACGGGCTGACCTTCCTCGACAAGAACGATGGCGGCAACGCCCACGTGCAGCGCGGCCACTGGGACCTGCATGATCCGCGCGATCCCGGCCGTGCCGATCGCCTGTTCCCGGGCGCCGGAGGAAGCTACCGCCTGGTCGACCCGGGCCTGCGCCGGCGCATCGACCTGGATGTGCAGGACGGGCGCAGCGTGGTGGTGTGGAACCCGGGCGAGGCCGGCGCCGCGCGCATGGCCGACGTGGGCGCGCACTGGCGCGAATTCGTCTGCCTGGAAGCGGCCAACGCCGGTCCGGACGTGGTCGAACTGGCCCCGGGCGCGACGCATGCGCTGGTGCAGACCATCGCGGTGTCCCCGCTCGACTGACCCGCCGTTGTGGCGCCGCCGTGCGCTCTTCTGTAGGAGCCGGCATGACGGCGACACGGGCGTCGGAATCACGAGGGCGTCGCCTTTGCCGGTGGCGTCGTGTCGCCGGCTGAACCCGGCTCCTACAATGGCAGCGCCATGCGCTTTTCTGTAGGAGCCGGCATGACGGCGACACGGGCGTCGGAATCACGAGGGCGTCGCCTTTGCCGGTGGCGTCGTGTCGCCGGCTGAACCCGGCTCCTACAACGGCAGCGCCATGCGCTTTTCTGTAGGAGCCGGCATGACGGCGACACGGGCGTCGGAACCACGAGGGCGTCGCCTGTGCCGGTGGCGTCGTGTCGCCGGCTGAACCCGGCTCCTACAACGGCAGCGCGACGCAATCCCCATGCAGGAGTCAATCTATGGGCGACCCGACGCCGCGCGGCGTCGCGGCGTTCAACCGCCACGTCCGGATCACGATTTCCCCAACCGCCCCATCGATCCCGGACTCCGGCATTCCCGCGCACCCGCTACACTTCGCGCCTTCCGGACAGGCATGGCGGGCGCCCTGATGTGGCGTGTCGCCGGCTGAACCCGGCTCCTACAAGGACCAGGCGTGGATCCATCCCTGCACCGGCCCGGCGTGCGACGCGCGGCGCTGGCCTTCATCTTCGTCACCGTGCTGATCGACGTGCTGGCGTTCGGCGTGATCATCCCGGTGCTGCCGCACCTGGTCGAGGAGTTCACCGGCGGCGACATCGCCAGCGCCGCGCGCTGGGTCGGCGTGTTCGGCATGGTGTTCGCCGCGGTGCAGTTCGTGTCCACGCCGGTGCAGGGCGCGCTGTCGGACCGCTACGGCCGGCGGCCGGTGATCCTGCTGTCGTGCCTGGGCCTGGGCCTGGATTTCATCTTCATGGCCCTGGCCACTTCGCTGCCGATGCTGCTGGTCGGCCGGATCATCTCCGGCATCGCCTCGGCCAGCTTCACCACCGCCAACGCCTACATCGCCGACGTCACCGCACCGGAGAAGCGCGCCAAGAGCTTCGGCATGATCGGCGCGGCGTTCGGCCTGGGCTTCGTGATCGGCCCGCTGATCGGCGGCTGGCTGGGCGGGATCGACCTGCGCCTGCCGTTCTGGTTCGCCGCCGGGCTGGCGCTGCTGAACTTCCTCTACGGCTGGTTCGTGCTGCCCGAGTCGTTGTCGCCGCAGCGGCGCACGCCGCGCTTCGACGTCTCGCACGCCAACCCGTTCGGCGCGCTGGCGCTGCTGCGCAGCTATCCGCAGGTGTTCGGCCTGGCCGCGGTGGTGTTCCTGGCGCAGCTGGCGCACTACGTGTACCCGAGCATCTTCGTGCTGTTCGCCGACTACCGCTACCAGTGGGGGCCGCGCGAGGTGAGCTGGGTGCTGGCGATGGTCGGCGTGCTGAGCATCGTGGTGAACGCCGGGCTGGTCGGGCGCACGGTCAAGGCGATCGGCGAGCGGCGCACGCTGCTGCTGGGGCTGGCCTGCGGCGTGGCCGGCTTCGTGGTCTACGGCCTGGCCGACCACGGCTGGCTGTTCATCGTCGGCCTGCCGGTGAGCGCGCTGTGGGCGCTGGCCGCGCCGGCCACCCAGGCGCTGATCACCCGCCAGGTCGGTCCGGAGGTGCAGGGCCGCATCCAGGGCGCACTGATGAGCCTGACCAGCCTGGCCGGCATCGCCGGGCCGATGCTGTTCGCCAACGTGTTCGCACTGTTCGTCGGCAGCAACGCGCCGGCGCAGCTGCCCGGCGCACCGTGGTTCCTGGCCGCGCTGCTGCTGGCCTGCGCCTGGGGCGTGGGCTGGCGCTACGCGCGGCCGGCGGTGGTGGCGCGGGAAGTGCCGGGCCCGGCTGCATCCGGTCGCTGAAACGTCGTCCCCTCCGCACCGTCGTCCCGGCGTTCGCCGGGACGACGGTGCAGGGGATGATCGTCCTGCCTCAATCGTTCTCCACCGCCAGGATCCTCCCGTCCTGCGGGTCGACTCTGATCTCGACTTTCCTGCCATCCTCGCGCTCGGCGTCGGCCTTCCAGATGCCGTCGTCGTAGTCGACGTCGTGGACCTTGGAGTAGCCGGCGGCGGCGAGCCGGGCCTTCACGTCCTCGGCGCTGAGATTGGAGACCACGTCCTCGGCGTACACGCGGCCGCTGGCCGGATCCACGCGCACGTCGACGCGGTTGCCGTCGGCGCTGGTGGCGTCGGTCTCCCACATGCCGTCGTCGAACTCGAGGTCGTCGATGCGGGTGTAGCCCTGCCCGGTCAGCAGCGCGCGCACCTGCGGTTCGGTCAGGGTCGCGGCGGACTTGTCGGCGAAGGCCGGGGCGGCGGCGAACGTGGCGAGCAGGGCGAGCGAAAGAGGGCGCAGGTTCATCGGTAGCTCCTGTCGTAACGGGAGCGCCACCTTGAAATGGCCGGCTTCAGCCCGAGGTGAATGCGCGCGCGCATGGCCGCGGTTCATCACCGTCAACGCCGCATCGACGCCCCGCCTCTTGTAGGAGCCGGGTTCAGCCGGCGACACGGGCGTCGGGAATACGAGGAAGTCGCCTGTGCCGACGTGGCGTGTCGCCGGCTGAACCCGGCTCCTACAAAGAGCGTGCGATCGTCAGGCGCGTTTCGCCCAGCGGCACGCCCATCGGACCCCAGCGCCGCTCCACGATCACGCCGCCGCCGTCGTGGTTCAGCGCGACCACGGTACTGGCGCGCGTGCCGTAATCCTCGCCGCGGATGAATGCGGCCGACAGCCAGCGCTCGCGCTCCAGGCCGATGCCGGTGTCGGGCAGCCGCGCGTCCGGGTAGCGGGTCTCGTCGGCCAGCGCAGCGAACAGCGGCGCGAAATCCTGCCCGTCACCGGCATCGAGCCAGTCGCGCAGGCGCGCGCCCAGCGTTTCCGCCTTCGGCCAGGGCGTGTCCAGCGCCGCATTGGACAGCACGTGCACGCCGTCGGCCAGTGTGGCCAGGCGCACCTGCGGCAGGTTGCCGACCCAGGTGCAGGCCTGCGCATCGGCCAGCAGCAGGTTGAACGGCCGGTACCGCTCGGCGCTGGGCAGCAGCGCCTGCGCGCGTCCCGGCGCGTCATCCTCGCCGCGCAGGTAGTCGCTGGCCAGCAACCCGCGCGACAGGCCGTCCTGCGGCCGGCGCAGATCGCGCACATTGGTCACCAGCGCGCAGCGGCCGCGCGCGTCCACGCCCAGCCAGGTGCCGCCGGCCTCCAGGTCGCGGCCGGCGACGATGCCGGACCCGTCGTCCCAGGCCGCCAGCGGCGCCGTCGGGCGTGCGTGGAACTCGTCGCGGTTGCCGGCCAGCAGCAGCCGCCAGCGCGGATGCGCGTTCCAGGCTAAGGCGACCACGCACATGGCGGCAGGCTCCGTATCCGGCGAAGGTCAGGCGGCGCGCAGCTGGGCCCGGCGCCGCGCGGCCGCGATCCAGCGCGCGGCCACGCCCGGCGAGGTGATGCACACCGCCTCGTCGGTCACCGTGGTCACCGCGCGCTCGAGCAGCTGGATGTCGGCCTCGTGCTGGCGCGCCACGTGCGGGTCCTCGAAGAACACCGCGCGCTGGCAGCGGTGTTCCAGCACCAGGTCGGCGATCTGCGCGTCGCCGCCCATCGGCCCGCTGAGGAAGCGGTGCGCCCACGGTGTGTCCTGCGGCCAGCCGCGGCTCCAGGCCATTTCGTTCAGGCGCTGGCCGGTGGTGCCGGTGGCCACGCGCCGGGCGAAGCGCGACAGCACGTCGTAGTGTTCGGCGGCGAAGGCCAGCATCTGCGGCTTCATCGCATCGTGCGCGATCAGCGCCAGGGTCTGCGATTCGAACGCGTGGAAGCGGTCGGCGGCAGGATCCGGCGCCAGCCCGGCGTGGATGCGCTCGTTCTCGATCCAGTCGCGCGCGCTGGCCACGGTGGAAATGAAAGGCTTGCCGTGGATCACGCACTGGCGCTTGAGCGCGATCGCTTCGGGGAAGATCGAGGATGGATCGACCGGGTCGATCAGGTAGATCGCTCCGTCCAGGGTGCGCGCGTCGCCCTCCATGCCGACCACCTCGGCGACCAGCTTCATCAGCCCGCCTTCGCGGCCGTAGGGGTAGCGCTTCAGTCCGGCATAGCCGGCGAGCATGCCGGCGGCGGCGATCGCGTCGTGGGTGCGGCCGACCGCGTGCAGGCCGAGGCCCAGTTCGCGGATGCCGGGCTCGCAGGCGCGCAGCCAGCGGAACAGCGCGGCGTCCTCGGTGGCGTGGTGCAGGCGGTTGGCGGCGAGGCCCAGGCGCATGTGCGTCGATCCGTGGAGTGGGTGGGTCGATGCCAGTCTAACGGCAGCACAGACCCGCCACCGTCGTCCCGGCGCACGCCGGGACCCAGCGACTTTTGCCTTTCCAGCAACCGGACGTGCGCGCACAAGTCACTGGTCCCAGCGTGCGCCGGGACGACGTGGCAGGTGTTGGCGAGGGCGTGTGCCGGGTCGCGGGGCCGGAACCCCGCGACCCCGCGGATCGGGGCGGCAAGCCGCCCGCGCGTGCCGTCAGCGGACGAAGGCTCCGCTCCGGCGCAGGTTGCGCGTGCGCGACTGGGCCAGGAAGCTGATCGACGCGAGCAGGATGAACACCACCAGCGTGCGCGAATTGATCGGCATCATCCCGTTCGGCGCCTGCGCGCCGAAGATCAGGGCCAGGCCGGTGACGGCGAAGTACGCGCCGGCGAAGGCCGAGGACACGATGGTCAGCCAGCTGCCCAGGTAGCGGCCGCCGAACGCGCCCAGGCCGACGCCGCCGAGGGCGAGCAGGGTCAGCAGCCAGCTGTGACCGATGCCGATCAGCGAGGTGAAGAACAGCGCCACGACCAGGCCGAGGATCGCGCCGGCCGCGTACACCGCGATCCGGACGAACGAATAGAGGATCCCGCCCAATGCGGCGCCGAGCACGACCGCGATCAGGGTCTGCACCGCCGGGCTGGGCCCACCGGCGATCGAGCCGAGGAACGCCGAGACCAGGCCGAAGCCGATGTAGAAACCGGCGAACGCCAGCACCACCCGGAACATCGCGGCACCGTAGACGATCATCACCGTGCCGCACGCCAGGGCGATGACGCCCCACAGGAATCCGTAGTCCATCGCACAACTCCCCGGAGGTGGATGTGCGGCGGAGCGTAGCAGACAAAACCGGCGGCCACGGCGCGTTCGCACATGCGGGGCGGTATGGCCGATTGACTTCGATCAACCGGACAGCAACGCCGCGGGTGTAGGGTGGAAATCCCCTCCCGCGAGGACCGAACCATGGACAAGACGATGAAGGCCGCCGTGGTGCGCGGCTTCGGCCAGCCGCTGGCGATCGAGGAAGTGCCGGTGCCGCGACCGGGCCCGGGCGATCTGCTGGTGAAGATCGAGGCCTGCGGCGTCTGCCACACCGACCTGCATGCCGCCGAAGGCGACTGGCCGGTCAAGCCGCAGCCACCCTTCATTCCCGGCCACGAGGGCGTGGGCCACGTGGTCGCGGTCGGCGCCGCCGTCAACCACGTCAAGGAAGGCGACCGGGTCGGCATCCCCTGGCTGTATTCGGCCTGCGGCTACTGCGAGCACTGCCTGGGCGGCTGGGAGACGCTGTGCGAGGCGCAGCAGAACACCGGCTACTCGGTCAACGGCGGTTTCGCCCAGTACGCGCTGGCCAACGCCAACTACGCCGGCCACCTGCCGGCGCAGGTCGGCTTCGTCGAGGTCGCACCGATCCTGTGCGCCGGTGTCACCGTCTACAAGGGCCTGAAGGTGACCGACACCAAGCCCGGCGACTGGGTGGTGATCTCCGGCATCGGCGGCCTGGGCCACATGGCCGTGCAGTACGCACGGGCGATGGGTTTGAACGTGGCCGCGGTGGACGTGGACGACGCGAAGCTGGCGCTGGCGAGCCGGCTGGGCGCGGCCGTCACGGTCAATGCGCTCAACACCGACCCGGCGGAGTTCCTGAAGCAGGAGATCGGCGGCGCGCACGGCGCGCTGGTCACCGCGGTCTCGCCCAGGGCCTTCGAGCAGGCGCTGGGGATGTTGCGCCGCGGTGGCACGATGTCGCTGGTCGGCCTGCCGCCGGGCGGCTTCCCGCTGGACATCTTCGGCATGGTGCTCAACGGGATCACCGTGCGCGGCTCGATCGTCGGCACCCGGCTTGACCTGCAGGAGTCGCTGGAGTTCGCCGCGCAGGGCAAGGTCGCCGCGACCGTGGCCACCGAGAAGCTGGAGAACATCAACGAGGTGTTCGCGCGCATGCACAAGGGCGAGATCGAGGGCCGCATCGTGCTCGACCTGGCGGCCTGATCAAAAAGCCCCTCTCCCTCCGGGAGAGGGGTTGGGGAGAGGGTCGGGAGGGCTGCGAAGTCACCGATCGCCGTCGCGCTGCCGCACCCTCATCCGCCTTGCGGGCATCTTCTATCCCGAGAGCACCTAGTCCCGGGGGGAGAAGGAAAAGCGAAGGCCCCGGCTTCCCGGGGCCTTCCTGTACTCCCGTGGCGAAGACGCTCAGGCCGTGGCCGGCTCGGCAGGCTGCGCCTCCACCGCCAGCAACTCCGCAATGCCCTGCGCCGCATCACGCCCCTCGGCCACTGCGGTCACCACCAGGTCGGCGCCGCGCACCGCGTCGCCGCCGGCGAACACGCGCGGATGGGTGGTCTGGTACGGCAGCCGGTCGGCGCCGCCGGCGACGATGCGGCCGTTGGGCGTGCCCTCGATGCCCAGCGCCTGCATCCACTCCGGCACCTCCGGCGAGAAGCCGAAAGCGATGATCACCACGTCGGCCTCGATCACCGACTCGCTGCCCTCGATCGGCACCGCGTTGCGGCGGCCGCGCGCATCCGGCTCGCCCAGCCGGGTCTCGACCACGCGCACGCCGGTCGCGCGGCCCTCGGCGTCGGCCTCGATCGCCAGCGGCTGGCGGTTGAACAGGAAGCGCACGCCCTCCTCGCGGGCGTTGCCCACCTCGCGCGCCGAGCCGGGCATGGACGCCTCGTCGCGGCGGTAGGCGCAGGTGACCTTGCCGGCGCCCAGGCGGATCGAACTGCGCACGCAGTCCATGCCGGTGTCGCCGCCGCCGAGCACGACCACGCGCTTGCCAGACAGATCGGGCAGCTTGATCTTGTCTTCCCAGCCGGCGATCGGCCGGCCCCAGGGGTCGTTGCCGGCGACGATGCGGCCGTTCTGCACCAGGAACGGCAGCGCCGGCAGCACGCCCTCGGCCTCCTGGCCCGGCAGTCCGCCATCGGTGTAGCGGTAGGCGCCGGTGCCTAGGAACACCGCGTCGTATTCCTCGAGCAGCTGTTCGATGGCGACGTCCTTGCCCACTTCCACGCCGAGGCGGAACTCGATGCCCATGCCTTCCAGCACCTCGCGGCGCGTGGCGATCACGCTCTTGTCGAGCTTGAAGGTCGGGATGCCGAACTGCAGCAGGCCGCCGATCTGCTCGTAGCGGTCGTAGACCACGGCGTGGATGCCGGCGCGCGCCAGCCGGTCGGCGCAGCCGATGCCGGCCGGGCCGGCGCCGATCACCGCCACGCGCTTGCCGGTGGGCACCACTTCGGACAGGTCCGGGCGCCAGCCGCGCTCGAACGCGGTGTCGACGATGTACTTCTCCACCGCGCCGATGGTGACCGCGCCGAAGCCGTCGTTGAGCGTGCAGCTGCCCTCGCACAGGCGGTCCTGCGGGCAGACCCGGCCGCACACTTCAGGCAGCGGGTTGGTGCTGTGGCACAGCTCGGCGGCCTCGAGGATGCGGTTCTCCTGGACCAGCTGCAGCCACTGCGGGATGGCGTTGTGCACCGGGCACTTCCAGCTGCAGTACGGGTTGCCGCAGTCCAGGCAGCGGCCGGACTGGTGCGCGGCCTCGGCCTGGCCGAACTTGCCGTACAGCTCGCCCCAGTCGCCGGAAGTGCGCAGCTCCAGCGGGATGCGCTTGGGCATCTCGCGGGGCAGGTCGAGGAATTGGAAGACTTGCTTGCGGCTCATGGCGGTCTCGTCGTCGTCCCGGCGTCGGCCGGGACCCAGTGTCTGGCTTCGTTGGGGGCCTTCAGACGGCGTCGGGTTTTCGAGCGCGCACGCTGAAGTCACTGGACTCCCGCCTACGCGGGAGTGACGGGGTAATTCGTGGACCCCACTGGAGGAGAGCCCCCTTGGTAAGGGGGCGCCCCGAAGGGGCGGGGATCGGAAGTGCGCATCGGGGCCCGAGGTTGGCAAAGCCAGCCTTGGGGGCTTCCATGCGCAGCATGGAAGTCATGCCGCCCTCCTTAGTGTGTCGGCCAGCGACTCGATGCTCGCCGCCTTCGGCTTCACAAGCCAGAACTTGCCGACGTAGTCGCGGAACTCGTCGAGGATCTGCTGGGCCCAGATGCTGCCGGTCAGCTCGCGGTGGCGGGTGACCAGGCGGTGCAGGTGCTGGCGGTAGTTCTCCAGGCCCTCCGGGCTGATCCGGTGGATGTCGATCAGTTCGTGGTTGTAGCGGTCGACGAAGTCGCGGTCCTGGTCGAGCACGTAGGCCAGGCCGCCGGTGAAGCCGGCGCCGAAGTTCAGGCCGACCTTGCCCAGCACCAGCACCACGCCGCCGGTCATGTACTCGCAGCAGTGGTCGCCGGCGCCCTCGACCACCGCCAGCGCGCCGGAATTGCGCACCGCGAAGCGCTCGCCGGCGCGGCCGGCCGCGAACAGCTCGCCGCCGGTGGCGCCGTACAGGCAGGTGTTGCCCAGGATCGGCGTGCTGCGCGCCTCGTAGCGCGCGCCGCGCGGCGGTCGCACCACCAGGCGGCCGCCGGCCATGCCCTTGCCGACGTAGTCGTTGGCCTCGCCTTCCAGCTCCAGCTGCAGGCCGCCGGCGTTGAACGCACCGAAGCTCTGCCCGGAGGTGCCGCGGAAGTGCAGCGTGATCGGCGCCTCGTCCATGCCGTGGTTGCCGTGCGCCTTGGCGATCGCGCCGGACAGGCGCGCGCCGATGCTGCGGTCGGTGTTGTGGATCAGGTAGCGGTGCTCGCCGCCGGTCTTGTTGGCGATCGCGTCGGCCAGCTGGATGTCGAGCTGGGTCGCCAGGCTGTCGGGCGACTCGTACAGGCGCGAGGCGGCGCAGCGGTCCTCGTCGCGCGGCGCCGGGTGCAGCAACCGCGAAAGATCCACCCGCACGCCCTCGCGCGGAGCGGCATCGATCTGGTGCAGCAGGTCGGTGCGGCCGACGATCTCGTCCAGCGAACGCGCACCCAGCAACGACAGCCACTGCCGCACTTCCTCCGACAGCAGGCGGAAGAAATTCTCCACCCGCTCGGGCAGACCGGTGAAGTGCTCGGCGCGCAGGCGCTCGTCCTGGGTGGCCACGCCGGTGGCGCAGTTGTTGAGGTGGCAGATGCGCAGGTACTTGCAGCCCAGCACGATCATCGGCGCGGTGCCGAAGCCGAAGCTGTCGGCGCCCAGCAGCGCGGCCTTGACCACGTCCAGGCCGGTCTTGAAGCCGCCGTCGGTCTGCAGGATGGTGCGGTCGCGCAGGTCGTTGGCGACCAGCGCCTGGTGCGACTCGGCCACGCCCAGCTCCCACGGCCCGCCCGCGTAGCGGATCGAGCTGACCGGCGAGGCGCCGGTGCCGCCGTCGTGGCCGGAGATGGTGATCAGGTCGGCGCCGGCCTTGACCACGCCGGCGGCGATCGTGCCCACGCCCGCGTGCGAGACCAGCTTGACCGAGACCAGCGCCTGCGGATTGACCTGCTTGAGGTCGTAGATCAGCTGGGCCAGGTCCTCGATCGAATAGATGTCGTGGTGCGGCGGCGGCGAGATCAGGCCGATGCCCGGGCGCGCGTAGCGCAGCCGCGCGATCAGCTCGTTGACCTTGTGGCCCGGCAGCTGGCCGCCCTCGCCCGGCTTGGCGCCCTGGGCGACCTTGATCTGCAGCACCTCGGCGTTGACCAGGTACTCGGGCGTCACGCCGAAGCGGCCGGAGGCGACCTGCTTGATCTTGCTGCGCTTCTCGGTGCCGTAGCGGACCGGATCCTCGCCGCCTTCGCCGGAGTTGCTGCGACCGCCGAGGCGGTTCATGGCGATGGCCAGCGCTTCGTGCGCCTCGGGCGAGAGCGCGCCGAGCGAGATGGCGGCGGTGTCGAAGCGGCGCAGCAGGTCGGCGGCCGGGGCCACTTCGTCCAGCGGCACCGGCGTGTCTGCGGCCTTCAGTTCCAGCAGGTCGCGCAGCGCCGACGGCGGCCGCGAGTGCACTGCCTCGGTGTACGCCTTCCAGTCGGCCGCATCGGCGGTGCGCGTGGCCTTCTGCAGGGTCATGACCACGTCGGGGTTGTACATGTGGTACTCGCCGCCGTGGACATACTTGATCAGGCCGCCGATCTCGGGCTTCTTCAGCTCGTTCCAGGCCGCCGCCTGCAGCTCGCGCGCGTCGCGGTCCAGGCGCTCGAAGCCGGCGCCGCCGACCCGCGAGGGCGTGCCGGGGAAGCACAGCTCGACCACGTCCTGCTCCAGGCCGACGATCTCGAACAGCTGCGCGCCGCGGTAGCTGGCGATGGTGGCGATGCCCATCTTCGAAATGATCTTGGACAGGCCCTTGTAGACGCCCTTGCGGTAGCTGCGGCCGACCTGCGCGGTCTCGCCGCCCTTCTTCAGCTGCAGGATGCCGCGTCGGCCCATGTCGAACAGGGTCTGGTAGGACAGGTACGGATACACCGCGGTGGCGCCGTTGCCGAGCAGGCAGGCCATGTGGTGCGCATCGCGCGCGGTGCCGGTCTCGACGATCAGGTTGGCGTCGCAGCGCAGCCCGGCCTTGCTCAGGTGGTGGTGGACCGCGCCGGTGGCCAGCAGCGCATGCGCCATCGGCCGCTCCGGCACCGGGTAGCGGTCGGACAGCAGCAGCATGACCATGCCGTCGCGCACCGCCTGCTCGGCCTCGCGACAGATCCGCTCCAGGCCCGCCTTCAGGCCTTCCTCTACGCCGTAGGACAGGTCGATCAGCCGATTCTTCTCCGCGTACTGCGGCATCACCATCAGCTGGCGCAGCTTGCGCTGCGACAACACCGGCGAGTTGAGGATGATGTGGTTCACCGTCTCCGGGCCGGCGTGGAAGATGTTGGTCTCCTTGCCCAGCTGGGTGGCCAGCGACATCACGCAGTCTTCCCGCAACGGATCGATCGGCGGATTGGTGACCTGCGCGAAGGCCTGGCGGAAGTAGTCGTACAGCGGGCGATTGAGCCGGCTGAGCACCGCCATCGGCGTGTCGTCGCCCATCGAGCCGGTGGCTTCCTGCTCGGTCTCGGCCATCGGCCGCAGCACCAGCTCCACCTCCTCGGTGCTGAGCTGGAACAGCTTGTGGTAGCTGCGCAGGGTCTTCTCGTCGAACGGCTCCTCGGCCAGCGACGGGTCGATCAGCTCGGTCTGCAGGTAGGTCACGCCCTGGTGCAGCCACTGCTTGTACGGCGCGCGGCCGCGGTTGATCCGGTCCACCGCCTCCGAGTCGAGCAGGTCGCCGCGCTTGAGGTCGATGGCGATCATCTCGCCCGGGCCGAGCTTGCCCTTGCGCACCACACGCTCGGTCGGCACCTCCCACACGCCGGCCTCGCTGGCGACGATGAAGTGGCGGTCGGAGGTCAGCAGCCAGCGCGAGGGGCGCAGGCCGTTGCGGTCCAGCGTGCACACCGCGTAGCGCGAATCCAGCGACACGATGCCGGCCGGGCCGTCCCACGGCTCGGTGTTGAGGCCGTGGAATTCGTAGAACGCGGCCAGGTCCGGGTCCTTGAACTCCAGCGACTGGGTCGCCGGCGGCACCAGGATGCGCAGCGCCTGGATCAGTTCCATGCCGCCGGACACCAGCAGCTCGAGCATGTTGTCCAGGCTCTGCGAGTCCGAGCCGTGCATCGACACGATCGGCTCGAGTTCGGCGATGTCGAACTTCGGCGTCTTCCACACCTTGCCGCGGGCCTGCGCCCAGCGGCGGTTGCCCTCGATGGTGTTGATCTCGCCGTTGTGGGCCAGCATCCGGAACGGATGGGCCAGTGGCCAGCGCGGCAGGGTGTTGGTCGAGAAGCGCTGGTGGAAGACGATCGCGCTGGAGGCCAGGTCCGCGCGCTGCAGGTCCAGGTAGAAGCGGGCCAGCTTGTCCGGCAGGACCATGCCCTTGTAGCCGATCGAATGCGGCGACAGGGTCACCACGTAGTAGTCGGCGCATCCTTCACTGGAGCCGGCGCGCAGGCGCTGCTCGCTGCGGCGGCGGGCCAGGAACAGGGCCAGGGCGAAGGTCTCGTCGTCCTGGCCGCTGCCGGCCTCGACGAACAGCTGCTGGATCGCCGGCAGGGTGTCGCGCGCCAGCCGGCCGCAGACGCCGGCGTCGGTCGGCACCGCGCGCCAGCCCTTCACCGCCACGCCGACGCGGTGCAGCTCGCCTTCCAGCAGGTCGCGGCACCGTGCCGCCTCGGCTTCGTCGTGCGGCAGGAACACCAGGCCGGCGGCGAAGCGCCCCTCCGGCGCCAGCGCGATGCCGGCCTCGTGGGCGATGGCGCGCAGGAACGCGGCCGGTTTGCGGATCAGCAGGCCGCAACCGTCGCCGGTCAGTCCGTCGGCGGCGACGCCGCCGCGGTGGGTCATGCGCGAGAGCGCGGCGATGGCGGTGTCGACCAGCGCGCGCGAAGGCTGGTCGTCCAGCTGCGCGATCATGCCGAAACCGCAGGCGTCGCGTTCGGAGTCCGGGTCGTAGAGCCCGTGGCGGTTGCGAGGGGCCATCTGCATCTCGAAAAACGGCGCACGGCGTGCTGTTCGCCGGACGCGGAGCGAAGGCGGCACCGCGCACAGTTTCCCCAGAAACTGACGCTACCTGTCTGTGCCACCGGTCATGCGACTAGAGCATAAGTGTTGCAGTGCCGCAACCGGACTTGGACACCGGAAAAAGGTGCATTTGCAACTGTCTGCGGCACGTCGCTCGGCCGACCCGCGCAGCGGGAGCCCAGATACCTGCGGACGGTCTGATCGGCTGAGCGATGAAGCGAAAGTCGCTGGATCCCCGCCTACGCGGGGATGACGGCAGGCTGAGTCTGCACCTGTCCCGACTCGTCGTTCGCGCAGGCGAGCAAGTTCGTTTGCACCTGAACCAAGAGTGGGCGTCATCCCCGCGTAGGCGGGGATCCAGCGACTTTGCGGCGGTGACCTTGCAGCGAGCGACAAGACGCCGGGTGACCAGCCATGACCAGCCATTCGGCTGTTGTGAGGCGCTTCGGCTGTTGAAAAGCGCTTCCCGCCTGCGCGGGACCGACGACCTTTTTCCCTGCGCGGAGACAGGCGCGGGCAGGGGCTGACGCACCCCGCCCACGCGCCGGAGTTCCGGCCCGAGGTCCTTCAGCCGCAGCGCAACGCGATGATGCGGCCGCCGTCGTCCACTTCGATGTTCAGGCGTTCGCCGTCGAACTCCATCGTCACCATCTGTCCCGGCTCGAGCACGCGCACGTGGCTGGCACCGGCGTCGACGCGTGCCTGTTCGGCCTTGGCCTCGTCGTTGCTCTGCCCGACCAGGCCCTGCACCTGGCTGGCATCGCAGGTCGGTGCCGGCGGCGGCGCGTCGGCGATGCCGTCCGCGGGGGGCGTGGCGGCCGATTCGGCAGCCTGTTGCGCGTCGGTGAGCGCCTGTTCCTGTTCGATGCCATCGTCCTCGCCAGGCGCGACCTCGGCCGAGCAGGCGCAGAGGGCGGAGAGCAGGACCAGGGAGGGAAGGAGGCGGAGCGTGCGGACAGGCATTGGGCGATTCCCGGTTGCGGTGCCCCAGCTTGCAGGACCAAACATTCGCGTTGCGTTAAGTCGGCACCGCCGCCTCCGGTCTCGCCGTCGTTGCCGCGGCTGTCAGCGGTCTGCCTTTCTTGAGCAGGAAGACGCCACCGGCGCCGGAAGGCGCGATGTGACTGCCAGGATCGGCCGGCCACTTGCCGGCCGCGTGGGTCACCCGCAATGCAGCGCCGTGATCGCGTTGTTGCGCCCGGTCTCCACGGTCAGGCGCGGCCCGCCGTCCGCGGTCGCCTCCGGCTCGGGCAGGGTGGCGGTGGCGGGGCGGTCGTCGGCGCCGCGGATCACGCGGACCTGGGTGCTGTCGCTGTCGACCCGGGCGCGCTGGATGGTGGCGTCGGAGGCGGCCAGGCCCACCGCGCCACGAACCATGTCGACATGGCACTGGCCGGAAATCACCCCGTCGATCGGCGCCACCCCGGCGATCTGCGGTCCGGCGCAGCCGGCGAGCAGGCAGGTGGCCACGGCGAGGCTCGAAAGGGTCAGGCGGGACATGGCGGCGGTTCCGTTGGGAGGAGGCGCCCAGCCTGTGCCCGGTCGCGTCGGCGCGGGATGAAGGCGGGTATTCCGCGGCGCGATGCCCGCCCCTGCACAACGGCTATGCGACAGCGGCCGGGCGATGCGCCATGATCGGCGCTTCGACTAGAGGGGAGGAGCGTCGATGCACGTCAACACACCGGAGGCCGGCAACACCGGCGCCGCGCTTGCCCGGGGATCGTCGCGGCTGCTGCCGCTGGTGATCTCCCTGTTCTTCGCCTGGGGCTTCTGCACGGTGCTGGTCGACGTGCTGATCCCCAAGCTCAAGGCAACGTTCTCGCTGAGCTATGCCGAGGCGATGCTGACCCAGTTCTGCTTCTTCCTCGCCTACTTCGTGGTCTCGATCCCGGCCGCGCTGCTGGTCAGCCGGGTCGGCTACCTGCGCGGAATAGTAGTAGGCCTGCTGGTGATGGCCGGCGGCTGCCTGATGTTCTCGCCGGCGGCCTCGATGGGCTGGTACCCGGCGTTCCTGGCGGCGCTGTTCGTGCTGGCCGGCGGCATCACCCTAGTCCAGGTCGCGGCCAACCCGTTGGCGGCGGGGCTGGGCGATCCGGCGCGCGCACACAGCCGGCTGACCCTGGCGCAGGCGTTCAACTCGTTCGGCACCATGATCGGCCCGCTGTTCGGCTCGGCGATGATCCTGGCCGCCGGCGTGGCCGAGCCGGAGCCGGGCCTGAGCGGTGCGGCGCTGGAGGCCTTCCGGGTCGAGCAGGCCAGCCACGTGCGCCTGCCGTACATGATCATCGCCGCGGTGCTGGTCGGGCTGGCGGCGCTGTGCTGGTGGGTGCGGCGCGCGCCGGTGCCGGCGGTGCGGCCGGTCGGCCACGGCGACTACCGGCGCCTGCTCGGCATCCCGCGGGTCAGCCTGGGCGCGCTGTCGATCTTCCTCTACGTCGGCGCCGAGGTGGCGATCGGCAGCGCCCTGGTCAACTACCTGATCATGGTCGGGGCGACCACCTCCGAGCACGCCGCCGGCAACCTGATCGCGGTGTACTGGGGCCTGGCGATGGTCGGCCGCTTCATCGGCTCGTGGGTGCTGCGCTTCGTCGCCCCGGGGCTGGTGCTGGCGGTGTGCGCGGTCGCCGCCGCGGTGCTGGCGGTGCTGGCCGGCACCACCCTGGAAGGCACCGCCGCGGCGGTGGCGATCCTGTCGATCGGCCTGTTCAACTCGGTGATGTTCCCGACCATCTTCACCCTGTCGATCGACGGGCTGGGCGAGGACACGCCGGGCGCCTCGGGCATCCTGTGCCTGGCCATCGTCGGCGGCGCGATCGTGCCGCTGCTGATGGGCGTGGCCGCCGACCGCATCGGCCTGGCGCTGGCGCTGCTGGTGCCGGCGGTGTGCTACCTGTGGATCGCCAGCTACGGACTGCTGGTGAAGTCCGGCGCGATCGGCTCCGGCCGCGCCGCCGTGGCGGTGGCGCCGGACGCCTGAGGCGGTGGCGACCGCGGCCGCGGCGGCGGAGTCGCACGGCGGGGCGCTGCCGCGGCTGGTGGTGTTCGGCGAGGCGTTGACCGACTTCGTCCGCACCGGCACCGACCGCTGGCACAGCGTCGCCGGCGGCGCCTGCTGGAACGTGGCGCGGGTGGCGGCCACGCTCGGCGTGGCGACCGGCTGGGGCGGGTCGGTGGGCGAGGACCTGTTCGGCCGCGAGATCCTGGAGAAGTCGCGGGCGGCCGGGCTGGACCTGCGCTTCGCCCAGGTGGTGGCGGAGCCGCCGCTGGTGGCGATGGTCCACGCGCTGTCGCCGCCGCAGTACTTCTTCCTCGGCAGCGCCGACCTCGCGTTCGACCCCGCGCGGCTGCCGTCGGGCTGGGAGCGGGCCTGCGCGTACGCCCACTTCGGCTGCATCAGCCTGGTGCGGCAGCCGCTGGGCGCGCGCCTGGTCGCGATCGCCGGGGCGCTGCACGCGTCCGGCGTGCCGGTCAGCTTCGATCCGAACTGCCGCAACCTGATGGGTGCGGACTACCCGCCGCTGTTCGAGCGCATGGCCGCGCTGGCGGACACGATCAAGATCTCAGACGAGGACCTGCGCCAGATCTATCCGGCGCTGGATGCCGATGCAGCGTTGGCACGCGTGCGGCGCCTGGCCCCGCGCGCGGCGCTGCTCTACACGCGCGGCGCCGACGGCATGACCGCGCACCTGCCCGAAGGCCGGATCGAGCAGCCCGCGTTCGCGGTGGACGTGGCGGACACGGTCGGCGCCGGCGACGCCTGCATCGGCGGCTTCCTCGCCAGCCGGCTGCAGCGGCCCGATGCCGGCATGGAAGCGCATGTGCGCTTCGCCGCGGCGACCGCGGCGGCCGCCTGCACCCGGCCCGGCGCGCACGCGCCCACCCGCGACGAAGTCGAAACACTGCTGGCGTCCGTCCCCTTGTAGGAGCCGACTTCAGTCGGCGACACGGGCGTCGGTAAAACCAGGGGAGTCGCCTGTGCCGCCGGCGTCGTGTCGCCGGCTGAACCCGGCTCCTACAACAGCTGCAGCGTCGCCGCTCCCTTGCAGGAGCCCACTTCAGTGGGCGACCCGGGCGTCGGGAACACGAGGAAGTCGCCTGCGCCGACAACGCGTACCACCCCACAACCGTTCCCTAGATCACCTTCAACACCTCATAACACGCCCCCATCGTGTGGTAATCGGTCTTGCCGGCCGGACTCTTCTCGTCGGTGAGCTTGCGGTTCTCCGGACCCAGGATGCGGTACCAGGCCCCGTGCTCGTGATCGACGAAATGCGTCCAGCTGTACTCCCAGATCCGCCCGTACCACCGCCAGTAGCCCTCGTCGCCGCTGCGGTCGGCCAGCAGCGCGGCGGTGGCCAGCGCCTCGGCCTGCACCCAGAAGTACTTGTCGGCGTCGTACACGCCTCCGTTGATGTCGTTGCCGTAGACCAGGCCGCCGTGTTCCCGGTCCCAGGCCATCGCCACCGCGCGGTCGAACAGTTCGCGCGCCCGCGGCAGGTAGGCGGGATCGGGCGCATGCCGGTCGAGGATTAGCAGCAGCTTGGCCCATTCGACCTGGTGACCGGGCTGGAAGCCCCATGGGCGGAAGATGTTGCTGCGGTCGCCGCGGTTGTAGTCCCAGTCGACCGACCAGTCGCGCTGGTAGTGCTCCCACACCAGCCCGCCGGCGAGCGCGGCCTGGCGGCCGGTTATGTTCCGCGCCAGCAACTGCGCGCGCTGCAGGTAGCGCGGCTCGCCGCTGGCCTCGTAGGCGGCCAGCCAGGCCTCGCAGGCGTGCATGTTCGCGTTCTGGCCGCGGTACGGCGAGACCGTCCAGTCGGCGCCGGCCTCGTCGGCGTACAGCCCGGGCTCCGGTTCCCAGAAGCGGTGTTCCATCAGCTCCCAGGTTTCCTCCAGCCAGGCGCGGGCCTGCTGCATGCCCGCTTCCAGCGCCTTGGCGTAGGCCAGCACCACGAATGCCAGGCCGTAGCAGTGGTTGGTCGCATCCTGCACCTGGCCGTCGTGCAGCACCCAGGCGTAGCCGCCGGTGTCCGGGTTGCGGTGCGCATCGCGCAGGAAGGCGATGCCGTGGCGCACCGCGTCCTGGTACGCCGGCTCGCCGAAGGCCTGCCAGGCCATCGAATAGTTGAAGACGAAGCGCGTGCTGCTGACCAGGTGCCGCGTACGCCGGTCGTAGACCGTGCCGTCGTCCTTGAAGAACTGGAAGAAGCCGCCGGCCGGATCGATGCAGTGCGGGTGGTAGAACCCCATCGTGCGGCGGATGTGGCCGAGCAGGAACCCGCGCGCACGGAAATCGGGCGGGGCGGGGCTGCGGTCTGCCTCGGCTGGGCTCATGCGGGCGCTCGCTGTGGACAGGATCGGCGCCCGGGACGGCCGGGCATGCAGCCAAGGTTACCAAGCCGCCCGAGCCGCCGGCCGGAAGGCGGCGGACGAAACCTGCCGGTTGCGGCATCCGTTCGTCGCACCGGTGCCGTGGCGACGTTTCCCGCGCCCGCCTCCCGCACGGCGTCGCGTTCATGAAGATCGTTCAAGGACATGAAGACGCGATGCCATGGGCGGGAGCCGCGGTGCAATCCGCAGCGGGATCCACTGCGACCGCCGCCATGCGGAACGCCCGTGCTGCCGCCGGCGGAACGATTGCCGCCAGCTGTCCTCCCCCGAGCGCTCAGCGCGTTGGTGACGTAGCCGCACTGGAATGCGGCAGCGAGCCGGCGAAGGGCGGGAAGCGTCTACCAGCCGACCGGACGGGAAGACAACAAGGAGGCTCCATGTCGGCGACGGCGATGCAAACGGGCGCGCTGCCCAACCTGATCGGCCAATCGGAGGTGTTCCTGCGCGCGGTCGGGTTGATCGAACGCATGGCGCGCTTCGATGCGCCGGTGCTGATCCAGGGCGAGACCGGGACCGGCAAGGAACTGGCGGCGCGCGCCATCCACTACCTGTCGTCGCGGCAGCAGGCGCCGTTCGTCGCGCTCAACTGCGGGGCGATGCCGGAAGGCCTGATCGAAACCGAGCTGTTCGGCTGCGAACGCGGCGCGTTCACCGATGCGCGCCAGGCGCGCACGGGCCTGGTGGCGGCCGCCGACGGCGGCACCTTCTTCCTGGACGAGCTCGATTCGCTGCCGCTGCGCGCCCAGGTCTCGCTCCTGCGCTTCCTGCAGGACAAGACCTATCGCCCGGTCGGCAGCATGCGGGTGCACTGCAGCGACGTGCGCGTGATCGCGGCGGCAAGCCCGCGCCTGCAGGAGATGCTGGTCGCCGGCGCGTTCAGGGACGACCTGGCGTTCCGCCTGAACGTGCTGATGCTCGAGATGCCGCCGCTGCGCGAGCGCGGCACCGACGCGCTGCTGCTGGCCGAATACTTCATCGAGCGGCACGCATCGCACTACGGCGTGGCGCCCCGGCACCTGGACGCCCGCAGCCGGGAATGGGCCACGCGCTACCCGTGGCCGGGCAACGTACGCGAACTGGACAACCTCATCCAGCGCGCGCTACTGCTGTCCGACGGGAAATGCCTGGACTTTTCGCTGCATGCCGCCGAAGCGGGCGTCGCGTCGCCGCCGGGCATGCCGCCGCCGGGCAGGCCGCCTTCGCAGCTGCAGAGCTACAGCGACGCCCGCGCCCAGGCCATGTCCAGCTTCGAGCGCCACTACCTGGAACACCTGATGACCGCGGCCGCCGGCAACGTCACGCGCGCGGCCCGCCTGGCCGGAAAGGAACGCCGGGCGCTGGGGAAGCTGCTCAAGAAGCACGGCCTCGACCACGCCAGCTTCCACGAGCCGGCACACGCGTAGCGGCCATCCGCGCGCTGGCGCGCGGAGATGTGCGGCCACCCTCCCACCGCAGCCCGGGTCCCACACCCGAGGGTGATCGTCGACCCACCTGCACATCGAAACCGGGTCACGGGCGACCCGCATCGCCGCCGGCACGCACTCCAGGCGTTGCAGATCAATGGCTTGGGTGCCGCGTGCGATTGGCACGTGACTTGCGCCGTGTATCGGCGTCATTGCCGGGAGGCCGCCATGCTCGACGAGTCCGGACTTGCGATCGAGCGCACCGTCTCGGCGATCGAGGCCTATCTGGCGCGACACCCTGCCGCCGCCGACAGCGAACAGGGCGTCGCGCAGTGGTGGTTGCCCGCGCAGGGACTCGACCCGCCGATCGAGCATGTCCACCGCGCGCTGGAAATCCTGTGGCAGCGCGGCGTCATCGAGCGCACGGCGATGCCGGATGGCGGAACGGTGTACCGCGCGGCCCGGCGGCGGACATGAGCGCGGGCGACGGTACGCGGCCCGGCGCCGCAATGGAACGCAACGACAATGCAGGGAATCCCACCACGCGATGAGCGACTTCAAGGCCATTGCAGCGGTAACCGAAACGCTCAAGGCGCTTCTCGAGCAGGAGTTGCCGGGCCTGGCGGTCGAGGTGCTCAAGTCGCCGGTCGAGCTGGGCGGCGTGGCGCCGAAGGTGAGCCTGTACCTGTACCGGGTCGAGCACAACGCGTTCGCGTCCAACCTCGACTGGCAGGCGCTGACCGAATCGCGGCTGGTGGCGCCTCCGTTTGGCCTCAACCTGCACTACCTGGTCACGCCGTACGGCCCGGACGAGCTGGAGACGCAACGCACGCTCGGCGAAGTGATGCGCGTGTTCCACGAGAACGCGCTGCTGCGCCAGGACCATGCTGCGCTCGCGCTGCCGCTGTCCGACATGACGGAAGAGTTGCGCATCGTGCCCCGCACGTTGCCGTTGGGCGACATGCTCGACCTGTGGCGCGGCTTCGAGAAGGCGGCCTACCGGCTGAGCACGACGTACGAAGTGTCGACGGTCCTGATCGACAGCCGCGTCACCCGCACGGTCAGGCGCGTGCAGGAACGTGTGCTGGACGTGAGCCCGCGCCGATGACGCGCCTGGACGGTCCACGTCTGCCGCAAGCGCCGGCCGCCGGACCCGCGACGGAAGGCCGCGCAGCCGATTGCCTGGCCTGGACCGGGGTGCTGGTGGCCGAACTGGACCGGCGTGCGGCCCTGCTGGTCGAGGAGCTGCGGGACGGCGGCGGCATCGCGCTCAGGAGCCTGGTGGTCACCGACGCGGAAGTCGACGCCATGCTGGCTTCCGGCAGGGCCGGACACGGCGACGGGTTTGTCCCGGGCAGCCTGGCCGGATCGCTGCAGGACCCGGCCGGGACGCTGCCGTGGCGGCTGTCGGCCCTGCAGCACAGCTTCGGACTGGGCGCATTCGAACTCGATGCGCTGCTCGTCTGCCTGGCGCCGGAAATAGACCGCCGCTTCGAGCGCCTGTTCGCCTACCTCAACGACGACATGGCGAAGCCGCGGCCCTCGACCGACACCCTGCTTCGCATGCTCGCTGCGCGCCACGAGCACGTACACCTGCAGGCATGCCTGATGGCCGACGCCACGCTGTTGCGCCATGGCCTGCTGGCGAGCGACGGCGGCGACCGGGTCGCACAGGTCGGGCTGTTCCGCGTGGCCGACGGCATCGTGCGCCACCTGCTCGGGCGCGGTGGCTCCGACCCGCGCGTCGCACGCGTCCTGCTGGACGAAGAGGCGCCGCTGCTGCTGCACCGGCTCTGGCGCGCCCGGGACGAACGCGCCGTGCTGGCGGCGCTGCTGGAAGCGCGGACGGCCGCTGCCGCGGAAGACGCCGCGCCGGTTCCGCTCGTCGCCAACCTGCATGGCCGCGACGGCAGCGGCCGCGCCGACGCGGTGCGGTCGGCCTGCCGGCAGGCGGGGATCGGCTGCCTGTCGCTGGACGGCCGCGAACTCGGCCGCTGCGCCGCAGACCTGCACGCCACCCTGGCTGCCGCGCTGCGCGATGCCAGGCTCGCGGGGAGCGTCGTGTTCATCCACCACTCGGACCGGTTGCTGGACGAACCGGAGCGGCGCTCGGAATGCTGCGCAATGCTGCGAGCCTGGCTGCGCGAGTTCGGCGGCGTCCTCCTGCTGGGCTCGGAGGCGCCGCTGCCGTTCCCGGGCTGGTTCCCCTCGGCCGAGACCGCCGACATCGCCTTCCCGCTTCCCGGAATCGCGGCGCGGGAAGCTGCCTGGCGGGAAGCCCTGGACGGTACGCGGCTGGACGACGACGAGAAGGCGGCGCTGTCGCGGTCGCTGTCGGTCAAGTTCCGGGTGACCCAGGGCGAGATCGGAACGGCCGTGCAGCATGCGCGCACGGCCCTGGACGCGGCGCCGGACTGCACGGGTCGCGCGCGCGCGCTGCACGAAGCGGTTGCGCGGGTGGCCACGCCCCGGTTGCACCAGCTGGCCGAAGCGATGCCGGCCACGCACCCGCTCGAGGACCTGGTCCTGCCTGCGGACCGCTTCGAGCTTCTCAACGACGTCATCCGCCGCGTGCAGCACCGCCGCACCGTGCTGGAGGACTGGTGCTTCGACGCCGTGTCGGCGCGCGGCCGCGGCCTGGTCGTGCTGTTCCATGGCGCTTCCGGCACCGGCAAGACCATGGCGGCCGACGCCATCGCGCACACCCTGCGCATGAGCCTGTTCCGGATAGACCTGGCCGGGGTGGTCAGCAAGTACATAGGCGAGACCGAGAAGAACCTGCGCGCCATCTTCGACGAGGCCGACCGCGCCGATTCGGTGCTGTTCTTCGACGAGGCCGACGCCCTGTTCGGCAAGCGGTCGGACGTCAAGGACGCGCACGATCGCTACGCCAACATCGAGATCAACTACCTGCTGCAGAGGATCGAAAGCTTCGACGGCATCGCCATCCTCGCGACCAACAAGCGCGACCACCTCGACGATGCGTTCCTGCGCCGGATCCACGTGAGCATCGAGTTTCCTTCGCCGCTGGTGCCGGAGCGGCTTCGCCTGTGGGACAGGAGCTTCCCCGCCGCCGCGCCGCTGGCGCCCGACATCGACTGGGACTTCCTCGCGCGCAGCTTCGACCTCACCGGGGGCGCGATCCGCAACGCCGCCCTGGGCGCCGCCTACCTGGCCGCCGAGGCGCGCGGCGCCATCGGCATGCGCGAGGTGTTGAACGCCGTCCGCATCGAGCTGGTCAAGGCCGGCCGGCGCATGCCCGACAGCGAGTTCGGTCCGCACGCCCACCTGCTTGCGAGGGCGGCGCCGGCGCCGCAGCAGGCGCGCCGGCCGCGGACGCACGACCTGTGCACCACCCACGAGGAATGACCGACATGGCCTGCCGGATAGTCAATCTGCATCCCCACCCGCTGCGCATCGACCTGCGCGGCGGCGAGGTCCTGTTCCTGGCGCACAACGAGCGCTCCCGGGCCTTGCGCGAGGAAGCGCTGTACGACAACCACTACGTCGCCGAATGGGAGCGCGCGGGCTGGTTGCGCCGGGTTCCGGCACGCATGGGGGAGGTGCGCGCCGAGGAACAGGCGCGGGCCGCCGCCCTGGCCGCGGCCGACCCGGCCGCGGAGCGCGCGCCGCCGCGCAAACGGTCGCCGGGCCCGCCCGCGGCCGCCACCCGCAAGCCGGGCGGCAAGCCCGGCACCCGGAAACAACACCAGCGATAACCGGCGACAGCCGATGGCGCCGGTCCGCACGCGTGCGGCGCCGGTACCGCAACCGACAGGAGTTTCGACATGGCAGAGTATCTCCACCCGGGCGTCTACGTCGAAGAGAAATCCAGCGGCGTGCGTCCGATCGAGGGCGTGAGCACTTCGACCGCGGCGTTCGTCGGCGAAACCGCCAAGGGCGTTCCGAACAAGGCCACTTTCGTCACCAGCTGGCGCACGTTCGTCGCCAAGTTCGGGGACGTCACCCGCGACGGCCCCTACCTGCCGTACGCCGTGGAGCAGTTCTTCTCCAACGGCGGCAAGCGCTGCTACGTGGTGCGCGCCCTGTCGGGCGCCTCGTCGCGCACGGCCGGGACCGACCTGCCCTCGCGCGAGCTTGCCGGCGCGTCCCGCAGCACGCTGCGTGTCGAAGCCAAGGGCAAGGGCGGCTGGGGCAACAGCGTGGCGGTACGCGTGGAGGACGGCTCGCTCAACCCGACGCGCGAGTTCCGGCTCGTGGTGCTGAACGACGGGGTGCCGGTGGAGGTGTTCGACGACCTGTCCATGGACCCCGACTCGGACTCGTACGTGGAGACGGCGGTCAACGACCTGTCCGAATACATCCAGGTGCAGGACCTGCATGCGGCCACGTCGCCGCTGGCCGGAAACCCCGCCCACGCCACGGCCGTGTCCACCGCCGTACTCGCCAGCCCGGTGCCCCTGATCGCCGGCGATGCGCTGACGCTGGACATCCCGACCGCCATACCGCCGCCGCCGGCCATCGACCTGTTCGCCGTCCTCGGCGCGACGGCGGCGCCGGGCGACCTGGCCGACCTCGTCAACGCGACCTGGGGCGCCTACAACCTCACTGCTTCCATCACCGGACCGGACGATCCGGACGGTGCGGGCAAGCTGCGCCTGCGGCACGGCGCCCAGGGCTACGAAAGCGGCTTCACCCTCGGCGGCTCCGCCACCGGCGCCGGCCGCCCGCTCGCCGGCCTGGCCGGCTTCCGGCAGGGACAAGGCGGGGCCGTGGGCGCCACGCTGCGCAGCGCAGCCGGCGCGACCTTCGATATCCAGGCCGGCGCCAACGAACTGGTGATCGCCGTCAATGGCGACAACCTGCCCGCCATCCCGCTCACCGTCAGTGCCGCGCTGCCCATCGACACCGCGGTGAACGAGATCAACAGCGCGCTGGCGCAGCATTACCAGGCCGTCGCCGGGGCCAACAAGCCGGCCATCGCGCCACTGCTCGACGTGCGCCGCAACGGCGACCGGATCTTCGTGTCCACCGCCAACCGCGGCGCGGGCAACGCGCGGGTGCGCATCGCCGGCCCGGCTGCCGCGGCATTCGACTTCCGCCGCCTCGACGGCTCCGTGCAAGGCGCCGACGGGCCGGACGGACAGGGCCGCAACGAACCGGCCTTCGTCCAGAGCGAGCTCGGTCCCTTCGCGCTGGAGGACGGCTCCAACCTCAAGTTCGTCGTCAACAACAGCGCCGGCGGCGCCGATTCCGCCGACGTGGTCGTCGATTTCGACAGCGCCAGCCTGCCCAACCTGCAGCAGGTCACCGCCGCCCAGGTGCGCGACCGGATCAACGCGGCGGCGGCCGGCGCGCTGACCGCCACGGTCGAATACGGACGCGTGGTCGTGCGCCAGTCCAGGCGAGGCAACTACTACACGCTGCAGGTGGTGGACGGCAAGCTGAGCCCCAACATCCGGCTGAAGTTCAGCACCGAGAAGCAGTCGGGCTTCGCCGATGGCGACCTCGCCTCGCCCTACTTCCGGCCCGGCTTCAACCCGGTGGCCGGCGTCAACGAGCCGCGCGAACTGGCCGGCGGCGACGACGGCAGCCCGGTCAACGGCAGCGACCTCATCGGCACCGCGGACCGCAAGACCGGCCTGCATGCGCTCGACGACGTCACCGACGTCAACTTCATCGCCATCCCCGGCGCCAGCGACCCCGCCGTGGTCAGCGCGGCCATCGGCTACTGCGCGATCCGCCAGGACTGCTTCTACATCGCCGACGCGACCGGCAAGCGCAACCGCGACGCGCCGGCGACCGAACCGGTGCATGCGCAGGACTACATGCGCAACAAGGTCAGCCCGAAGAACAGCTACGGGGCGCTGTACTACCCCTGGCTGGAGATCGCCGACCGTGCCGGCGCGGGCCGCAATCCCAGGCGCTACGTGCCGCCGTCGGGATTCATCGCCGGGCTGTTCGCGCGGATCGACAACCAGCGCGGAGTATGGAAGGCCCCGGCCGGCACCGAGACCGGGCTGATCGGGCCGATCGGGCTGGAGTATTCGGTGACCGACGCCGAACAGGACATCCTCAACCCGATCGGGGTCAACTGCATCCGCCGCTTCGCCGACAGCGGCATCGTGGTCTGGGGCGCGCGCACGTTCGCCGCCCAAGCCGATCCGGAGTACCGCTACGTGCCGGTGCGCCGCTACACGATCTACCTGCGGCAGAGCATCTACCGCGGCACGCAGTGGGCGGTGTTCGAACCCAACGACGCACCGCTGTGGGAGCAGCTCAAGGCCAACATCGACGATTTCATGATGGGCGAGTTCCGCAAGGGCGCGCTGGCCGGCGCGACGCCGGACGAGGCCTTCAGCGTCAGGTGCGACGCCGAACTGAATCCGGAATCGGAGGTCAACGCCGGGCGCGTCAACATGGAGGTCGCGTTCGCGCCGCTGAAGCCGGCCGAGTTCGTGATCATCCGCATCAGCCAGAAGTCGCAGCGGCCGCAAGGCTGAGGCACGGTCCATGGCGCCGCGCACCTCCCAGTTCGATCCCTACCGGACCTTCAAGTTCAGGGTCCGCCTGGACGGCGCCATCATCGCCGGCGTCACCAAGGTCTCCGCGCTCGGCCGCAGCGTCGCGCCGAACGAGGTCAAGGAAGCCGGGGATGCGTTCGGGCCGCGGCACATGCCCGGCATGGTCAGCTTCGACGAGGTGACGCTCGAGCAGGGCTGGAGCGCCGACCGGACCTTCGAGCGCTGGGCCAACCAGGTGCTGGGGCTGCACGCCGATCCGGGCGGCGCCAAGGGCTTCAAGCGCACGGTCTTCATAGAGCTGTTCGACCTCAAGGGCAACGCCGGCAGCCCGAGCGGTTCGCCGCCGCTGCAGCGCTACAAGCTGCACCGCGCCTGGGTATCGAAGTACGTCGCGATGCCGGAACTCAATGCCGACGGCGGTGGCGTGGGCATCTGCAGCGTGAGCCTGCGCCACGAAGGTTGGGAAAGAGTCTGAATCCGTCCGTATCCGTCTTCAGCAAGGAGCAACGACATGCCCGCACGCGCATCCCAGTTCGATCCGTTCCGCAAGTTCAAGTTCCGCATCAAGATCGCCAACCAGGTGGTGGCCGGCCTGACCAAGTGCTCGGCGCTCACGGTCAGCGTCGAATCCAAGGAATTCCGTTCCGGCGAGATGGATAGCTTCAAGCAGAAGCTGCCCGGCATGGTCTCGTTCGAGCCCATTACCCTGGAGCAGGGCGTCACCAGCGACAAGACCTTCGAGAAATGGGCCACGGCGATGGCCAACTATCTCGGCAACAAGGGCGCGGACTCGCAGAAGACGCCGGACGATTTCCGCAAGGAGGTCGACATCGAGGTCTACAACCTCAACAACGAGCGGGTGAAGGCCTACCGGGTCTACCAGTGCTGGGTGTCGAAGTACACCGCGATCCCGGACCTGGACGCGAACTCGGCCGACGTGATGATCCAGACGCTGGTGCTGGAGAACGAAGGCATTCAGGTCATGCAGTGACGGGAGACGGCCGATGGGGATGATCGGGAATCCGGCGATGGCCGACGCGATGCGCGAAGAGTCGCTCGACGAACGCCGCCTGGTGCTGCCGACCGGCGTTTTCGACGCCGACGGACGCGCGCATCGCTGCGTGCGCGTGCGCGAACTGACCGGCGCCGACGAGGAGGCGCTGTTCGAGCGCGGGAAGCCCGGCAATGCGTGGCGCGTCAGCGCCTTCCTGGCGAGCGCGATCGAATCGGTGGAAGGGCTGGAGGCGGGCGTGGACGCCGCGTTCGCCGCGGACCTGCAGCTGGGCGACCGCGACTACCTGCTGCTGCGCCTGCGCCAGATGGACCTCGGCGACGCGGTACACCAGGTGATGCGCTGCCCGGCGTGCCTGGAGCGGGTCGATGTGGACCTGTCGATCAGCGAGCTGCCGGTGCGCCGGCTGGACCGGCCCCAGGCCGTGTACCAGGCGGACATCGCCGGGACTGCGATGCAGCTGCGGCTGCCCACCGGCGCCGACCAGGCCGCGATCGAGACGCTGGCGATGGCCAACCCCGCCGCGGCCAACACCCGGTTGTTCGCACGCATCGTGCTCGACGTGGACGGGCAGGGCGCGCCGGACGAGGAGACCGTGCGGGCATGGCCGTTGGCGATGCGCTCGCAACTGGTGGCCTGGCTCGAGGACCACGCCCCGGGGCCGGAACTGTTCCTGGAACTGGTCTGCCCGCATTGCCGGGCGGACATGAGCTACGCCTTCGACCTGGACGCTTTTTTTTTGCCGAGCGCGTGACCGATCTCGAGCGCCTGTACGAGGAGACCCATGTGCTTGCGATGCATTACCACTGGTCCGAACCGCAGATCCTGGCGCTGCCGCGGAGCAAGCGCCAGCGGTACCTCGCGCTGATCGCCCGGCAGCATCCGGCATCGGGGGCTGAGGCATGAACGCCGATCGCGACGGGCAGGCGCCGGCCGAACGCTATGCGCTGGCGCGCCACGGCATGCCGTTGCCGCGCGGACCGGCCAGCGTGCCGCGGGCGCGCTGGTTGCCGGCGTCGCTGCGGGGCCGCGCGCTGCCGGAACGCATGCGCGAAGCGCCGCAGGCGCCTTTCGTGGACGCGGAGGCCGGGGAAGAGGACGGGTTCGAAACCGGAATCGGCGGGATCCTGTCGCCGTTGCCGCGGGAATCCACGGGAAGCGCAAGTGCGCCTGCCGCGGCAGCGGATGCGCCCAAGCCGCATGCGGAGGCGGCCGGGCCCTCGCCGGCGGTGCAGGGGCGCCGCGGCGAGAGCTGGAAGGAAGCGTCGACGCCGGACGCCGGACCGGCGGTGCACCCGGACGCAGCACCGGGATCGCCGGTGCGAGTGGCCACGGTGCCCGCGGAACCGGCCGCATCGCCGGCCACGATCCAGCCGCCTGCCGGCCGCGCCATGGCCGATCGGATCCCGGGCCCGCCGCGTGCGCCATCCGCCCCGGAACCGGAACGCGCCCGCGCACCGGCAGCAGGCGCGCAGGTTGCTCCCCCAGCCGCTCCGCATGCGCACCCTGCCGGTTCCCGGCACACGGCCATGCAGGCGCCGGCCTTGGGGCCTGGCGATGCCCGCCACTCCGGGGCGGAGCCGGTGGCATCCCGGTTGCCGCCCGGGCGCCCGCCCACGGTGGAGGCAACGGTCGCGGCGATGCCGGTGGTGGAGCAGCGATCGCCGGAGGGACCGCCGTTCCCGGTGGCGATCGAGTGCGTCGCGCGGGTCCAGGCGATGGGGACGCTGGCCTCATCGCCTGTACCTGCGCCAGCCCATGCCGCCAGCGGCACAGGCGAGCGCCCGCCGCCGGTGCGGCCGGTCGACGCGACCGTGCTGGCGGCGTTGCAGCGGCCCATGCCGCCGCCGTCGCGCACCGTCCGCCTGGACCGCGTGCAGGTGGCGGTGCAGGCGCCGGCATCGCCCATCCCACGCGCCGCCGGCGCGCCGGCCCCGCCGTCCGCCGCGCCGGCGCGGCCCCCGGCGCGCGCGGCGTCGCGCAACCCGTGGTCCGGCTATTTCGCCCGCCGGGACTAGGAGCCACGGACATGAGCATCGCCGCCCGCATAGCGCCCACCCTTGCCGCCCGACAGGCACGGGCCGCCGCGCTCGCCGCGGAGCGGTCCATGCGCGACGCCTTCGTCGTGGCCCAGTTCGCCCAGCTGTGCGACTGCTTCGACGCGCTGCTGCGCGAAGCCCTGGGCATCGACGCGCGCGTGGCGATCGCGATGGCGACGCTGACCCATGAGGTGCAAGGCCGCAGTTTCCCGACGCTCACCGTGGACACCTGGAAGGTGCGCGCGGACTTCAACGCGGTGCCGCAGACCGTCGCCTTCACGCCGCGGCTCGATTTCCGCGAGCCGGACCAGTTCGGCCTAATCGAATGCGCGCTCGACTTCGACTACGCACCGGCGCACAGCCGTGCCGACCGCACCGCGCGGCTGCTGCTGGCGCGTGGCATCCAGCTGCGCGGCAAGAGCGTCGCCGAGCTGGTGCTGCCGGTGGCCGGCGGCGTGCGCAGCCTGGTGGCCGGCGACCTGGAAGACGCGTTCGCCGTCTGGTGGCTGCGGCCATGAGCGGCCGCCACGCCACCGCGGCCCCACCGGCGCTGCACATCGGGCAGCTGCGGTTCGTGACCGACCGCGCGCTGGGCGACGGACGCGCGCGCGCGCTGGGCGAACGGTTCGCCGAGGAGCTGGGCACCGCGCTGGCGCAGGCCGGCGCCAGCGACCGGATGGACATCGGCGAACTGGTGGTGGAAGCCGGTGGCGACCAACTGGACGACCGCGCGCTGCCGCGCCTGGCCGCCGCCGTGGCCCGGCGGATCCTCGAACGCGTGCCCGACTGAGGCGGAGCCCCGACATGTCCGATTTCATCCAGCGGCCGAAACTCCTGCGAGGCGCCTTCGTCGAATACGGGCTGTCGCTGCCGCCGCTGCTTTTCGCGTTCCAGTTCAATCCGGAGACGCTGACCCGCAACCGTACCGCCAGCTACACCCCGGCCGGCGCCGACGGCAGCGGCAACGGCTGCCGCGAGGGCAGCGAGGCGCAGCAGCGCGCCTGCCTGTCGCAGGTCCAGGTCAGCGAGGAGACCCTCGGCCTCACCCTGATGCTCGACGCCACCGATGACCTGGACGACAACCAGATGCTGCCGGGCCAGTTCGGCATCGGTCCGCAGCTGTCGGCGCTGGAACTGATGATCTATCCCAAGACCGACCAGCTGTTCGGCTTCCCGATCGGCAACCTGCTCGGCGGGGACGACCAGTTCGGCGCCGCGAACGCCAAGACCATCCCGATCCTGCTGTTCGTGTGGGGACGCAAGCGGGTGATGCCGGTGGTGATGACCAGCCTGCAGATCACCGAGCAGGAGTACTTCCCCGACCTGAATCCCAAGCGCGCCCAGATCGCGGTCCAGCTCAAGGTGCTGGAAGGGTTCAACCCGCCGTACCTCTACTCGCACGGCTGGCGTACCGCGCTGGCGGCGATGAACCTGGCCAATATCGGAGATTTCGCCGATGTTCTTTGATGGATCCCGCTACATCCGGGTGCCCGACGCCGCTTTCGCGGACGCCGAAGGCAGGACCGTGCAGCTCAAGTGCACGCGCGAACCGGTCGCCACGGAACTGGCGCTGGTCTACCAGGTGCGCGAGGGCGACAGGCTCGACGCGCTGGCCAACCGCTTCTTCCACGACCCGCGCAAGTGGTGGCTGATCGCCGACGCCAACCCCGCCGTCCTCGCCCCCGAGCAGCTGCTCGTACCGGGACGGCAGCTGCGCATCCCCCGCGACCGGGGCGCATAGGACGCCGCCATGCCCGCGATCCCGACCCCGTCCGACCGCTCCTTCAGCTGCGCCGTCCTGGTCAACGGCCAGGCGGCGGGATCGCTGCTGCATTGCATCCGCTCGGTGACCGTGGACGAGGACCTGGATGCCGGCTCCTCCTGTGCGGTCGAGCTGGAGGCCTGCCGCAACGACGACGGAAGCTGGCCCTACCTGGCCGACCCCAATCTCCAGGTGTGGAACCGCGTGACCGTGTACGCGGCGTTCCCCGGCCGCACCGAACTGGTGTTCGACGGCTACATCTCGCACATCAACGCGCGCACCAACGACGAGGCGGCGAACATGACCGTGCAGATACTGGGCGTGGACGCCTCCTACCACATGAACCAGGAGGAGAAGACCCGGATCTGGCGGGGAAAGACCTACGAGAAGATCGCGAGCGAGATCATCGAGCACTACGGCTTCAAGGCGGTCGTGGCCGATCCGCCCGGCACCGGCGAGGCGCCGCCGCAGGTCGCCCAGCGTTCCACCGACCACCGTTTCCTGCGCGAACTGGCGCGGCGGCGCGGCTACGAGTTCTACGTGCTGGGTGCGAACGCCTACTTCCGCCCGGCCGTGCTCAGCGGGCAGCCGCAGAAGCTGATCGCGGTGAACTTCGGCGAGCAGACCAACTGCCACGGCCTGCAGTTCGATGCCGACGGCACCGCGCCCACCGAGGCCCAGGTCAGCTACTTCGACGCGATGGAAGGCCAGGCCAGGACCGACCTGGCCCACAGTTCGGGCCTGCCGTCGCTGGGAGCCGACCCGTTGTCCGCGCTGCGCGGCGCGATCCGCATGCCGCAGGCACGCCGCATCGCCCGGGGCCTGGGTTTCCACGCCGGCACCCAGGCGGCGGAATACGCGGCCGGCATGCTGCGCCGCCACGGCTGGTGGATCACCGCCCGCGGCACCCTCAACGGCCTGCGTTACGGCGCCGTCCTGCGCATCCGCAAGCTGGTCACGGTCAAGGGCGCCGGCGCCCGCTACAACGGCAACTACTACGTGCGCAAGGTCCAGCACCGCCTGGCGCCGCGCAGCTACGAGATGCAGTTCGAACTGTCGCGCAACGCACTGGGCCAGCTCGGCAGCGAGGATTTCCAGGGCGAGTCGCCGGACATGTCCATGCCGTTGGCCGCCGGTGCCGGCGCCGACAGCGACCCGATCGAAGTGGTCGCCGCCGGCCCGCGCGTGCTGCCGGCATAGGAGAAGCGCATGAACATGGAGCGGGCGGACAGCAACCGGACCGAGAGCGATCGCATCGAGCGCCTCGAAGGCCAGTACTTCGGCAAGTACCGCGGCGTGGTCATCGACAACAAGGACCCGCAGCAGCTGGGCCGGGTGCGGGTGTGGATACCCAGCCTGTTCCCGGTGGAAGGCGACCGCAAGCCCGGTACCGACAGCCCCGCCGTCAGCGACTGGGCCTGGCCGTGCCTGCCCTTCGGCGGCGCGGCCGGGCAGGGACTGTTCTTCGTGCCGGAGACCGGCAGCAAGGTCTGGGTCGAATTCGAGGAAGGAAGCATCGACAGCCCGATCTGGGTCGGCGTGTTCTGGTCGGCGCCCGGCGGCAACACGGAGATCCCGCCGGAGGCGGCGGACATGGAGCAGGACGAGCCCCGTCGGCGCGTGCTCAGGACCTCCAGCGGCCATGTCCTGGAGTTCTGCGACATCGACGGCAAGGAGAGCGTCACCCTGCGCCACAAGGACGGCGCGATGCTGGTCTTCGACGAGAAGGGCAGCGTCACCGTCGGCAACAAGAACGGGACCTTCCTCTACCTCAACGCCGACCAGGGCGAGCTCTCGTTCGCCGACGAGAACGGCAACAACGTGCGGCTCGGCGATTCCAGCATCACCTTGACCAACAAGGGCGGCACGGTGGTGGACATGGTCGATGCGTCCGTGCAGGTGATCGCCAAGAACGTGATGGTGCGCAGCGACACCGTGACCCTGGGCGAGGGCGCGATGGAGCCGGCGATCCTGGGCCGCGCCTTCGCCGCGGCGTTCGACGCGCACGTCCATCCCACCGCGTTCGGCCCATCGGGCCCGCCGATACCGGTGCCGATGCCGTTGTCCTCGCCCATGCACCCGGCGATGTCCAAGTCGGTGAAGCTCAAATAGGAGGCCGTGTGCGCCATGTCCTGCATCTGCCGGATCCCGTCGCTGCCCATGCCGCAGCTGGTCATCGCCTTGCCGATTCCCGCGCTCCCGGCGCTGCCCTCACTGCCCTCGCTGCCTGCGCTGCCGGCATTGCCCGGGTTGCCGCTGCCGTCGCTGCCGCTGCCGTCGCTGGTGATTCCGCTGCCGATCCCCGCGCTGCCTTCCCTGCCGTCGTTGCCGTCGCTGCCGCAGCTGCCGTCGTTGCCGCGGCTGCCGTCGCTGCC
This sequence comes from Pseudoxanthomonas suwonensis, assembly GCF_000972865.1. Taxonomy (NCBI): domain Bacteria; kingdom Pseudomonadati; phylum Pseudomonadota; class Gammaproteobacteria; order Lysobacterales; family Lysobacteraceae; genus Pseudoxanthomonas; species Pseudoxanthomonas suwonensis. The sequence goes on from NZ_CP011144.1 coordinate 2,019,174, forward strand.
GCTGCCGTCGCTGGTGATTCCGCTGCCGATCCCCGCGCTGCCGGCATTGCCCTCCTTGCCGTCGCTGCCCTCGTTGCCGCCCTGTCCGTGCTGAGCCGGAGGAACCCGCGATGCTGAAACCAGGCTTCCTCGTCGGCGACTTCCTGGAGGCGGGCAGCATGGCCGAGGCCATCGAGCTTGCCATGGTGGAGCTCGAGCTGATCGACCTGGACGAGGAAACGCCGGAGGCCGCGGAGAACCGGCGCAAGGCGCTCATCGCCATTTCCACCGGCGTCATCAGGCACCTCAAGGCGAACATCGAGATCACGGTGGCGGTGAACCGGTTCGGCGCCGGCATACCGGCGGCCGCGACCGTGCTGTCGGGCGCCGCGGGCGCAGTGAAGTGAGGACCGTGCCATGACCGGCGAACGCTACCTGGCTTTCCCCTTCGGCCTCACCAGTGCCGGTGGCGTCGCCACCCAGGACCTCGACGGTGCGATCCGGGGCCGCATCGAGCAGTTGCTGCTCACCGCCCCGGGCGAGCGGGTGATGCTGCCCGGCTTCGGCTGCGGCGCGCGCGGCCTGGTGTTCCAGGGCAACAACGAAGTACTGGCGGCGGCCACCGAATTCACCGTGGCCAAGGCGTTGCAGTCGTTCCTGGGCCACCTGCTGATGGTCAACGCGGTGCACGTCGTCGGCGAGGAGGAGACGCTGAACATCGAAGTGGTCTACACCAAGACGCGCGACCTGGAGCGCGGCCGCGTGGTGTACCAGCTGCTGCCCCAGGAGGGAGCCGGCCGTGGTTGACTGCATCGCCGTCGATTGCGGGCGCGACCCGCCCGTCCCGTCGCCCGCCCCGCGCACCTACGCGGGCGTGGACCTGATGGCGCACGACTACGACAGCCTGCTGCGCGCGCTGCTCGACCGCTTGCCGCAGGTCGCGCCGGACTGGCGCGACCGCAGCGAAGCCGACCCGGGCATGGTGCTGATGGAGCTGTTCGCCTATGCCGGCGACCAGCTGGGCTACCTGCAGGACCGGGTGGCGCTGGAAGGATTCCTGCGCACGGCCATGCAGCACGAGTCGGTGCGCAAGCTGCTGCGCCTGGTCGACTACGCGATGGATCCCGGCTGCGCGGGCGAGGCGCTGCTGCTGGTCGAGGCCGAGGGCGGCGAACCGCTGTTCCTGCAGGCAGGGTTCGCGGTGGCCACCGCGCCGGCCGGCGCGGACGCGGTCGTGTACGAGACCGCGGACGCCGCGGTGCTGGTCCCCGCGCTCAACCGCATCGCGCTGGCGGCGGATGCACCCTCCGGCGCGGATCGCCGCCAGGTCGTGTGCGCGGCCAACCTCGACGGGCTGGTGAAGGCCGGCGACCGCCTGCTGCTGCAGCAGTTCGACACCGGCGATCCGCGCGCCGACGCGACGCGGGCGCCCGCCGGCGAATGGATCGAGGTCGCGGCGGTCGCGCCCGGCCCGGCCACCACCCTGACCCTGGTCGAGCCGCTGGCCGCGGACTACCGCGCGGCCGGCGACCCCGCCGGCGGCATCGCCCCGGCGCGCCTGTACGGCAATGCGGTGCGCGCCACGCACGGCGCCTCGCAACGGCTCGACCTCGCCGGAACCGGCGCGGGAGGACAGGCCATCGAGCTGGAGCTGGCGCCGGTCACCCATGTGCCCGGCGAGGACGGCGTGCCCCGCGCCGAACTGCGGGTCGACGTGGACGGCGCGCGCTGGGTCGAGGTCGAGGATTTCGTCGACAGCGAGGCGCCCGACCGCCACTACCGCATCTGGCGCAGCAACAGCGGCCACTTCACCCTGGTCTTCGGCGACGGCCAGCGCGGGGCCGCGCCGGCCGACGGCGCGCGGATCGTGGTGCGTTACCGCGTGGGCAACGGCGCCGGCGGCCACGTCGCGGCCGGGCGCCTGCGGGTCTTCGACCGTGCGCTGCGGTTCCAGCACCAGGACCAGAAGATCTTGGGCGTGCGCAACCCGTTTCCGTCGGCCGGAGCACGCGATCCGGAACCGCTGGAGCGCGCGCGGCTGGCCGGGCCGTACCAGCTGCGCCGGCAGCACCGCGCGGTGGTGCCCGCCGATTACGAAGCCTGCCTCGCCGAGGGCGTGAAGCTGGGCGCGCGCCGCTACGTGCCGGTGCAGAGCAAGGCGCGGAGCCGCGCCACCGGCAGCTGGAACACGGTGTTCGTCGGCGTGGACATGCCCGATCGCCGGCCGCTGGCGGCCGTGCCGGGGCTGCGTGCCGCGTTCGAGGCGCGCCTGGCCGAGTACAGGATGGCCGGGGGGGACGTGCGCGTGGAGGACGCGCGCTACTGCCCGCTGCACCTGGGCCTGCGGATCGAGGTGGACGGCGCGCATTTCGCGCGCGACGTGCGCGCGGCGGTCGAACGGGCGCTGGTGGGCCCGCTGTCGGGACGCACGCCGTTCTTCGGCCCCGGCCGCTTCGGTTTCGGGCAGGCGGTGTACCTGTCGGACCTGTACGCGGCGGTCGGCGCGATCGAAGGGGTGCGCTCGGTGGCGGTGACCCGTTTCAAGCGCCTGGGGAACCGCTATCCGGACTGCGAGGCGGCCGGCGCGATCCCGGTCGGTGCGCTGGAGGTGGCGCGCTGCGACAACGACCCGGCCGACACCGCGAATGGCGTGCTGTTCATCCGCACGCACGGCGGCAAGGAGGGATGATGAGCATCGAAGCCGGCCTGCCCTTCGAGGCGCTGCCCGTCACCGCCAGCAACCGCCCGGCGCTGCCGCGGATCGACTACGCGGCCGACGACCTCGCCGCGCTGCGCGCGCGCCTGCTGCACCGGCTGCCCGCGGCGCTGCCCGGCTGGAACCCGGCGCTGAAGGACGCAGGCGGCGACTACGGGACGGTGTTCGTCGACCTGTTCGCCCAGCTGGCCGCCATCCTCAACGCCTACGCGGACCAGCGCGGCAACGAGGGTTTCCTGCGTACGGCCACCCTGCACCGCTCGCTGATCGACCTGTGCGCGCTGATCGACTATCGCCTGGGCAGCGGCGCCAGCGCCAGTGCGCTGCAGGCGTTCATCGCCAAGCCGGGCGAGCGCGGCATGCTGCCGGCCGGCTTCCAGCTCAATGCCGCGCCGCTGCCCTTCGAAAGCGACCGCACCGACCTGGTGTTCGAAACGCAGGCGCCGCTGGAAGTGGACGCCGCGCGCAACCTGATGCGGCTGGTGGGACACGACCGTTCCAGCCGCACGCTGCGGCTGCGCGCGGCGGCGGCGGCGGCGCAGGACGTGGCCGCGGCGATGGACGGCGTCTACGCCGGACTGCGGGCCGGCGCGCCGATCGTCTTCGACGACGGCGCCACCCTGGCGGCCGCACCCCTGGCCGCCGCGGTCGAACAGGCCGGCGCCACGCACCTGCGCTGGACGGCCGGCGCGGCGGCGGCCGACCGCGACCTGGCCATCGCCGACCTGCGGATACGCGCACGCGCCAGCCAGGTCATGAAGCTGGCCGCGGCCGAACGCGCCGACGAGATCGTGCTCGGCCACAACACGCTGCCGGTGGCCAACGCCGCCATGTTCACCGTGGGCGGCGCGGTGCTGGTCGACGGCGGCGGGTTGCTCATGCCCATGCTGGTGCTGGCCAAGGACGCGGCGGCCCGCACGATCACCCTGGACCGCGGTGTGGCCGCGTCGCTGCGGCGCTCGGCCACGCGGGTACTGGAGGGCACCGCGTGCGGCGCCGCCACCGGCACGATCCGCGCCGGCACCACGGTGCTGACCCGCGATTCCACCTCCAAGAAGAAGGACTTCCCGCACACGCCCGCGCCCGGCGACCTGCTGCTGCTGGCCGATGCGAGCGGCGTGGAACTGGCGACCGTGGCCGGCGCCAGCGGCAGGACGATCACGCTCACCCAGCCGACCACGCGCGCGCTGCGCCCGGTGAAGCGGTCCTTCGACGAAACCGCGCGCGTGCGCTTCTACCGCGTCGCGCCCCACGATCCGGCCACCCACCAGACCCGGCTGCGGCCGCTGCTGCTGGGCGAGCTGGACGGCGTGTTCCAGGGCGGGCATACCGTGCTTGCGCTCGACAAGGCCTACGACGGCCTCGCCCCGCAGACCGTGGTGGCGCTGAGCGACGGCCGGCTGGCCATGGCGCTGCGGGTGCTGCGGGCCGACAGCGTGGAAGGCAGGACCGTGCTGACCCTCGATGGCGTCGCCAGCGGCGCGTTCGGCGTCGCCGCGCTGGGCCTGCATGGCCCGTTCGAGCACGCCATGCGCATCGCCGGCCACGACCGCGCCGAGGCGGTGCTGGCGGCGGGCGCGTCGCAGCTGGACATCGTGGGCACCCCGCCGGGCCTGGCGGCGGGCCTGGACCTGGTGGTCGCGGACGGCACCCGCGCCGAAGGCGCGCGCATCAGCCAGGTGCAGGCACTCGCGGGCGCCACCCGGGTCGCCCTGGCGCGTCCGCTGGAGCACGCCTACGCCCTGGGCGATACGCGCATCTACGGCAACGTGGCGGCGGTCGCGCACGGCGCCCTGGTCGCCGACGAGGTGCTGGGCAGCGGCGATCCCGCCGCCGCGCCGCAGCGCTTCGGCCTGCGGCGCCCGGCGCTGGCCTTCGTGCCCGACGCGGCCGCGCCGCGCGGGGTGGTACCGGCCGTGGACGTGCGGGTGGACGGCGAACGCTGGACCACGGTCGACACCCTGGCCGGCAGCGGACCGCTGGACCGGCACTGCATGGTCGAGATCGACGAGCGCGAGCGCGCCACCGTCGTCTTCGGCGACGGCATGCACGGCGCCGCGCCGCCGTCGGGCCGCGACAACATCGTGGCCCGCTACCGGGTCGGCCACGGCGCCGCGGCCAACGTCGCGGCCGCGGCGATCGCCAGCATGCCGCGCGCGGCGCCCTTCCTCGAGCGCAGCTTCAACCCGGTGCCGGCCAGCGGCGGCGCCGGGCGGGAATCGCCGGCCGTGGCCAAACATCAGGCCGCGCACCGCGTGCGCACGCTGGACCGGGCGGCATCGCTGGCCGACCACGCCGATCTCGCGCTCACCTTCGCCGGCATCGCCAAGGCGCGCGCCGACCTCGAGCGCGAAGGCGCGTCCCGGCGCCGCGCGATCGTCGTCACCTGCGCCGCGGCGGGAGGCAATGCGTTGTCGCTGCCGCAGAAGGAAGCCCTGCTCGCGTTCCTGTCCACGCGCAGCGCCGCGCCCGGCCGCCTGCGCGTGCGCGGGCACCGCGCCTGGCCGGTGCGCCTGGCGCTGCAGGTGAACGTGGCCGCCAACCACCCGCAGGCGGCCGTGCAGCGCGCGCTCATGGCGGCCTTCGGTTCGCAGCCGGGAGGCGGCGGCTTCTTCGCCTTCGACCGCCGAGGACTCGGGGTCGACCTGGCCTTGAGCGAGGTCTACCTGGCGGCCGAATCCGTCGCCGGCGTCGACCACGTGCTGGCGACCCTGTTCCATCGCGAGGGGGCCGCGCCGGAAGTGGCCGACCGCATCGCCGTGCCGGCCGATGCGCTGGCCACCGGCGGCGATCCCGGCGACCGGGCCATCGGTCGCCTGACCCTGCAGCTGGCCGGAGGACTCGCATGATCGACGTGCCCGCCCCGTCCCGCCAGGAAGTCGCCGCCCAGCTGTGGCGCTGGCTGCCCGGCGTCTACCGCGCCCGCGACGCCGACGGCCGGCTGCAGGCGTTCGTCGCCCTGTTCGCCGACGAACTGTGGCGCCTGCGGCGCGGCATCGAGCAGCACTACGCCGACCATTTCATCGACTCGGCGCAGGACTGGGCGGTCGCCTACCTCGCCGACCTGGTAGGCACCGAGGTCCTCTACACCGGCGAGGCGGCGAGCCTGCTCGGGATGGCCGCGCGCAACCGCGGCGACGTGAAGAACACGCTGCGCTGGCGCCGCCGGAAAGGCACCCTGGCTGGCCTGGAAGGCATTGCCCGCGACGTCGGCGGCCTGGGCGTGCACGCGGTGGAGATGTTCGAGCGCGTGGCCTGGATGCAGAACCTGGCGCACATCAAGCCGACGGCGGGATTAGCGCTCGACCTGCGGCGCGGCGAGGCGCTGGCCGCGATCCACACGCCCTACTCGCGGGCGCGCGCGCTGGCCGACCTGCGGCCGGCCGGCCAGCGCGCAGGTTGGCACCGGGTCGGCAACGTCGCGGTGTTCCAGTGGCCGATCGCCTCGTTCCCGCTGCTCGCGGCGACGCCCAGGGCGATCGGCGGCGGGCACTACACGTTCCATCCCCTGGGCCTGGACACCGCCCTCCACGCCGGAGGCGCCACCGAAGCGCTGCGCGTGCAGGTCGCGTCGCGGCCCGGTGCGCCCGGCGCCGACATCTGCCACGCCAACGCCGACGATGTTCCCATCCGCAACCGCGACCTGCGCGAGCACGCGCGGGCCTACGTGGATTCGCCGCTGGGCTTCGCGATCCGCGAGGATGGCATCGCCCTGGTCGGCGAACCGCCGGCGCCCGGTGTCTCGCGCGAGCCGGCGCTGGACTTCGGCGAACTGGCCGGCGCCCGCGGCATGGTCGCCGCCGACCCGACGGTCTACGGCGCGGGCCTGCGCTTCGCGCTCGAGGCGGTGCGCCTGGGGGCGGTGTTCACCCTGGTCGCCAGCGTGTCCACGCCGGTGGCCTATTCCCCCGGGCAGCCGCTGGCCAGCCAGCTGCAGCTGCGCAATCCGCAGGGCCGGCTGCGGCTCGACAGCGCGACCCCGGATTTCGGCTACACCGACGGCGTCGCGCCGTTCGAACCGGACAGCGGCGAATTCCATCATCCGGCGCTGCTGCTCCGGGTCGTCAACCAGGGCGCGGCAGCGGCCGATTTCCCCGCCAGCGAAGCGATCCTGCGCAACGCGCGCGGCCAGGCCGTGCAGGCCTACCTGCCGGCGATCGACGCGGTCGCGCCCGCGGCCGCGCACTATTTCTACGTCGCCGCCGATGGCAGCACCTACCACGCCCGCGGCGACCATGGCGCTGGCGCCCCCGACCGCAACCCCGACGCTTCGCTGTACGGCGCCTTCTCGCTGCAGCACCTGGCGCGCGCCTCCGAAGGCCAGCGGCGCATCCGGCCGGGGCATCCGCCGGAGCGCTGGCGTAGGGTGGTGGCCCGCTCGCTGTGCTGCCGTGACCGCCCGCTGGTACCGCCACTGGCCGCCGGTGAGGTGGCCGTGGACGCCGAACGCGGCCGCTTCGCGTTCCCTGCCGGCGAGGAGCCGGCCGGCGAACTGAGCGTGGACTTCCGCTACGGGCTCACCGCGGCCATCGGCGCCGGTCCCCATGCCCGTCCCGACCTGGCGCCGGCCCGGATCACGGTGGCGCGCACGCGCGACGCCCACCACGCGTCGCTGCAGGCGGCCATCGCCGCCGCCCCCGACGGGTTCGACGTACCGGTCGTGATCGAGATCCTGGACAGCGCCGTCTACGAGGAGGCGCTGCAGATCGGCAACCGCGATTTCCCCGGTGGCCTGGTGATCCGCGCCGCGGCGCTGCAGACCCCCTTCATCGTCAAGCCGGCGGCGGCGCCGCGGGCCCTGCGGGTGCGCGACTCGACGCTCGCGGCACTGGTCCTGGACGGCCTGGCCTTCGCCGGCGGCGCGCTGGAGGTGCAGGGCGTGGTGGGGTCGGTGATGCTGCGCCATTGCACGCTGCAGCCGGCGAGCGCGTCGCTGCGGGTGGTCCAGGCCGGGCACTGCGAGGTGGCGCTCCAGTCCTGCATCAGCGGCCCGGTGCACGTTGCCGCCGCGGCCGGAAGCTGCCAGGCGCAGGACAGCGCCATCCAGCACCCGGCCGCCAGCGTCGAGCAACCGGCCGGCGTCGACGCGGTCGAGTTCGCCAACGGCCGTGTCGTGCTCGAGCGCTGCACCCTGCTGGGCGGCCTGGCGGCGCAGCGCGCGAAGCTGTCCAACACGCTGTGCTACGGCGATCTGGCGCTGGCCGATCCGGGCGCCAGCTGCCTGCGCTTCTCGCGCCTGCCCAGGGCCTTCGACGCGGCGGCATTCCGCTGCACCACGGCCACGCCGATCTTCGTCTCCATCGACTGGGGCGACGCGGGCTACCTGCACCTGCATCCCAACTCCGCGCCCGCCCTGCTCGGCGGCGGCGAGGAAGGCGGCGAGATCGGCGCGTTCCATCGCGCCGGCCTGCCATGGCGCCTGCAGAACACCGGCCTGCGCCTCGCCGAATCGATCCCCGCGGGCCTGACCCCCCTCCAGGTCCGCGTGCTGCCGCGGCCCCGCTTCCCAGGAAATCCGTCGCCATGAAAAACGATATCGCCAAAGTGTCGTTCGACGAACTGAACCACTTCGTCGGCGTGTTCCACCAGATGGGACGGCTGCCGCTGGAATCGGACTTCAACGAACAGAACGAACTGGTGCTGCGCCTGATCCAGCGCCTGGCCGGGGACGCGATGCACACCGGCAGCCCGAACGAGGGCTTCCGCGTGGACACGCACGTCCTGCTCGACCGGCTGGAATCGCGGCACGGCTGGACCGCCACGCCTGCGGCGGCCAGCGTGTTCGTCGACTACTTCGACCATCGCGTCGGCGACGGCAGCCTGGTGGCGTCCGGCGCGACCGCGATCGCCCGCGGGCTCGACCATCCGCTGGACCTGGCCGAGGTCGGCGAGGTGCTGGTCGCGGTCAAGGCGATGTCGACCGCGGGCCTGGCGTTCTACGTCAAGGACGCGGCGGCCACCCATGCCTTCGCCATGACCCAGGTCGCCACCGACGACGGCTGGAAGCTGCTGCGCGCGGTACCCGGCGCCTGGCCGGCGGGTTTCGCGGCCGACAGCATCGTCGAGTACGGATTCACCGGCCTGGACGCGGCTACCCGCTACGGCTTCGATTTCCTCAAGGCCGACCTGCCGCTGCGCAGCGTGGTGGCGCGCACCGAGCTGACCGACCGCTACGCCGCCGAACCGGCGGCGGCGGTGCTGTCGGTGGACGACGACCAGCGCCTGTGGGGCGGTGCCGCGGTGCAGGCCACCCAGGCCACGAGCGTCGCCTACGCATTCCCGGTGCCGGTGGACGCCTCGCGCGCGCGCCGGCTGCTGCTCGGCGTGCAGCGCGCGCCGGCGGCCGCACCGCTGTCGGTGGTGCTGCACGACGATGCCGTCCCGGCGAACACCATCACCCTGGCCGGCGCCGTCGTCACCGCGCAGGGCGCCTGGCAACGGCATGCCTTCGCCCTGCCGCAGGCTGGCGCGTTCAACTGGAGCGCGATCACCCGGCTGACCTATGCGGACCTGGACGCGGCCGCTAGCTACCGCTTCGGCCCGGTCCTGCTCGAAGCCGATCGCGCGCGCGACCTGGTGGTCATGGGCGGCGACGGCAGCGCCGCCGGTGCCGGCCGGTTCTACGGCGAGGGCCTGGCGGCGATCAAGGAGGCCCATGGCACCTACTGGACGCAGGCCGACCTGCCGCAGGCCGACCCGGCCGCGCTCGATCCGGTGGCGCCCGGCCGGCGCCGGATCGACTGGGCCTACCTCGACCTGTGGGAGCGGCCGCTGTCGTACATCGAGCGCCCCGCGCTGCGCGACGTCGCGCTCGAGGGCGACGACACCTGCACGCGCAAGCAGCTGGTGGCGCAGGTGCGGCTGCTCAAGGGCCTGGAGGCGCCGCTGGCCGGCGCGGCGCAGCCACCGGCCGATGCGTTCGCGTTGCTGCCCCGCATCGGCAAGGGCGTGCTCTCCACCAAGGACAAGCCGGCGGCCGTGTTCGACCCGTGCGCTGACCCATGCGAGCCGGCCATCGCCGGCCCGTACATGGGCGAAGAGAACAGCCTGTTCCGGATCGAGATCCATCGCGCCGGCAACATCGGCGCCGCCGACGCGGCCGGCACCGCCTGGTTCAAGTGGTCGCGCGACAACGCCGGCACGACCTGCGCGCTGATCGAGGACGCCGCCGGCGCCGCCACCTCGGTGGTGGTCGAGAAGCCGGAACTGTTCGCGATCGGCGACCTGGTGGAGGTGGCCGACGACCTGGTGGAACTGGTGACCGGCCCCTGCGAGGACCGCGTCGACCACACCGACCACGCGCGCGGCGAACTGCGCAGGGTGGTCACCGTCAACCTGCAGACGCGCCGGATCGGCTGGGAAGATCCGACCGTGGCCGATCCGTTGCAGGCGCGGTTCCATGCGCCGCTGCCGCGCGCGATGCTCGCGGCGCAGCACGCCAAGCTGACCCGCTGGGACGGCGTGGCGGCCTGCACCGCGGGCGACCTGGTGCTGGCCGATGGCGTGGTCGTCGAGTTCGGCGGCCAGGACCTGTGCGCGGGCGACTACTGGCAGTTCGCCACCCGCACCATCGACCGCAGCGTCGAGCGCCTGGTCGAGGCGCCCGCGCGCGGCGTGCAGCACGCCTACTACCCGCTCGCCGCGATCCACCGCTGGCGCGAAGACGGGCCGGCGGACGAAGAAGTGGTGTTCGCCGAGGACCTGCGCCCGCGCCTGGCCGCGCTGTCGGGCCTGGATGCAAGCCGCATCGCCTACGACCCGGGCGCCGGCGCTTCGGAAACGCACATCCAGGGCTGGGGCGAGGTCACCACCGTGCAGGAGGCCATCGACGCGCTGTGCCGCGCCGACCTCACCGGCGACCTGCGGCTGCACAACCGGCTGCTCCACGGCATGGGCGTGATCTGCGGGCTGAAGCTGCGTTGCTCGAAGGACCGCGAGAAGGTCGTGCTGACCAAGGGCTACGCCCTGGACTGCGACGGCGACCTGCTGCACGCCTCCGGCGACCGCGCGATCGACGTGGTCAAGCGGGCCATCGAACAGGGACTGCTCGATGCCACCGGCGCCGGCAGGGTCAACATGTGGATCGAACAGGCCGCCAACGGCGTGTCCACGCACCTGGAGCCGAGCCTGCCGCAGACCTTCTGGGACTCGGTGCTGGAGGGCACCCTGCTGAAGGACTTCTGGGAGGGTTGCATCCTCTCGCTGGTGGCCTTCTTCAAGGCCCAGCTCACGCCGTTCCCGGACACCACGCTGCCGCTGTCGGACCAGCACAAGCGCCTGGTCTCGCTGCTGAACCTGCTGTGGCAGCTGGTCAACTCGGCGAGCGGGCGCTACATCTTCCTGTCGAAGGTCGAGCACGACCTGCTGGAGAAGTTCCACGAGGACCTGAAGGAACTGCTCGCCAGCAAGACCTACTGCGCGATGTTCGACCACCTGAAGCCGTTCCCCGCGTACCCCTATGCCGTGCCCACCGGCATCGACACCCTGTTCGGCATGTGGCTGCTGCATCGCCGGATCAAGCTCGACCCCTCGGGCGAGTACATCTACAGCTACGGCACCGGCCACCGCATCCAGGTGTTCGACGTCGCCGCGCGGTCCGCGGTGGCGGTGCTCGATTTCCCGGGCGCCAGCAACCTGGACGTGCAGGACATCGCCTTCGACCCTTCCGGGACCGAGATGTACGTGGTCGGCACCCTGGTCAACGGCACCCAGGTCGACTCGGTGTTCGCCACCGCCAGGATCACCCCGCCGGCCACCGCCGGGGCCGCGCCGGGCTACAGCTGGAGCGCCGCCAGCGTGGTGTGCGACGTCCGCTTCGTGCGCCTGGAAACGCACCCGAAGCATCGCGACGTGCTGTTCGCGATCGGCCGCAGCGACACCGCTCCGAACCGGCGCGGCGTGTACCGCTTCAACCCGGCCGCCATCCCGCTGACCCCCAACCCCGACTGGGTCTTCAACGCCACCGGCCTGTTCGCGATCGACACCGACGGCGCGGTGGCCATCGCCGCCGAGCACAGCGGAGGCCTGCAGACGGGCGCATTCAACGGCATCCGGCGGGTCAACCTGGGCACCACCGGGTTGTCCGTCGCGGTCGCCGTGGGCAGCGGAGAGGACTTCTGGAACGACCTGGTGGTGCACCGGGGCGCGGTCTACATGACCGGCAACCCGCCCGGGCAGAGCGAGCTCATGCGCTTCCCGGTGACGGTGGCGTCGCCGGCCGCGGTCCAGCGCACGCCGCTGGGCGGCGCCAGTGCGTGGCGGCTGGGCTTGCTGCCGTCGCGCAACGTGCTGACCCTGGCCGATGCCAACACCTACCGCATCCGCCTGTTCGACACCGCCGCCGGCATCCTGGACACGCGCCTGCGCATCCCGCTGCAGATCATGCCGATCTCGCTGGCGGTGCGGCCGGACGAAAAGGAAGCGTATGCGCTCAACCTGCTGTCCAACACCGTCAACGCGGTCAACGTCGCCGAACTGATCGCCGGCACGCCCAGCTTCACCCACGAACCGCCGCTCACCCTGGCCGCCTACCGCACGCAGATGCTGCATGCCTTCACCGACCTGGTCGGAGTGTTCGCCCAGTACCTGAAGGACTGCTGGTGCGACAAGTTCCTGGTCGAGTGCCACCAGTGCACCAAGGACGACAAGGTCTACCTCGGCACGATCGAGGTCAGGGACAACAAGGTGTTCCACATCTGCAACTTCAGCAAGCGCCACTACGCCAAGTCGTTCCGCACCTGGGGCTACTGGCTCTCCGCCGTGCCCCTGCTGCCGGTGCTGAAGAAGGCCTTCGCGAAATTCTGCTGCCTGAAACTGGTGCCCTGAGGAGCCTCCCATGGCCACGAACTTCCGGAAACAGTCCGAATACACGATCCACGGCCGCGTCGTGGACCGCGCTAGCCGGGTCGGCGTGCGCGGCGTGCGCGTGGAGGCCTGGGACCGCGACACCCGCTACCACGACCTGCTGGGGCAGGTGGTCACCAACGAGGATGGCCTGTTCGCCATCGGCTTCGACAGCACCTACTTCGGCGACTACGCGCCGGACCGGGCGCCCGACGTGTTCTTCAAGGTCTTCCTGGACGAGCGCGAAGTACTCAGCACGTTCGACCGTCCGCTCATGAATGCCGACCGCGGCACGATCCAGGTGGAGCTCGAACTGGACATGCCGCAGCTGCAGCCGGAGGGCGTCGACCGGGTCAGCGTCGAGCAGACGCTGAAGGCCGTGGACTGGTGGCGCGCCTCGGACTTCCGCGGGGTGTGGCGCGAAGGCGCCGACAAGGTCGGCACGGTCGGGAAGCTGATCGGCGGCCTGGCCGGACGCGCGGTCGGCGATTTCGACTTCCAGCCGGTCCGCCCCCAGGGCACGCGCGAACGGGAAATCGTCAACCAGGACATCGGGTACGCGCAGCGCGCGCTGGCGCTGCAGCAGGTCGAGGTGGTGGAAGTGCGCCCGGTCGCCGAGAGCGGCGCGCGCGCCGAGCTTCGCTCGCTGAAGGACTACCCGCTCAAGCTCAGGCCGGGCGACCGGGTCACGCTGCACCAGGAAGACGGCGTGGTGAAGTACTACAGCCGCATGCCGGAGGTCGACGCCGCCGCGGTCGATGGCCAGCTGGTGGCGCGGCTGGACGGCGACGTGCAGTCGCTGAAGGCGCAGGTACGCGGCATCGACGCCGTGCGCGCCGAGGTGGAGAACCTCAAGGAAGTGGACGCGGCGGTCGAACGGCGCATCGGCGAGGAGTCCGGCGGCCTGCGCGAACAGGCCAGGGAGATCGAGCGCCTGCAGGGCGAGCTGGCGGACATGCGCAAGACCGCAACCGCCAAGGACGTGGAGATCGCCAAGCTGCGCACCGACCTGGTCGCCGTGCGCAACGCCCAGGACGACCTGGCCACGCGCCTGCCGCTGGAGCGGTTGAGCGCGCTGGAGAAACGCATCGACCTGATGTCGCCCGCCGGTCCCGTGCCGGTGCCCGTGCGCGGGCCACGCCCGGCTGCGGCGAAGAAGGCCGGTGCCGCTGCCGCGGCCGGGAGGCCTGCGGCAAGGACAGGGACCGCAGGGACGAGCGGGAGCGGGAAGCCCAAGGCGGCAAAGAAGGCCGCCGCCACCAGGAAAGCCACCGCCAGGAAATCCGCCACCAGCAAGGAAGCTGCAGCGACCAGGAAGGCCGCGGCGACCAGGAAGTCGACAACGACCAGGAAGGCCACGGCCATCAGCAAAGCCCCCGCCACCAAGAAGGCCACCAAGGCCAAGAAAGCCACGAAACCAACCACGAAAACGACCGTGGGCGCCACCGCCAGCGGCAAGCGCAGCGGCGGCCGGAGCGGGCCCGGCCGTGGTTGAGACCGCAGGCGGACAGGACTCTCCATGCACGCCTTGACCCGTCTTCCCAACGACGCGATGCCGGCTGGCCCGCAGTGGCCCGACCTGCTGCGCTACGCACCAGGCACGCGCCTTCGCCTCGAAGTGGCGCTGCCCGACGCGATGCGCCAGGCACTGGAGGCGGTGAAGCCCTCCAGCGCCGCCCGCTGGCTGGGACTGGTCGATGGCGCCCTGCTGACCGTCGAACGCCTGTCGCGTACCGCCTGCCAGGTGAGCCTGGCTGGCCGCCATGGCGGACGCGGCGAGTTCAGCGCGGTGTGCTCCGGCGAACGCGGTTATCGCCTGCGCGGCCGCCTGGACCAGGACGGATGCATGCGGATCCTCGACTGCGACCACGTGCACATCCAGACCGGCGGTGCCGGCGACGCCTACCTGGCCCAGCCGGTCGACGGCAGCTGGCGCCACCTGCTGCGGCTGTCGTATCCGAAGCGCGCCGCCGGCGCCGCCGAGGTCGTCCTCTGCGCGGCCGCGCTCGGCGGCCGGGTGACGCCGGCGCTGCAGGCGCTGCTGCCGGCGCAGCTCCTGGTGGCGCGCCTGCTGCCGCAGGCCTGAGCGCGGCGGCCATGAGCAGCAAGCCCGCTCAAGCCAAGGCCACGGGCCAGCGGGCATCGTCGGCGGCCACGCCCACCCGCGTCCCGGCAGCGGCGCAGGCACCGTCTCCGCAAGGCGCCGACCTGCTGCCGTCGCAACTGGGCAATCGCGGCATGCAGGCGCTACTGGGCCGCATGCAGGCGGTCGGCCGGCCGGCGTCGTCCACACCGCACGCCGCACCGGCCAGCGCGTACGCCGGCCAGCTGGTCCGCGCCGCGCTCGCGCGGCCGGGAACGGCCTTGCCCGAGGCCAGCGCGACACGCCTGAGCGCGCTCCTGCATCAGGTGCATGCCGGGGCAAGCGAGCCGACGCGGCACAGGCCACCACAAGCATCGCCGGCCGTACTGGTGGCCGACTCTGATAGCGCTCACGAAGTCGCCGCACGTCGGGCGGCCGAAGTAGCCGAAGCGGTTCCTGCCCCGGCACCCGTGTCACGGCCACGTCGCAGCGCCGTGGTGCATGCCCGCATCCACGCCGATGCCCCCGCCGCCGCCGCGGCCCAGGCGTTGCGCGCGCGCGCATTCGCGGCCGGCGAGCACCTGTTCTTCGACACCGGGCGCTACGCTCCGCACACGCCGCACGGCGAGCGCCTGCTGCTGCACGAACTGGTGCACGTGGAGCAGCTGGCCTGGAGCCCGCACGGCCTTCTGGTGCTGCGCGACGGTGAGGAGGACGCAGCAGCGCCGACGGCTCCGTCCCCGACGGTGATGGCGGTTACCCTCGACGGCGTCGACTTCTACTTCGGCAACCGGCGCTACAGCGCCGGTTCGACCCGGGCGCAGATCTGGCCACTGGTCCTGCAACGGCTGCTCGGAACCCAGCACGATCCTTCGCGCGATGCGAGCGTGCTGGAGAGCTGGCTGCAGCATGGGGCTTCCCAGAATCTGCGCCTGATAAACGATCTACGCGTAGACCGCGCAGCCACTGCCGGCGAGGTCATGATCGGCCTGAGCCTGTCGGCGCAGGCCGTGCTCATGCTGATCGAGGTGCTGGAGGCGCCGCCGTACCGATGGCATGCCGACCTCAGCGAGGAGCAGCGCGAACTCCTGCGCGTCGGCTATGCACTGATGAGCGCGTGGCCGCTGCTGCGGCCGCGTTTGCCCAGGTGGTACGACGAGAATATGTTCCGCCGGCAGATGGCCCAGCGTGGATCGCTTGCGCGCGACTGGCAGCGCATGGCGCCGACCACGCCGGGCCACGAGGAGTACAGCGCCGAGAACCGCGAAGCGATGATCGAAAGCATCTTCGCGGCGCTGACCGGTCCGGTCCGCATCGTCGAGGCGATACGCCTCGACTACCGGCTCGGCGACGCGGCGGGCACCACCGGGCGCGGGTTACGGGAACGCTACCGTGCCCAGGGTGCAGTGGCGTACCGCGGGCTGTGGCGGATCGACGCACCGTTGACCGCGCGGCTGACCGAAGCACCGCCCGAGGACCGGGTTCGAAACGAGATCGCGCTGTGGCTGCTGGGCTACGTGCACACCCAGCCGGACCTTTCCGCGGCGGCGACGCTCGAAGGCACCGCGGGCCATGAAGCCAGGCTCGAGTTGCTGGGACGGCTCTTCCGCTACCTGGACCGGACCATAGGGCGCATCACACGCGGCGACGAGAGCCTGTTCAACGTACCGGCGCGTGCCACCGACCCGCCCTGGGACGCGCGGATGACGAGCGCGCCGCCGCTGACCCCACCGCTGTATGACGCCGCGCTGCGGACCGACCACGCCTTCACCATGCAACTGGAGTTCGGCGATGTGTTCGACGCCTTTGCCGACTACGGCTACCTGTGGAAGTTCGTGCGCATCCCCGACCCCGAGTCCGGCGAGGAAGTCCCCGACCCGCTCACCGCGGCCGGCACGCGTCCGGACTTCGGCACGGTCTTCGACACCCGGGTCGCGCGGGCACGCCGCTACAACGCCGCCGACCTCGAGCGCGTCCGCTCGCGCTTCGGCACCACGCCCTGGGGACGGGCGATCAGCAACGCCTCGTTCGCGGCCGACCTGGTGCGGCTCAACAATGTGCTGCGCACGCTCGGCACGGTGATCCGCACCGTGCTCGAACGCCTCACCCAGCCGCGCTACACCACCCGCATCGTGTTCCCAAGGCCGGGCATGTACGTGGTGGTTTGCCGTGCTGTTCCGGTACTGGCTGGCGACGAGGAAGTGACGCATGCCCCAAGCGTGGCGATGCTCCCGGTGGTGGCACGCGACCCCGACGAGATGGCGATCACGCGCGTGCGCGAGTCCAGTCGCAACGAGTTCCAGGTACGGCTGCGGCTGGCGGAGATCCGCGCGCTGCTGGATTCGCCGCTGCCGCCGGAGAACGCCGCGGAACTGCAGGCGGAGATGGAGGAACTGCAGGCGATGCTGGCGGCGCCGGGAGAGGCGCTGGTCGCCCGGCGCGAACTGCTGCGGAGCCAGGTCGCGCTGCTGCGGCGGAGGCTGGAGCTGCGCCGCCGGATCGCCGCGGCCGAGACGGCCGAACCTGCCGACCCCGGAGCGCTCGCCGCGCTGCGACGCGAACTGTTCGATGCCGGCGGAGAGACGTCTTCGGCCTGGGCCGAGCGCGAGGACGTGCGCGGCCTGGAGAGGCAACTGGAAACGCTGGGGGAAATGATCGACATGCGCGAGGAGCGGATCCGCGGCGAGCGCGGGGTCCGCTTCACCCCGCACGCCACCTTCGTGTCCGACCTGGGCCATTCCCTGGCGCTGAGCCTGGAGATGTACGACCGCGGCGTGGTCGGCGGCGCCTACCAGGTGTACATCTCCGATCTGACCACGCCGGACAGCGGCGCCACCTTGGGCTCTTCGCCCTTGAATGGCTTGCCCAACCCGCGCGTGGCCGCGGTACTGGCCGGCCTGCGCGATCTGCTTGAAGACCACAGCGACTACGGTCGAGGCCGGGTCGCGGTACAGCTCGAAGGCGCGCTGCACACCTTGCGGGTCGAGGCCGGCACCGGCCGCATGCTGATGGAGGCCGTCGAGAACGGGGTCACGGTGCTGTCGCTGGCGGCGATCGTCGCGGCGCCCTTCACCGCCGGCGAAAGCCTGATGCTGCTGCTGCCGCTGGGCGCGGTCGGCGCGGTTCCGTCGGCCTACCGGCTCTACCAGCGCTACGACGAACACCGCCTGCGCTTCGACCTGGCCACGGCGATGGACGTGGTCAACCTCGTCGGCGGGGCGATCGGCCTGGCCCACGCCGCCACGCCACTGCGCATGGTGCGCATGGGCCGGGTGATGATGGTGGCCGGCCTGGGCGCCGACGGCGCCGGCATGCTGATGATGGGCGCCGGCTTGGTGCAGCAGATCGAAGCGTTGCGCCACCTGCCCGAGCACGAGCGTGCGGCGCAACTGCTCATGATCCTGGGCGGGGCGATGATGCAGATCGGCATCCAGGCCGGTGGCATGGTGATGCATTCGCGCTACCAGGGCGCACGCGAGTCCGCCGCACCCAGGCGCGAAGGTGCGGATCCGCGCCTGGAGGCCGGCGACGCGCCGGGCTTCCGGCCGCCGCGCGAGGGCTCCTCCCCGCCGCGTGCCGATGCGACCCCGCCCGGACCGGCCGACCGCAGCACCTCCGCCGCCGCGCCGCCGCCGCGCGCTCCACCCGCGCCACCGCGCGCATCGACGCGGCGCACCCGCCGCCACGACCGGCTGATGGCGCGCTTCGAGGGCGGCATCGACTACTCGCGCCCGCCACCGGCCGCCGACGTGGCCAATCCGCCGCGGGCCGGCGAGTGCCAGCGCCGGTTGCGCACCGACGAGGCCGCCTTCAACGCCTACAACGACGCGGTGGCGGCGTCCGCCGGCCGCGAGGTGGGGCTGTTCCACAATCCGCGCACCGGCGAGTACCGGGTGATGATCGGCGACGAGACCGGGGTCAGCGCGCCCGGCCGTTCGGGCTGGGACGCGGTGGTGCACTACCATCCGGACGGCAGCACGCGGTCGACCTTCCGCCTGCCCTCGCCCCACGACTTCCAGGGCCTGATGTTCCGCTACCTGGAAGGCGGCGGCCCGGTGCGCGAGTTCGTCGAGTTCGACATCCCGGGCGTCGGCCGCGGCCGCACCGAGTACGGCATCGATCCGGGCCACGCCGAGCCCTTCTATGTCCGCATCCACCGGCCCGGCGAGCCGCCGCAGACCCTGCGCTTCGCGCACGACGGCGCGTTCCGCACCTACTGGGGCGAACGCACCGTGTTCGTCGAACCCGGGTCGCCGCTGTACCAGTCGATGATCCGCGACATCCAGGGCTACGTCCGCTCGCTGGACCCGGCCCAGGCCGGCGCCGCGCCCGCCCGGCGCACCGAAGCAGGAGGCGACGCCGGCGCTGCACGGCCGACCCCCGGCGCCGCCGACGCGGCCGGACCCGGGCCCGCCGCCGACTCGCCGCGCCGCGCCGGCGAGGGCGGAGAAGGCCGCCCGGCGCCCGGCGACCGCACCGCGGCAGCCAGCGAGCCAACCAGCAGCGGCCGGTTCACCGACGACGCCGGCGGGCTCACCGATGCCGGCATCGCCTTCATCCGGCGACGTTTCCGCACGGTGAGCGAATTCGGCGGCGGCCGCAGCCGCCGGGTGGCGCTGGACAACCTGAGCGACGCCCAGATCCGCAACCGTTTCTCCACCGAATCGGCCTGGCTCGAGGCGGTGGTGATCGGCGAGGTGCGGCAATCGTGGATCGGCCGCACCAGCGCCACCGACTTCCTGCTCGACAATCCGCAGCAGACGCTGCGCAACGTGGCCACGCGCCTGGCCGCGGCGATCGAAGCGGGCGGCACCGGGCACACGCTCAACGAAGGCGTGCTGGGCCGCAATGCGCTCGATTTCGTGCGCGAGCGCGTGGCCGCCAACGATCCGGTGCTGCGCCCGGCGTGGGATGCGCTGGAAAGCAGCACCAATCCGGCGGTGCAGCGCGCGTGGAACCGCTTCCTGTTCGGCACCGAGCGCATGCCGGGCGCGACTCCCGCGGCCCGCCAACGGCACCGCCAGGCCCTGATGGACGCGCCCGGTGGCAGCGGCGAAGGCTTCGGCGCCGGCCTGGTCGGCAACAAGCGGCCGGACGTCATCGAGGTGCTGCTGAGCCGGGACGCCATCCACGTGCTGGATCCATCGCAACGCTGGGCCGACCCGGTCCACAACTTCAAGACCGCGTTCTACGAGGCAGTGCTGCGTCAGCTGATCGACGTGGGCAATGTTACTTCGGCCGACACCGGCGGCGGCGCGCGCGTGCGTCCCACGGGACTGTGACCGGACGGGCCGAGGGGCAGCGCGCATGAAGGCCTCCATTCGCCACAGCGCCCGGGACCGCACGCGTGCCGGTGGCGGCAAGGAAGCCGGCCGCGCCAGGAACGATGCGCCGGCGCGAGGCGAGGCGGACGCAGGCCACGGGGCCGGGCAGGTGGTGGCGCGCATGGGCAATCGCGGCCTCGCCGCCCTGCTGGGTGCGAACCCGGCGCAGGGGCCGGCGGCCGAGCGCGCCGCCGACCTGCTGGCGCAACGGGCACTGCAGATCCCGCAAGTGCCGCCGGGGTCCGATGGCCCGCCCGTGCACGGTCACCGGCAAGCCGCCGCCGACGCGCCGCCGCCACCGGACGCGCCCGCGCACGTGCGCGCCGCCGTCTCCACCCGCGGCCAATCCCTGGATCCGGAGTTGGCAGAACGGCTGGGCCGGGCCTTCGACTTCGATTTCGGCAACGTGTCCATCCATCGCGACGCGCCGGCCGCACGATCGACCGGTGCGCTGGGAGCGCACGCCTATGCCGTCGGCCGCCACGTGGTGTTCGCCCCGGGGCAGTACGCGCCCCGATCGCCCGGCGGACAGGCGCTGATCGCGCACGAACTGGCGCACGTGGTCCAGCAGCGCCATGCCGGACCGCGCGTGCAGCTGAAGAAGGCCCCGGCGAAGAGCGTCCCGGCGCTCACGGTGAACGGCGCCACGTTCGAGGAGGCGGCGGCGAACTTCGCGCAACTCCTGCAACAGCACCAGGAGTCGGACAAAGCCCGCATCGTCATCGTCAACGGTCCCAACGTCAGGGTCTTCGACGAGACCGGAAAACCGGTGGTCAAGACCTTCTTCCACCTGCAAAGCCCGGTCACCGTGCCGGTGGGCGTCTACCGCCAGACCAAGGGCGCGCGGCTGCGGCCCATCATCATCAACGAGGACGGCAGCTACGGCATCGGCCACCTGAACATGGAGGGCACGCTCAACTTCGCCAAGGACATCGACGACCAGGAAGGATTCAACAAGGCGCTCGAAGGCGCCAAGTACATCTACTACGTATCCCCCAACAGCACCGCCGTGGCGGCGACCGCCGATGCCCCGGCGCCGGTCCCGATCGAGAACCTGCCGGAATTCATGGAGTTCGAGGCCAAGAGCAAGGCCAACCTGCCGGCCTGGCCGTCGGCGACCCTGCCGCTGACCTCGCAGCTGGCCACCGTCAACAGCACCGGATCCTTCATCTGCAAGGTGGACAAGAACCAGGGCGTGAACACCCTGGACCGGGTCACCAACCTGATGCAGGCGACGCGCTTCAGGTGGGAGGTGCTCAAGCTGGACGAGACGCTGCGGGTCAAGGACAAGAAGCGCACGACCGGCTGGGATGCGGCGGCCGAGGGCTTCGCGCGCCGCAAGCGCCAGCTCAAGGACGATCGCCAGGCCATGCTGGGCGACCGGCGCCGGCAGAGCATCCCGGAAAGCGTATTCCGTTCCGCGGTCGAATCGCAGACCCGGAACGTGCGCACCGCGCTGGCCATGACCGGGCAGGCGGTGATGACGGTCATCAATGCGATCACCGGGGGCCCCAACCAGCTGACCACCGAGGACGTGATGGACGTCCCGTTCAAGGAGCAGGGGGACTACTTCGTCCGCTGCCTGGCGACCCAGGTGGTTCCCAAGGACGCCAAGTACCGCCGCGCCACTTCCGTGTCCGGGGTCATGGTGTCGGTGTACGACATCGAGGACGTGGCCCGCGAATCGCTGTCGGGAGGCGATGAACTGAAGGCCGACGCGGAGAAGAACCGCGCCCAGGTCGAAGCCGCGCTGGCGGATCTGGACCAGGAAATCGCCAGCGGCGAAGGCGACGTGGTCATAAAACGGTCCGAGCGCGCCTACAAGGCGCTGATGCTGGGCTACTTCGAGGACCTCGCCGCCGCCGGGAGCGATCCACTGAACGCGAAGGTGGCCGAGCAGAACCTGCTCAGGTCGCAGATCGCCTATTTCGAATCCGACGAGTATCCACCGGGCGAAAAATACCTCGCGTTCAAGGAGGCGAAGCTCGAGAAGCTGCGGGCGCGGCTCAAGATCCTGGACGCGGTGATCGCGCGCATGCGCGGCGCACTGTCGAGCCGCGATTCGCAGATCGATCCGGTGGGATACATGCGCGCGATGCTGGTCGACGAGGTGACCAGCCAGAGGACCGAGCTGTCGTTCCACGTCGGCGAACGCAGGTACATCGCCGCCGACAAGCTCGAGGTGGTGATCGCCGACGTCACCGGTGCCACGGGCCGCACCTTCACCGGCAGCGCCAGCGGCTTCCTGGGCGCCGGGCGGCAGGACGCGTGGCTGGATGCGATGACCGACCTGCGCCGCAACCTGAACCGCGGGCGCGGCTGGATCAGCTACGAGGTGCCCAAGCCCTACGAGAAGTGGAAGTCCGAACTGCCCAATCCGATGAAGCTGGAGATGTCGATCAAGGCGCAGCTGAAGGAAACCGTCGACGATGCCGCCCACGCGCTCACCATCGCGGCGATCCTGGCGGCGCCCCTGACCGGCGGTTCATCGCTGGGAATCCTGGCCGTGCTGGCCCCGATCCAGGCCGGATCCAGCCTCTACAACATCGTCAACCGCGCGGTGTACGACGACCTCCAGGTCGACGAAGAAGCGGTGTTCGACCTGATCAACATCGCCACCCTCGGACTGGGCAAGCTGTCGACCGTGGGCAAGGCCGGCTCGCGCGGCCTGGAGATAGTGGCCAGCAGCAGCAGGATCGCGATCAAGCTGATCAACGGCGGCCAGTTCATCGTGATCAGCTACCAGCTGTTCAACACGCTCATGGAATCGCAGACCGATCCGGACGCGGACCCGCGCGAGCTGCGCCGCAAGAAGCTGACGATGCTGCTGAACTGGTTCGAGCAGGCCGCGATTCCCGTCTCGGAGAAGCTGTTCAGCGAAGCCCATGGGCCCGGCAAGCGCCCCGACAAATCGAGCAAGGGCAAGGACGCGAGCCTGAGCTTCGAGGAACCGCTGGACGTGCAGGGCAAACCGCGCAAGCGCACGGTGAAGGAGGGCGAATTCGTCGAACCCGCCGGCAAGGCGCCGGCGAAGGCCGCCGCACCGGAACCCGTCGCCAAGGCGCCGGGGAAAGCCGCCACGCCGGAAGCCACCGCCGCCACGCCGGCCGGGGACGCGGCCGCGGCTCCCGCCCCCGCCCCCGCCGCAGTGGGCTACAAGCCCGGCAAGGCACAGTTGCGCGGCGTGCCCGGATCGCTGCACGGCAAGGTGGCGGTGGTCGAAGGCATGGGTACGGACGCGCGCGTGGTCTACAAGCGCGGCGGCAACGGCCTCATCACCGACGTGCAGATACAGATCGGGAAAGGGGCCACCGCCGCCGACGTCAAGACGCATGCCGCCGTGGCCGAGCTGATGCTCAAGTACTCGGGTACCGGCGGGCGCATCCGCCAGCTGCGCGATCTCTTCATCAACCTGTTCAAGGGACCCGCGGCCAAGCGGCCGCAGATCGGCAGCCGCGCATGGGAGGCGAGGTTCGAGCTGGTGAAGCTCGATCGCATGATGCGCGAGCGCCATGCGGAACTGGCCGCCATCGCCGACCAGCCCGCGGACCGGCGCGACATGGCCCGCCAGAACGAACTGATGCGGGACCTGGATTCGCTCGAACTGCAGTACCAGGAACACGCCGCGGTCTTCAATGCCATCGAGATGGGCAACGCCCTGGGCCGCGGCTACGTGGCAGCCGAAGGGCTGGCCGCCGGCGAGCGCATGCGGATCGAGCGCAAGCTGCCCCCGGCGCCCGACGGCTATCGATGGCGTTTCCGCAAGGGCCAGCTGGAGGTGGTGGCCAAGCCGGGCAGGGAGAAGATCTACTACGACGAGAAGCAGCGCAAATTCGTCAAGGACGACCGTCCCTACGAACCCGAGCGCTTCGAACCGGGGACCGACGCCCTCCAGGCCTTCCGCGAACTGGGCGGCTACCAGGCCGACACGCCCTTCGGCGCGTTCGTCGAGATGCTGCTGGACCAGGGACTGGTCAAGTCGCGCAAGGAAGTGATCGATGCGATAGCCGAACCGGGCAGCCGTACCTACGACACCGTCCGCGGCAAGGTGAAGGACGTCTTCAAGGCCCGGCTGGTCGAACAGATCACCAGCCCCGCCTACCTGAAGAAGACCGCCCGCTACCGCGAAGTGCTCAAGGCCACGGGCGATCCGGCGCAGGCCAGGCGCGCGGCCGGAATGGACGAGATGCTGCGGTTGAGCGAACGGCTCGGACCGGAGGAGCGCGGCAGCCTGGGCGAGCGGGTGTACGCCGAACTGTTCGGCTCGGGCAAGAGCACCGTGCACGTGGACATCAGTCCGGCGGAACTGGCGGCCGCCAAGGGCGTCCCCGAGAGCGCCGTCGCGCAGGGGCGCACGATCGACCGCATGGACGGCACCCGCGCGCGCGAGATCAAGAACGTCACCACCCGGCTCGGCCCGCGCGAACGCGGCCAGATCGAGGACATGCTGGCGATGGTCGGCCAGAAGGTGCAGCCGTCGGGTGGCGCGCCGCGCAGGATCGAGCAGGTATCGGTGGCCTTCCTCGATCCGAAGGGCGGGATCGCCAACGCATCGCTCGCCCACCAGATCCTGAGCGCCAACCCGGGCGCCCCGCTCACCTTCGAGTTCCACGCCACCGACGGCAAGGTCGTGAAGGTCACGGCCAGCAACAAGGACGTACTGCTGAAGCCGGACTTCCGCACTAAGCTTGGCCTGCCGGCCCTGTGAATCCCGGACGGAGGCAGCCGATGACCGACAACAACGAATACTGGGGCCTCGCGCTGGAAGGCCCGGACCCGGAGGCCGCATTGCGCTGGTTCGTGGCCCATGCCTGGGCCGGGCGCGTTCCGGAGCAATGGGTCGTCGACTACCAGGACAGGCGACCGGCGGCCGACTGGCTGGAGCGCACGGCGGCCAATGCGAAGGGCGTCGTGGCGGCCTATTTCACGGCCGACCAGAGCGAGTCGCTGATCCGCTATCCCAGCGGCCTGGTGGCCGGCCGTTTCCCGTTCACGCCCGATCCCGGTGCCGCGCTGGAACTGCTGGAGCGCGCGCCGTTCGAGGTGGCCTCGTTCGCCTCCCTGTATCCGGAGTGGGCCAGCACCAGCACCAAGTACCGCCGTCCCAGCTTCGGCCGCAACCACTACCCGCACGGCTGGGGCTGCGCGTTCAAAGGCGCCGGGCATGAGCGCCTGGTGTCGCGCCGCTGGCTGCAGTACGGGCCATGGCGACTGCTGCAGGGGGCGGCCGACGTCAGCCTGGTCCAGTTCCATGCGCTGGACGTGCCCGCGAAGGCCGCGTGGTCACAGGCCAGACCGGGGTACAGGACCATGGGGATCGACGAAGAAGGGGGCTTCCTGCAGATTCCCTACGTCTTCGAGACGGCCCTGGCGGGACTCTACGACGCCGGGGAACAGATGCTGCGCATGGTCGTGCTGGGCCGGGAGCCCAAGCCGGTGGAACTGCTCGATGCGCGCGCCGCGCTGAAGCAGGGAGCGCTCGCCGACGGCAAGCCGCTGAAGCGGCTGGCCTACGTGTTCCCGAAGCCGGAGGACGCGCGGCGCCACCTGCATGCGTTGTGGCTGCGCGAACTCGAATGCTGGACGGTGGTCGACGGCGTCGAACAACGCTTGGACACCGATTACCGCCCCACGCCGACGCCGCCGGACTGGGTCGCCTGATCGAAGCGAGGCGGTGCGTACCTGGCCGCGGAGGGCTCGACCCGGTGTTCCGGGCTGCTGCCGGCATGGGCAGAGAGCAGGCAGTGGCTGAAAGCCAGTTCAGAGATGGCGCGCCCGGAGGGATTCGAACCCCCGACCAATGGCTTCGGAAGCCACTACTCTATCCGGCTGAGCTACGGGCGCGTGGCCGGGCATTGTAGCGGAAAACGCCATGCCGGGCCCTGCCGTGGCATCCCCACGGACCCCGTGCCGCCTTCCCGTGCAGGAGTGCGGGCTTGCCGGCGACCTGGGCGTCGGGAGGATGAGGAAGTCACCTGCGCCCTGCCACCCGTCGTCCCGGCGCAGGCCGGGATCCAGTGACTCCAACTCTGCGACGATGCCGGACTGCGGGCGAAAGACGCTGGGTCCCGGCCTGCGCGGGGACGATGGCGGTGCCGGCACCTGCACGCCCTGCGGCACCAGCACCGGTGGGTGAAGCGCGATGCGCAGCGGCACGATGCATCGGCCACAATGCGGGCCTGGCCAGGGTGGCCGCGAAGCGTCGCGAAGGAAACGCAGGAATGACCTGGAACTGGCACCTGTTCATTGCACCGGGCAGCGCCCTGTTCGTGCTGCCGCTGGTGCTGGCGCTCGGTGGCCTGCTGGCGCTGCGCGAACCGGCCGCGCGCGGCGCCGTGCTGCGCTGGTGGTGCGCCGTCGGCCTGGCGGCGGCGCTGGTGGCGGCCAGCAAGATCGCCTTCTACGGCTGGGGCACCGGCATCCGCGCCTGGGACCTGACCTGTTTCAGCGGACACACGGTCATGGCGCTGGCGTTCTGGCCGGTGGCGCTGGCCCTGCTGGTGCCGCCGCGCCGCCGGGCCTGGCGGCGTACCGCCGCCGGGCTGGGCTGGCTGATCGGCGCGCTCGTCGGCATCTCGCGCGTCCCACTGGGCGCGCACCCGCCGTCGGAAGTGCTGGCCGGCGCGGCGCTGGGCGTTGCGGCAGCCGTGTATGGACTGCATGCCTTGCGGGACTACCGCTGGCCGCGAGGGCCCACCGCCGCGCTTGGCGCGCTGTGCCTGCTGGCCGCACTGTGGCTGTGGCGGCACCCGGCGCCCACGCTGCCCAGCGAGCGCTGGTTCGCCACCATCGGCGCGACCCTGGCCGACCGCGACTCACCAGTCGACCGGCACCAATGGCGCACCCCACCCCCGTTGTAGGAGCCGGCTTCAGCCGGCGACACGGGTGTCGGAACCACGAGTGCGTCGCCTGTGCCGACGTCGTCGTGTCGCCGGCTGAAGCCAGCTCCTACAACAGCCACGCCGCCCGGCTTTTCTGTAGGAGCCGGGTTCAGCCGGCGACACGGGCGTCGGAACCATGAGTGCGTCGCCTGTGCCGACGCCGTCCATCGCTGGCAAGCCCGGCTCCTACAACAGCGTCGCGTCAGCGGATCTGCAGCGGCTCGAACCCCTTCACCAGGTCGTCGATCGCCTTGACCTGCGCCAGGAACGGCTCCAGCACCGCCAGCGGCAATGCACTGGGCCCATCGCAGCGCGCATGGTCCGGATCCGGGTGCGCCTCCAGGAACAGCCCGGCCAGCCCCACCGCCATGCCGGCGCGCGCCAGTTCCGCCACCTGCCGGCGGCGCCCGCCGGACGCCTCGGCACCGGCCTCGCGGCGCTGCAGGCTGTGGGTCACGTCGAAGATCGCCGGCAGCCCGCCGGTGGCCTCGACCATCTCGCGGAAACCGAGCATGTCCACCACCAGGTTGTCGTAGCCGAACTGGCTGCCGCGCTCGCACAGGACGATGCGCTCGTTGCCGGCCTCGCGGATCTTGTCGGCGATGTTCCGCATCTGGGTGGGACTGAGGAACTGCGGCTTCTTGATGTTGACCACCCGCCCGGTGCGCGCGATCGCATCCACCAGGTCGGTCTGCCGGGCCAGGAACGCCGGCAGCTGCAGCACGTCCACCACCTCGGCCACCGGCGCGGCCTGCCAGGGCTCGTGCACGTCGGTGATCACCGGGATGCCGAAGCGGGCCTTGACCTCCTGGAAGATGCGCAGCCCCTCCTCCAGGCCGACCCCGCGGTAGGACTTGATCGAGGAGCGGTTGGCCTTGTCGAACGAGGCCTTGAACACCAGCGGGATGCCGAGCCGGCCGGTGACCTCGACGTAGTGCCCCGCCGCGTGCAGGGTCGAGTCCAGGTCCTCCAGCACGTTGAGCCCGCCGAACAGCACGAACGGAGCGTCGTTGGCGACGCGGACGCGGTCATCGATCTGGACGGAGACGGACATGGGCGGATTCCGGCGGAGGACAGGCGCCAATTATGCGCCTGCCCAAACGCCGTTACAGCTGCACCGGCCCCTCCTGTAGGAGCGTACTTCAGTGCGCGACGCGAGGCGGACCAGATGGTCCCCGCGTTAAACCTCCACGCTGATCGAAACGAGGCAGGCACCGCACCGCCCCACCACATCGCGTCGCCGGCCGTACCCAACTCCTACAACAGCCCCGGCCGCGCCTCACGCGCGCCCGTACACATCCTCGAAACGGACGATATCGTCCTCACCCAGGTAACTCCCCGACTGCACCTCGATCAACTCCAGCGGCACCTTGCCCGGGTTGCGCAGGCGGTGGGTCACGCCCAGCGGGATGTAGGTGCTCTGGTTCTCCGACAGCAGCAGCACCTCCTCGCCACGGGTCACCTCGGCCGTGCCGCTGACCACGATCCAGTGCTCGGCGCGGTGATGGTGCATCTGCAAGCTCAGCGCGGCGCCGGGGTTGACCGTGATCCGCTTGACCTGGAAGCGCTCGCCCATGTCGATGGAATCGTAGGCGCCCCACGGCCGGTAGACCTTGCGGTGGAAGGTGGGCTCCGGCCGGCCGGCGGCCTTCAGCCGCGCCACCACCGTCTTGACGTCCTGCACGTGGTCCTTGTGCGCCACCAGCACCGAATCGTCGGTATCGACCACCACCACGTCCTGCAGGCCGATCATCGCCACCAGCCGGCGGTCGCCCCAGGCCAGGGTATCGCGGCAGTCCAGCGCGACCACGTCGCCATGGTGGGCGTTGCCGTTGCCGTCCTGCTCGGCCACCTCCCACAGCGCCGACCAGCTGCCCACGTCGTTCCAGCCCACCGCGATCGGCAGTACCGCCGCGTCGGCGGTCTTCTCCATCACCGCGTAGTCGATCGAGTCGGCCGGGCAGGCGGCGAAGGCGGCCTTGTCCAGGCGCACGAAGTCCTCGTCGCGGCGGGCCGCGGCGAAGGCTGCGCGGCAGGCGGTCAACATGGCCGGGGCGTGGCGCTCCAGCTCGGCCAGATAGCGCGAGGCGCGGAACAGGAACATGCCGCTGTTCCAGAAATACTCGCCGGAAGCGACATAGCCCTCGGCGGTGGCCGCATCGGGCTTCTCGACGAAGCGCTCCACATCGCGCACGACTTCGCCTGCAGTCGCCTTGATGTAGCCGTAGCCGGTCTCCGGGCCAGTGGGCACGATCCCGAAGGTCACCAGTCGCCCGGCCTCGGCGGCGGTTGCCGCCTGCGAAACGGCGCTGCGGAACGCGGCCGCGTCGGCGATCACATGATCCGAGGGCAGCACCAGCAGCAGCGGGTCTTCGCCATCGGCGGTGGCCTGCAGCGCAGCCGCGGCGATGGCCGGAGCAGTGTTGCGGCCCACCGGCTCGAGCAGGATCGCGGCCGGCTTGCAGTCCACCTCGCGCAACTGCTCGGCGACCATGAAGCGGTGGTCTTCGTTGGCGACCAGGATCGGCGCAGCGCTGGCCAGCGCTGCGACCCGCTGCCAGGTGGCCTGGAGCATGGTGTTCTTGCCCGCCAAGGGCAGGAACTGCTTGGGATAGGCCTCGCGGGACAGGGGCCACAGTCGGGTGCCGGAGCCGCCGGAGAGAATGACGGGAATCATGGGGGTCCATCGGTTGAATTCAGTGCCAAAGAATACCAGCCGCCGGCACCGGACCGATTTCCCGAAAGCATCGCCAGCACGAGGGCATCCACCGGGAATGCGTGCCGCACGGGGTAGAATTCCGCCTCGATTCGAGCGGGACAGGAAAGGCAATGCAGAAGCAGGATCGGATCTTCGTCGCGGGCCACCGCGGCCTGGTGGGCGGCGCCATCGTCCGCCGGCTGCAAGCGCTGGGCTATGACAACCTGCTGCTGGCTGGCCGCGACATGCTGGACCTGCGCGAGGCCGCCTCGGTCGAGGTCTTTTTCGCGAAGGAGAAACCTCAGGTAGTGATCCTGGCCGCGGCCAAGGTCGGCGGCATCCACGCCAACGACACCTACCCTGCGCTGTTCCTGTTCGAGAACATGCAGATCCAGAACAACGTCATCGATGCCGCCTTCCGGCATGGCGCGCAGAAACTGACCTTCCTGGGCTCGTCCTGCATCTATCCCAAGTTCGCCGAGCAGCCGATCCGCGAAGACTCGCTGCTGACCGGCGCGCTGGAACCGACCAACGAGTGGTACGCCATCGCCAAGATCGCCGGCATCAAGCTGTGCCAGGCCTACCGCAAGCAGTACGGGTTCAACGCGATCAGCCTGATGCCGACCAATCTGTACGGACCCGGCGACAACTTCGACCTCAACAACTCGCACGTGTTGCCGGCGCTGATCCGCAAGTTCCACGAGGCCAAATTGCGCGGCGACGGGGAAGTAGTGATGTGGGGCACCGGCACCCCGCGCCGCGAGTTCCTGCACGTGGACGACATGGCCGCCGCCACCGTGTTCCTGACCGAGACCTATGACGGTGCAGACATCGTCAACGTCGGCGTGGGCGATGACGTCAGCATCCGCGACCTGGCTGAACTGGTAAAGGAAGTCACCGGCTTCGGAGGCGGGATCGTCAATGACACCAGCAAGCCCGACGGCACCCCGCGCAAGCTGTTGGACGTCTCGCGGCTGCATGGACTGGGCTGGCATGCGCAGATCGGCTTGCGCGAGGGCATCGAGCAGACCTACCGCTGGTTTCTGGACCACCAGTCGCAACTGCGCGCCGTCTGAGCAGCAAATAGCCCGGGCGTTCCATCGGCCGCCGACCCATCTCCATTCCGCCAGTCGCGGCCACGGGAACGCTAATAGCGCGTATTGGCGCATGAGTGGTTGAGACTAGTATTCGCGCGATGTCCATTGGCGCGCCAGCTTCAATCAGTGGGGCGTGACTGGCATGGTGACGCCAGGGTTCTGTCGTGGAATTTCCCAAGAACAGGAACACGACATCTAAATTGATAGTAGCTGCCGAGCAGAGTACCAAATGAAAAGGGTATTAGTTACTAAATAACGCTTCCAAAGGCGTCGAGGTTCATTTGCGAGACGATAAAGCCACTCAAGTCCGCAATTTTGCATCCACACCGGCGCGCGCCTGAGCGTGCCAGCGTGGTAATCAAATGCCGCACCTACCCCTATCATTACCGCGTTCACGCGACCGTAGTTTTCAGACATCCACAACTCTTGTTTTGGACAGCCAAGCCCAACCCAGACTACGTTGGCACCAGAACTGTTGATTGCATCAACAACGGCATCCGCCTCTTCAGTGGTCAATTCCCTGAACGGTGGCGAATAGAATCCCGCGATGATCAATCCCGGAAACTGCCGCTGCAGTGCGACTACGAGCGAATCAAGTGTGGCCTGAGAGCCCCCGTACAGATAAATAGACTGCTCAGAAGCAGCTGCATGCCTACAGTACCTGAGCATGAGATCCGGTCCGCTAATCCGCTTCGGGCGGTTCCCTGTCATAAATCCAAGCATCCAAGCCACTGGCATGCCGTCCGGAGTGGCCAAATCCGCTCGTCGAATAATCCGAGCGAAACTAAGGCTGCGCTTCGCAGTTACAAGTGAGTGGGCATTGCATATGCAGACCACCTTACTCTGACGTAATTCAGCCCATTCAGAAATTTTGGTAATAACCCCTTCCCAATCGAACAAATTAATAGGTGCGCCAATCACGTCAACCTTTTTGTGCATGATTACGCGCCTTGTCGATTCTAATGGTGGATATCAACCCCCAAAGCGATACCCTTGCAGCTGGCCATAGCCCGACGATAGGAACCAACTTTCCGCGTTCTACGTCGACGAATATGACGGTGCCGGCCGAAAAAAATAAAAACCGAAGTAGCACAACTAAGGAGTAGCCAATTGAACCAAGAAATTTAAAGATCAGCGACCATGGCCGTTGTGAAGTCCTTGATGAAACTTCAGCCAGATATTCAGATTCAAATATTCTGCTTCGCTGGGTTGACGGAGAAACTTCAAATGCTGCAATGGGAGTGGCGATCGTGGCAAGAGATGAAATATTCGAGAATCTCTTCCAGAGATCAAAATCAGCGGCAAGCTTAAGAGACAAATCAAGCCCGCGCGCTTGAGAGTATAAAGTCCTTCTCCAAAACATACCCTCCTGCTGCAAGTAACCTAACCCATTCTTCTGATAGAGGCCGGCGGATATAAATCGAGAAGGATAATAGACCGGCCAAGAATCAATCTTGCCTATCAGCCCTGTTTCAGACATGAGGGCTGAATGCCCGCATACCCAATCAATGCGTGCATAAGAATCAAAAACTAGACCTACAACGTACAGTGCTTGAGGGAATATGTAATCGCCAGCGTTCAGCCATCCTTGGATAGGGCCACTTGCAACTGCCAAGCCTCTATCAACGGCGGCGTATGCGCCGCGCGCAGGGTCTTCTTCCTGTCGAATTCGGAGATGGGGCCACAGGCGAAGTGCGTCTACAAGACGCTCCGAAGATTTTCCGTTCCCGTCGATAACTATTACTTCCACAACCAAAGATTCGGCAAAGGCGGCGGCAGACTCTATGGAGGAAAGAGTGAAAAGAAGCCCTTTCTCATCATTCAATACAGGAACAACAATGCTGATGTCAGCCATCTGATCGATAATCATGCGCATAAATTCGTGAAAAATAGACTACGGCTGCGAGGACAATCAAATAGGTAGGCTGATAAAGCAAGGGGTTCACGAGAAAGGTAAGCGTAATGCAAGAAATT
Organism: Pseudoxanthomonas suwonensis; assembly: GCF_000972865.1. Lineage (NCBI taxonomy): Bacteria > Pseudomonadati > Pseudomonadota > Gammaproteobacteria > Lysobacterales > Lysobacteraceae > Pseudoxanthomonas > Pseudoxanthomonas suwonensis. The sequence goes on from NZ_CP011144.1 coordinate 2,051,769, forward strand.
AGTGCCGCCCAAACATAATTCCTGGAACGCAAGCTCAATCGCAACGTTGATACGAGTGGAATCAGCAGGAAGGCGGCTCCAACGATCCCGGTAAATGCCAGTACATCGAGGAGATCCGAGTGGCTTGGAATATAGAAGTTCTTATCAGGAACAAACAGTTCCGTTGTGCGATGAGCTTCGCCGAAGAATGGCGAATGGATGAATTGGTCCCAGCGAATCAGATAAGTGAAATATCTAACCTCGGTGCTTCCCGTTGGAGCATCACTCGATGTAAGCAAGTAAAGGACGCAAAATATCGCTAGAAGAACCGCCGACATCGAGAAAAGAACGGTCCACAGGGAGTTCGCTCTTTTATACAAGAATCGAGAGGAATGAAGTTGCGCTAGTCGTAGCAACAAGACGACCGCCAAGACAATGAAGCCCGTAAACTTATTGCTCAACAACAGGGCAAACAGCCCAAGCGAGAAGCCGAGAAGCGTTAGTAGGCGCCCTCTGCGTTTTGCATCTATTAACATCAGAGGTGCTAGTAGAAATACTTCTTCATGATAAATTTGAAAGAAATCAGATTTATATCCCAAGAGTCGCCAGGCTATTATCGATACGCCTACTACTATGCCTCCGGCCGTGACCATGAGCTGGAAATACTTGCCAGCCCGACTTGCGCCAGACGAAGCTACATAGGCGCACGTGATGATATACGGAATAAGAATGATACGAATAGAAGAGTCGGCCAGACTCTCTTGCGTCCATTCAAGTCGCAATAGCCCGATTGCAGTTATGGCAGTCGCTGCAAAAAGCAGAATAACATCCCACTGCCTTCTGTTAAACATAACAGAAGACCATGCGCCCACAGTGCAAATTAACAGCGCCGCGAAATACTGCGCGCTAATCTTTGTTCCAAAATAAATGCCAGAAGGATCAAGTGATAGAAAGATTCCCCAGGCCCCGAGCAACAGGAACAGTGAATTCGTAATCACCGTTCGAAAATGAGTGATTTGATCTAGCGTCGCAGCCATTGTTTAGCTTGGAGCAAGAATGGAAATTTGACCTTGACTGCTTCTTTAAACTTCATCCAATTTGACCACGGCTTTGCTGGAAAATCCCGTTTTGGTGTCATCCAGTCGGGGCCATAGACCTCGGACAAGAATTGACGCGCGTTGGACGGGGCAAGGAACGTGGTGCCGAGGAAGTTTAAAGGCTCATGGTTTTCGATATAGGCCGACCTGACAGAGTCTCTATTGCAGATTCTTCGCCCGCCATTTCGGCGAAAGAAGTAAATGTCGATATAGTTGTTGTCTTTCATCAGGGAGTATAAATCCCCATCTGCGCGAACTATCTCAAGCCCATGTTCTCGAAGCTCGTGCAGATAATTTTGAAAATCCTTCTTGTATTCATTCAAGATATATATATCAACATCCTCGTCCCAAGGGATGAAGCCGCCTTCTCTGATGGCGCCTAGTAATGTTCCATATATAATACCAAAGCGAATATCACGGTTGTCTAATAGCTCCTTGAGGAGAAGGAGATTCCTGGCGGATATCTCAGGATCTATAGCACCGCGACCATGATACAAATGGACGGCGCTGAACAAGTAATCGCCGAAATCGGTATGAATTATGTTTTGCATATATAAATCAGCTTTGTGCGAAATATTTTCTATACAAGGATGCAGCGTAGTATGCTCTAAAACACAATATTGAAAGTTCAACCAACAGAATTGAGGTCGCCACTGCCAGTGCCCCAAGCCCACTGATATAAACAACTATGAGGCAAAGTACCTGAAGAATGCCGCCAAGAAGTACAGTCCTATTTGCTATGTCTAGTTTTCCAAAGGCGCCTAGCAGGGGATATCCGAGCAGCATTGATGGCATTGTTACTGCATATATACCCATGAAAACCACGAGTATTGAATAGCTTCCTCTAAATTCCTCTCCAAACAGTATAACTAGTAGCCATTCCCCGACTAAAATACCGGCTGCTATCGCGACAATCGATAGACATATGGTGCCTTTAAGCACAGTCGCGAATAGATTCAAGTTCCGTTCTTTGGCCATGTTTGGGTAAAGGGCCTGAGGAATCGGAGAGAATAACGCTTGCAGGCCGCGGTATATTTGCTCAGCAGCCGAGTATTGGGCCACTTGTGCTGCACCAGCGAAGGCGCCGAGAGCCAGCGTAGCCCCTGACGTATAGGTCATGACGGCGGCTCGAGACCAAAAAAAGGGAGTGGACTCGCGAATTGCGGCTTTCATTGCTCGCCAGCTAGGCCATTTGTATCGGTAGCCGAGCTTCAACACAGTATATGTAGCGGCTGCGGCTGCGGCCAAATGACCAATGCCATTAGCCAGTGCCACCCAGATAAGATCCGTTGGTGCGTGGACGAGCAGGACCGTCAGGCACAAAAATATCAACCTGGATCCAATGGTATATAAAGTAAGCGGCCTCATTAGCTCTATGCCCTGATAGAACCAAACAGGCTGGTACGTCTGGCCCGCTAGCGGAATTAACATCAATAGGAAGAAGGGGGCATACTTTTGACTGTCAGGAAATAGCAGCAGGTATGAAACTACTGACAGGCAAACTATGAGCAAAAGAACGGTCTTGCATGCTGTAACGGCCCCGAGTATTTGATTCGTAGCGCGCTTGTTATCCTTGGAGGTCGCTATGCGATGAGTCGCGGATAGGTTGAAGCCATAGTCAACTACGACGCTTCCCGCTTGAACCAGAGCCAAGCCCAGCGCAAGTATGCCGAATGCTTCGAGACCAAGAGTCCTTGCAAGATAGGGGGCCATCATAAGAGGGATGGCGTAACTGACGAGTTGCGCGATAGCCAATGCGCGCGCGTTTACTAAGAATCTGCTCTTGCTATCGTCCGGACTTTCACCTGCCACGTTAGAAGCTCCGCCGTAAAATTAAGCGGATGTAAAGTTCATGACGAAGTGATCTGCAGGGATGCATAGGAACTAGGCGCATATTGAGGAAGCCGGTATTGCAACACGGAACGAACACTTAAGAACGGTCGAATGGTTATTCGAACCTATCAACAATTGATGATATTAAATCAAGGGCTTGCTTAAGCTCCGAGATGTGTGATTTATCAAGAATACTCAATAGTCTTTTTAGGTCTGTGCTCGATATGTTGTCGGTCCGAGGCAGATAGGCAACCGTGCATAGATCTTTAAGGTCATCAAACTTGCCTTTCCAATCGTCCCCAATTCCGAAGACAGTGACATTATGCTCTTTAATGTCTTCGGCCTTTTGCTCCCAACTGTCCTCCGGAATAACCAAATCCACGCATTTTAATGATTGAACTATGCGTGCGCGATCTTGGAAACGGACGATGGTTTGTTTTCCCTTTGTTTCATTGAATCGGTCAGTTGATACTCCGACAATCAAGCGATCTCCCATCTCTCGGAGACGAGACAGCACATTTAAGTGCCCTACGTGAAACAAGTCGAAAGTTCCATATGTCAAGACAGTGCGCACTTTCTATTCCTCAGAATGCATTCTTTCCTACAAAACCTTTGACTACGGTCATCACGATGATCCGCAGGTCAAACCACGGGGACCAGTTCTGCAGGTAGTACAGGTCGTACTCCACCCGTCGGGCCATCTTGGAGACCGTGTCGGTCTCGCCACGCAGGCCGTTGACCTGAGCCCAGCCAGTAATGCCTGGCTTGACCCGGTGCCGCTGCATGTAGCGGTCAACCAAGGCCTTGTACTGCTCGTTGTGGGCCAACGCGTGTGGACGCGGGCCGACGATCGACATCGTTCCCTGCAGTACGTTGAAGAACTGCGGCAGTTCGTCCAGGCTGGTGCGGCGCAGGAAGGCGCCGAAAGGAGTGACGCGCGCATCGCCGCGGCGGGCCTGGATGACCTGGCCGTCGTGCTCCTCGTGCAGGCGCATGCTGCGGAACTTCCATACCTCGATCGGTTTGCCACCCATGCCATGCCGCAGCTGCCGGAACAGCACCGGGCCGGGCGAGCTGAGCTTCACACCGATGGCGATAGCCGCCAGCAGCGGTGCGATCAACAGCAGAATCAGGCTGGCCAGGACGCGGTCCATCACCGACTTGATCGCGTGCGCGGGCCCATCCAGTGGGCTGGAGCGCAGGTTGAGCACCGGCAGCCCGCCGATCTGTTCGACCGAATGGTTGAGCAGCTGGAGACCGAACAGGTCCGGCAGCAGCTTGATCTCCGCGGTGGAGTGCTCGAGCTGGCGCAGCACGTAGGCGATCTGCGCCTGCTCGCGCATGGGCAGCGCGATCCAGACCTGGTCTATGTGCCGGGACTCCACGTAGCCGGCCAGGCCGTCGATCCTGCCCAGCGGCGGCACGCCGGACAGGGGGCTGCGGTCGGCGTGGGTGGCGAACCAGCCCTCCACGCGGATACCCATCCATGTCTCGCTGTGCATCGTGTTGACGATGCGCTGGGCATCGGGATTGGCACCGACGATCACGGCGGTACGCAGGTCCATGCCCTGCGCACGGATCCAGGCGGCGGCGCTGCGGGTGGCGACGCGCAATGCCACGGCGCCAGCCAAGCTCAGGCCGAACCAAGCGCCCAGCCACAGCCGCGACAATGACTCTGTCACCTGCAGAACGGCGGTGTACAGCACCAGGCCGGCGAACACCATGATCCACTGCAGCGCCAGCTGGAACACTTCGGCGGTCAATCCGCGCCCGCGCCAGCTGCGGTAAAGAGGAGAGGCACCGAATACGAGCAGGGCGAACAGTACCGTCAGCACGACGATGCGCACGTAATCCAGCGGAAGCGCCAGATTGCCGAAACGCAGCCCGTGGGCCAGCAACGCGCCCGTCACCAGCATGGCTGGGTCACCAAGGCGGAGGGTGGCGCCAAGCGCGGCCGAGAATTTGCTGACCGAGCCTGACTTGACCTCGGCATAGGGCCGAAGTGGTGTGTAGAGCATTGCGATTTCCCCCTGTACTACGTTCCCCGGGTCCCTTTGCGTGGGGTTACCCACACAGCCGGGGTGCCTGCTGCATTGCAGCAGTGTGACGAGCATAACAAAGCAGTCGGGCCGGTCGACTCCCGGATGGGAGTGGTCATGGGTCGATGTACCGCAGGTTGTCGAACAGCAGGTCCCCATCGCGCTCGCTCGTCAACGGATACAGGGCGTAGCGGCGGAACAGCCCGGCGCCGCCGTCGCGCAGCAGCGGGTTCCAAACCAGGCTGGCCCGGCCGCGGGTGGAGCGCGGCAGCAGGAAGTCCATGGGCAGGGTGAGGTAGATGCCCTTGTCGAAGCTGCCCTCGCCGAAATCGGCCGAGGAGACGTTGGTCTTGGTGGCCCATGCGCCCATCGTCACCCCGTTGGGGAAGGCGCGGGCCACGTTCAGCGTCGCGCCCCAGTCGCCGGCCAGGTAGCGGCCGGCGGCCAGGGAGCCGACCACCCGCTGCTGGCGGCCGAAGCTTTGGTAGAGCGTGGCGTGGCCGGTGGCCACCCGGTAGTCGCGGAAGCCGAAATGCTGGTTGTAGTCGCGCTGCTGCACCCAGTTGGCGTCCACGCCCAAGGCCCAGCGTTCGCCGAACGGCCGGTACAGCACCTCACCTCCGATGCCGCCGAACATCGATTCCAGCATGCCGGCATAGGCCATCCCGTACAGGTCGCGGCCCAGAGCTCTTGCGGTGGTCAGCTGCAGGTTGGGCACCGTGATGTCGGACGTGGTCACGTACTGGCGCATGTCGGTGCGCACGCGCGGCAGTTTGCTGGGCGCGTCGTACCGGAACCGGTCGTAGTTGTTAAGCACGTTGGCGCTGACCGTGCCCGACAGCCAGGTATGTGGCGAGAACCGCCAGCCTGCGTCGGCATTGACGCTGACCTGGTAGAGCAGGAATGCATCGGGACCGCCGATGATCTGGCTGAAGCCGGGCGCGACGTTCCAGTTGCCGCGACGCAGCGGGGCTTTGTAGACCGTGTTTCCCTCGCGTGAACTGCCCGGCGGGTTGAGTTCAACCTGCCGGGCCAGGGTGTCCAGGTCGATGTCGCGCTTCACGTAATCGGCCAATGCCTGGCGCGAGACGCTGGTCTGCGCCAGCGGCAGGCCGTGGCGGGTGTGCTCGATCGTGAACCAGTCGATCTCCGGGCCGACCGAGTTGTCGAGGACGCGGGCCGTGCGTCCCAGCGCCTCGGCCGGGTAGAAATAGCGACGCTGCGAGCCGCGCACGATCAATTCGCGTCCGCTGACGCTGACGTCCTGCACCGCGATGCCCGCATTGACCCCGAGCCAGCGGGCGACTTCGTCCCAGTTCCGCTCCGGGCGCAGCGGGGGCACGCCGGCGAGCGGACCGGCCGCATGATCGACGCCCGACTCGACGTCGGCCGCTTCACCGGTTGGCGCGATCGCGTCCTTCCGGTTCAACGACCGGTTGTCCTCGTACAGCGGCACCTTCGGCGGGTCCATCCAGCGCATCTGCCGTTCCGCGCTGGCCAAGTTGCCGCGCAGGGTCAGCGCGGCCGACAGTTCGTTGCCGCGCTGCCAGCCCAGACTCAGCTTCACGCCAGGACTGGCGCTGTATTGCAGGCCGAAGTTGAAGCGGGAGTCATGGAGCAGGGTGCCGACGCGCGGTTCGTGTTCGTAGTCATGGCCGTCGTATTCGACTTTGACTAACAGCGGCTCCCAGGGCGTCTGCCAGGCGACGCCGCCGAACACGCCGACCGGCCCGCGGAACATGTACCGGAGCCCGAGCTTGCCCGCATTGACTACCGCGCTTGTGGGGTCAGGTCGATGATTGAAGCGATCGTCGATCCATCCCAAGGGGTTCTCGAAGTCACCATTGCTACCCAGGTAGCCGGTAGCCAGGCCGATGCTGGCATCGACAGGGCCGAAGCGCTTGCTGGCAACGCCATACTCGCTGGAGAACAGGCCGGTTCCGCCAAGGTCCCGGACGCCGAATGCGACTTCGGGTAGCCAGCGGCTCTCTTCCCACAGCCGCAGCTTGAAGTCGATCGACTTGTCCTTGTAGTTCTGGTCGCCACTGAACCACTGCGGGCCATAGCGAACCCCCGCCACGTTGATATAGCGGAACGTGCCCTCGAACCACGGAAACGGCTGCAGCGAGAAGTTGTACCGGCTGTAGGGCGAGGTATGGCTGGCGGTGAACGCGAACTCGCCGTCGTCGGCCATGCGCGCGGTTGGTGTCTGCAGCAGGCCGGCGCCACCCCAGTCGCTCTGGGTCGCCGGCGTCGGCGACTGCGCGTGCAGGCTGCCGCTGACCGCCAGCGCGAGCAGGCTGGCCATCGGTGCGCACCGCCGGATCGGGTGGCATGCGTTCATGGCGCCGCCACCGGCAACGTCTGGGTGGCGATGAACTGCGCCACTTCCTCGTTGAGGTCCGGGACCAATCCACGCAGCGCGCGCTCATCGAGCGGCACGTACAACACCGCACCGGGGGCCAGCGCCTGCGGCGCGCTGCGGTTCCACAGCGCGATGCCCAGGCGCTGTACCTCGCCGTCGGGCTGGATGGCGTACAACAAGTCGCGATCGGCGCCGGCGGCCGGGATGCAATCGCGCAGGTAACCGGCCGCATCGCGCAGCGGGAGGTGGGCCAGGATGCAAGGCGCGGCGACGGCGCCGACCACCTGCACCGTGGCCGGTCGCGGCGGGTAGACGAAGCGGTCGCCGCTGGCCAGCCGGCGGTTGTAAGCCGGATCCATCTCCAGCCGTCGCGGATCCAGCTCGACGCGCATGCGACCGGTCACCGGCAAGGTGTCGATCCAGCCGCGCAGGGCATCGGCGCGTGCGGCCACTTCCGGCATGACATCCGGGAAGGTGGCGAGGACTTCCAGGTCGTGCAGCAGGCCGGCCTTGAGCCGTCGCTGCTCGTCCTCGGCCGCCGGGCGCAGCACGGCCGCACCCAGCGGATAAGCCCGCATGGTCGGTCCGGCGGCCAGCGCGGCATCGGCGAAGCGCTTGCTGGCCGGCAGCACGTGCTCGCCCGGGTGCCGGACCTCGCCGGAGACCTGGACACGCACCTCCTGCGCGCGGACGCCATCAATCGCAGCCGGCAGTCCCGCCACCAGGCAGGCGAACAGGACAAGAACGCGCATCAGCGCCTCCCCGCCCGGTACGGCTTGAGCTGCACGATCTCCAGGCTCACGCCCGGCGCCAGCAGCTGGCGGCTCTTCCAGATGAAGCCGGTGTCGGGGTCGGCCCAGTATTCGTTGCGTGCGTCCACGCCCGGCCCGCGCAGCGTTTCCTCGAAATGCACGAGCGTGCGCGTGGTCCCGAGGATCTCCACGGCCTGCGTGCCGCGACGCTGCAGCAGGCCGGTCACCGGCACGCCGTAGCGGTAGCCCTCGCGCCAGTCGTAGCGGCGCGCGACCGCCACCGGTTGCCCGTCGAGGCGGGCCAGGTCCAGGAACGGGTTGTCGCCCTCGACGTGGATCCCGTCGACGTCCCGGCCCAGGCCGGCGCTGCCGACCAGCAGGCCGTCGCGCAGGAACACGACGTGCCTGCGGTCGCTGTACCAGGACAGGCGGCCGTCGTCGTCGTTGCCCAGCACCATCACCGCGCTCACGCCGGCGCCCTTGACCTGGATGCGCGCGTAGGGGCTGGCCGCGATCGCCTCGGCGTCGGGCGCGATGTCGGCGCGGCTGCCGGCGACGTCGCGCACGATGTCCAGGGTGGTGTTGCTGCAGCCGCCGAGAACGGCCGCCGCCAGGACCACTCCGGCCAGCGTCGCCCACCCCGCGTCGCGCCCGCCTGGGGCGCTCCGCTGGCGGGCCGCGCCCGGCACTGGATTGCTTAGGTACTGCAAGGGGGACCGCCGCTCAGTTCGAAAGATCCGAGCTCACGCTGGCGGCATTGCTGATGATTCCGGAGAACGGCAACAGCTGGCTGACGAAGCGGCTCCAGCGGGTGATGCCGGCGGTGCCGACGAAGACCACGTCGCCCGGCAGCAGCTCGAACTGGCTGGCCACGGCAAAGGCGGCCGGATTGGCGGCTTCCAGCTGGTAGACCACCGATGGCTTGGCCTGCAGGTCGTTCGAGCCGCGGATCACGTACACGGCGTTGCCGTTGGAGGTGGCCTGGGCCAGCCCGCGCGAGCGGCCCAGGGCCTGGCTCAGGCTGATGCTGCCGGTCTTGAAGTTCTGCGCGCCGGGCAGGTTGACCTCGCCGACCACGAACACTTCCTTCGCGTCGAGGTACGGGATGTAGATGTGGTCGTTGGCCTGCAGGTAGATCGGCCGGCCGCCCAGGCGCGCCATGTCCAGGGTGTAGGTGGCGCCGTCGCGGGTCAGGCGCACGCCGGACAGGTCGGCGTCGTTGGGGTCGAAGCCGGCGTTGCTGATCGCGTCGTGCAGGGTCAGCGGCACCACCGTCAGCGGCACCACGGCCGATTTCTGCGCTGCGCCGGTCACCCAGACGCGCTGGCTGGCGTAGGTGAGGATGGACACGTCGACCTGCGGCGATTCGATGACCTTGGACAGCCGGGAAGCCAGCTCGTCGCGCAACGCGGTCGGTGTCTTGCCGGCAGCCTGTAGCTTGCCGACGTAGGGATAGAACAGGGTGCCGTCGCCCTGTACCAGGCGGCCAGCGGCGTTGAGCTGCTGCTGTGGTCCGGCCGGCACGGTCAGTTCCGGGTGGTCCCAGACGGTGATGTAGAGGACGTCGCCCGGGCCGATGGTGTAGGCCGGCGGCTGGAACTCGGCCAGGGCCGGCGGGATCGCACCGTTGCCCTGCACTGCGCGGTCCATCGCGATCAACTTGGGTGTGATGGCGATCAGGTCGAGCTGGTCGTTGCCGGCGGTACGGACCTGCGCCGGTCCCGGTGTGGTCCTGCCCAGGTGCTGGCCGGGAGACCAGAGGCAACCGGACAGGCAGGACATCGCCAGCACGGCGATGGCGAAGGGGCGGTACAGGTTCATCTACTGCGTTCCAGTCGAAAGTGGCGGCTTGCTTGGACGCAAGTCGCCAGAAAGCCCGGCGGGATGACCACGCCGGGCTTGAGGGCTACTGCCGGGGTTCGGGAATCAGCCGCCGGTCCCGCTGGTGCCGGTCGTTCCGGTCGTTCCGGTGGTGCCGGTGGTCCCCGTAGTTCCGGTGGTGCCGGTCGTACCGCCGGGGCCGTCGCCGTCGCCGTCGCCATCACCCGGGTCGGGACCGCCAGGGCCCGGTCCCGGAGGCGGCGGGGTGCCAGGGTCCGGATTCACGGGGGGGGTGGACTTCTTGCCGCCGCCACCGCCGCCGGCCGCCAGTGCGGCGCCGACCACCAGCGCGGTGCCGACCACCAGCGCGGTGTTGCTGCTGCCCTCTTCCACCGCCTGGTCGGTGCCGGCGGGAGCGCCGTCCTCTTCCGTGGCGGTATCCGCGGGATCCTGCGGAGCGGTCTGGGCGAAGGCGTAAGGCTGGCCCGACAGCGCGACCACGATGGCCAGGCCGAGCGGCAGAAGTTTCGACGTCATGGGGTCCCCTGAGGTGTAGGCAGCGTGTTGCTGGTGCAGCGCGGGACATTACGCGGGCGTGGAGGCGAGTGTCAATCAAGACAAGGACTTGTGTCACAATTTGGCGGTGCTGGAGCGTCATTGGGGCGTCCGCGTATTGGACCCGTTCGGGTAAGCTGTCGCGCCTGGTCGGAGCCTCGGCCACAGGGGGCATCAAGAAGGAAGGCTCGGGTCCGCGTGTTCAAGAAGTTGTTGTTGGTCTGCATCGGCAATATCTGCCGCAGTCCCACCGCCGAAATCCTGATGCGCCACCGCCTGCAGGGGCGGCCTGGCGTCGAGGTCGCGTCGGCCGGGCTGCAGGCGCTGGTGGGCCGGCCGATAGATCCGACGGCGGCCGGGTTGCTGCGGGAGGCCGGCCACGATCCGGACGGGCACCAGGCGCGCCAGGCCAGCTCCTCGGTGCTGGCGGCGGCCGACCTGATCCTGGTGATGGAGCAGGCGCACCTGTCGCGGATCGTCCGCGAAGTGCCGCAGGTCAGTGGCAAGACCTTCCTGCTGGGCAAGTGGCGGGGGGGGCGGGAGATCCCCGACCCCTACCGGCAGCAGCGGGCGGCGTTCGAGCACGTCTATGGCCTGATCGACGACTGCGTCGCCAGTTGGGCCCCCTACATCAAATAAGCAGCGCGCCGCGGCGACGCGGGCAGTACCGGAAGGCAAGTGGAAGTCATGACGAAGCAAATGGGAGCGGGTGCGGCCAGGGACGAGGACGAGATCGACCTGCGCGAGCTGCTGGGTCTGCTGGTCGACCGCAAGTGGTGGATCGTGGGGGTTACCGCCCTGTTCTTCGTGGTCGGCGTCGCCTATGCGCTGCTGGCTCCGCCGGTTTACCAGGCCCAGGCCATGGTCCAGGTCGAGTCGAAGATGCCGTCCATCCCCGGCCTGTCCGACCTGACCTCGCTGGCCGGCAGCGGCAGCACCGCATCCACCACCGAGGTGGCCCTGCTGACCTCGCGCAGCGTGGTCGGCACTGCGGTGGACCAGTTGCACCTGGACACGATGGTCGAGCCGGCCCGATTCCCGCTGCTGGGCGCTTTCCTCGCCCGGCGCTTCCACCCCGCGGAGGAAGGCGAGGTCGCATCGCCCTGGCTGGGCATGGCGCGCTACGGCTGGGGCGGCGAGTCGCTGCGGATCGAACGGCTGGACGTTCCCCCGGTCCTGGTGGACGCGCCGCTGCGCCTGGTGGCCGGCGATGACGGGCGCTACGTGCTGCTCGACGACGATGGCAACGAACTGCTGAGCGGCCAGGTCGGGCAGACGGCCGAGGGCCGGGGCCTGGTCCTGGAGGTTGCGGCGCTGGACGCCAACCCGGGCACCCGCTTCGAAGTGACCAAGCGGCGCCGGCTGGACGTGATCACCGGGCTGCAGCAGGACATCAAGGCGTCCGAACAGGGCAAGGAGTCCGGCATCCTGCGGTTGACCTACGAGGACACCGACCCGCTGCGTGCCGAGGCGGTGGTGCAGAAGGTCGCCGAGGCCTACGTCCGCCAGAACGTGGACCGCAGCTCGGCCGAGGCCGCTTCGCAGCTGCAGTTCGTCAAGGACCAGCTGCCGACCGTGCGCAGGCAGGTGGAGGAGGCGCAGGCGCTGATGAGCGCCTACCAGTCGCGCGCCAATTCGGTCGACATCACCCTGCAGACCAAGGGCCTGCTGGAGCAGGAAGTGGCGGTGGAGAGCAGCATCCAGCAGCTGCGCCTGAAGCAGGCCGAGATGGACCGCAGCTTCACCCGCGAGCACCCGGCCTACCGCGCGCTGCTCAAGCAGATTGGCGACCTGGAGTCGCGCAAGGCCGGCTTCCGCCGCGAGGTCAGCCAGCTGCCCGACACCCAGCAGGAACTGCTGCGCCTGACCCGCGACCTGCAGGTCAGCAACGAGCTGTACACCGCCCTGCTCAACCAGGCCCAGCAGCTGGACGTGGCCCGCGCCGGCAGCGTCGGCAACGTGCGCATCGTCGACCCGGCGGTGGCCGACACCGCCAAGCCGGTCAAGCCGCGCAGGTCGCTGGTGGTGCTGGTCGCGACCCTGCTCGGCGGCTTCCTGGCGGTGGGCGCGGTGTTCCTGCAGCGCATGCTCAACCCGGGCATCGAGGACCCGGCGCAGATCGAGGAGCTCGGCCTGCCGGTCTATGCCGCCATTCCGCTGAGCAGCTCCAAGGCGCTGCCGACCGTGCGCCGCGCGCGTGGCGGCGAGCACAGGATCGTGGCCGATGGCCGCCAGCACCTGCTCGCGGTCGGCGAGCCGGCCGACCTGGCGGTGGAAGCGTTGCGCAGCCTGCGCACCAGCCTGCACTTCGCCATGCTGGAGGCCAAGAACAACATCCTGGCCATCTCCGGCCCGCGCCCGGGCGTGGGCAAGACCTTCGTCTCCGCCAACCTGGCTGCGGTGATCGCGCAGGGCGGGCAGAAGGTGCTGCTGATCGACGCCGACATGCGCAAGGGCACCCTGCACAAGGTGCTGGGCATGCAGCCGGCGCCGGGCCTGTCCGACGTGCTGGCCGGCAAGCTCGAGGTCGACGCGGCGATCCACCCGGTCGGTGGCCTGGAGAACATGCACTTCCTGCTGCGCGGCGACATCCCGCCGAATCCGTCCGAGCTGCTGATGCACCCGCGCTTCGGCCGCCTGCTGGAGTCGCTGGCGCCGCGCTACGACCTGGTGATCATCGACACCCCGCCGATCCTGGCGGTGACCGACGCGGCGCTGGTCGGCTCCCACGCCGGCTCGAACCTGCTGGTGACCCGCTTCGGGATCAACCAGCCGCGCGAGATCCTGCTGACCATGAAGCGGTTCGAGCAGAACGGCGTGCAGGTCAAGGGCGCGATCTTCAACGCGGTGGAGAAGCGCGCCACCGGCTACTACAGCTACGGCTACTACGAGTACGCCTCGGCCCGCGAGAGCTGAACCGGGGCGAACACCGGCTCAGGCGGGGCCGGTTCCTGCTTCCGCCGGCACCGGCGGCGACACCTGCACCAGCGCCGTGCCGCTGAGCACGCGCTGGCCGGACTGGTTGCTGCAGGTGGTCTCCAGCCGCAGCCGGTCCGGCCGCGGCCGCTCGACCACGCGGACTTTCGCGGTGATCGTGTCACCGATGTGGACCGGGGCTTCGAAGCGCAGGTTCTGCTCCAGGTAGATCACGCCCGGGCCCGGGAGCTGGTTGGCGATCACCGCGCTGATGTAGCTGGCCACCAGCATCCCGGGTGCGATGCGCCGCTGGAAGCGCGTGCCGGCGGCGTAATCCTCGTCGACGTGGATCGGGTTGCGGTCGCCGACCAGTGCGACGAAGCGCTCGATGTCCTCGGCGCGGATGGCGATGGTGCGGGTGGCCTCGTTCGGGTTTCCGTCCATGGCGTTCATGCGTCCGGGTGTGCGTGGAACGGCCGGCCGGCGATGCCGGGAGCGCGTGGAATCGGTTCGTGTCTCATCCGCCAGCCGTGGTCGTGGGGGTGGCGCCATTATGACCCGGGGCATCGCCGGCTCCCGCTGGCCCGGGCTGTCGCAAGAACGAGATGGGCTCACCCAGCTGCCCATCCCGTCGTCCCGGCGAAGCGCTCCATCACAGACGAATGTCTGGTCATGCCGCGACCCCCAGTCTTTTCCAGCCCCGACCGACGAAATCCCAACGCCTTCGTCAGTCCCGTCGTCCCGGCGAAGGCGGGACGACGGTTTGTCTGCGCCCGGCAGCACGCCACCAGGTCGAGCGCACCGGCATGGCCGAATCGGCTGCTAACCTTGCGCGCATGAGTTACGAACGCTACGAATCCCCTGTCCACGTGCCACCACCCTGGTGGCGCGAGCGCCTGTCCCAGTACTGGAGGCTGATCCGCGGTGACCGCCCGATCGGCGTGCTGCTGCTGCTGTGGCCGACCTGGTGGGCGCTGTGGCTGGCCGCCGGCGGGGTGCCGCCGCTGTGGACGCTGTTCGTGTTCACCGCCGGGGTGTGGCTGACCCGCTCGGCCGGCTGCGTGATCAACGACTACGCCGACCGCTGGCTCGACCCGCAGGTCGAGCGCACGCAGGACCGGCCGCTGGCTACCGGCGCGGTGTCCGGGCGCGAGGCGCTGGTGGTGTTCGCGGTACTGATGCTGGCCGCCTTCGCGCTGGTGCTCACGCTCAACCGGCTGACGGTGTGGCTGAGCTTCGCCGGCCTGTTCCTGGCCTCGACCTATCCCTACCTCAAGCGCCACACCTACCTGCCGCAGGTCTACCTGGGCATGGCCTTCGGCTGGGGCATCCCGATGGCGTTCGCCGCGGTGCAGGGCACGGTGCCGGCACTGGCCTGGCTGCTGTACTGCGCCAACATCCTCTGGGCCACCGCCTACGACACCTGGTACGCGATGGTCGACCGCGAGGACGACCTGCGCGCGGGCTCGAAATCGACCGCGATCCTGTTCGGCGACCTGGACCTGGTCGCGCAGGGCATCCTTTACGCACTGGCGCTGCTGACGCTGGCGCTGGTCGGCCGGCAGGCGCAGCTGGGCATGCCGTACTGGATCGCGCTGGGCGCGGCCGCCGTGCTGGTGGCCTGGCAGTTCTGGATCGCCCGCGGGCGCGACCGCGACGCCTGCTTCCGCGCGTTCCTGCACAACAACTGGATCGGCGCAGCGGTGTTCGCCGGCATCGCCCTGCACTACGCCCTCCCCTTGTAGGAGCCGGGTTCAGCCGGCGACCCGACGCCATCGGCCCAGGCGACGTCCTCATGCTTCCGACGCTCGTGTCGCCGACTGAAGTCAGCTCCTACGGAAGGCGGCCGCGCCGTGGCTGTTGTAGGAGCCGGGTTCAGCCGGCGACCCGACGCCGTCGGCCCAGGCGACGCCCTCATGCTCCCGACACCCGTGTCGCCCACTGAAGTGGGCTCCTACAGAAATGCCAGATCGTTCGCAGTGGCCGCGCGCGGGCTGGAACTGCTCCCGCCCGCGCGCGAGGCATCACCACGCGACCTCAGCCCACCACCCGCACCACCCGCTTGCGCATGTAGAAGGCCAGCGCCACCTGCAGCACCCCATACAGCAGCGCACCGATGCCCAGCCACCAGGCGATCGCCACGCCGCCGACGCGGGTGTTGAACAGGAACCACACGCCCAGGCCGATCGCCACCGCGCCGCTCAGCCAAAGCAGCCATTTGCCGTCGATCACCTCGCGCATCTGGACCGCGAAGACGATGCGCGCGAGGCCGGCCACGATCAGCCATGCCGCCAGCAGCCAGATCACGAACGTCGCCACCGCCTGGGTCTGGAACAGCAGCAGCAGGCCGAAGCCGATCGACAGCGCCGCGTAGACCAGCAGCAGCCAGGTCGGCAGCGCCACCTCCTTGCGGAACGCACTCAGCAGGCTGACCACGCCGTCGCCCAGGGCCAGCACGCCCACGGCCATCAGCACCACCCATATCGTCGCCTGCGGCTGAAACAGCGCGAACAGGCCGAACACGATCGCCATCAATCCGTACAGCAGGAATACCCACCAGGAACGCGACATGGAATCCTCCAGGAGCCAGGGGAAAAGCCGGCGACCGGTGCCGCCGGCGGAACACCTCGCCGTGGCGGTGTTCAGGCCTCCAGCGGCTTGTGCTTGCGGAACCGGAAGCCGGCGAATACCTGCAGCACGCCATAGGCCAGCGCGCCGGCGCCGATCCAGATGGCGGTGGTCAACAGGCCGATCGCCGGATTGCGCAGGAACAGCACGCCCAGCACGATCGCCAGCACGCCGCTGAGCGCGATCAGCCACTCGCCGACGATCTCCTTGCGCACGCGGATGGCGAACACGATGCGGAACACGCCGGCGACGATCAGCCAGAACGACAGCAGCAGGAACAGGATGCCGGCAGTGGCCTTCGGGTTGGCCACGGCGATGACGCCGAAGGCGATGGACGCCACCGCATACAGCAGCAGCCACGACTTGGGGATGGCCACGCGCTTGTCGAACAGCGCCAGCAGGCTGGCGATGCCGTCGGCCAGGGCGAGGATGCCGAATGCCCAGGCCATCGCCACCAGCGCCTGGAACGGCTTGGCCAGGGTCAGCAGGCCGAAGGCGATCCCGATCAGGCCGAACACCACCGACACCCACCAGCTGCGACGTACTTCTTCCGCTGTACCCGCTTGCATGCTGCCTCCTGCGATGAGGGGAGCCGCGATGGCCCGCCGGCCTGCGCACCGATACTCCTGTGCGCGGGCGACTGTCAAATGACGGTTCCGCGTCCGCACGCCGCCCGCATCCGCTCAGGGCACCCGTGCGCAGACCCAGGCGTCCACCCGCGCCACCCCGGCGCGGTGCAGCGCGGTGGCGGCGGCATGCAGGGTCGCGCCGGTGGTCATCACGTCGTCCACCAGCGCCACGTGGTCCGGCAGCGGCCGGTCGGCGACGCGGAAGGCGCCGCGCAGGTTGCGCCGCCGCGCCGCCGCATCCAGTTCCGACTGCGCCGCGGTGGCGCGCTCGCGTCGCAGCAGGTCCGCGCGCAGCGGCAGGCGCAGGCGCGCGGCCAGCGGCCGCGCCAGCTCCAGGGCCTGGTCGTAGCCGCGCTGGCGCAGGCGGCCGCGGTGCAGCGGCACCGGGACCAGCGCCTGCGGCCGTTCGCAGGCGACGAACGCGTCGGCCATCAACCGCGCCAGCAGGCGGCCGGCGGCCAGGTCGTGGCGGAACTTGTGCCGCGGCAGCAGCCGGTCCAGCGGTGCGGCGTAGACGAACGCGGCCCGCGCGATGTGCAGCGGCGGCGGCCGGCGCAGGCAGTGGCCGCAGCGGCCCGGCGCCGGCAGCGGCAGGGCGCAGCTGGCGCAGGCGTGGCCGGTGGCCGGCAACGCCGCGCGGCAGTCCCGGCACAGGTCCAGGCCGTCGGCGCCGGCCTCGGCGCAGACCAGGCAACGCAGCGGCAGCAGCCGGTCGAACAGGCCGGCCAGCGGGCGCAGGACGCGGATCGGGACCGGAAGTAGCGGGCCGTAAACCATGGATTGCTGTTTCGGGTTGACAGGCCGGAAGTGGCTTTCCAGACTCCCCCGTTTCCGCCGCCGCTACCGTCAGGAAACCGCCCGCCATGCCTTCGGAACTCCGCCACGACTGGCGCCGCGAGGAACTGCTCGCCCTGTTCGACCTGCCGCTGACCGAGCTGCTGTTCCGCGCCGCCTCGGTCCACCGCGAACACTTCGACCCGGCCGAAGTCCAGGTCTCGACCCTGCTTTCGGTCAAGACCGGCGGCTGCCCGGAGGACTGCGGCTACTGCCCGCAGGCCCAGCGCTACCACACCGGCGTGGACGCGACCAAGCTGATGGACGGGGCCGCGGTGCTGGAGAAGGCGCGCCAGGCCAAGGCCGCCGGCGCCTCACGCTTCTGCATGGGCGCGGCCTGGCGCAGCCCCAAGGACCGCGATATCCCCAAGGTCGCCGAGATGATCGCCGGGGTGAAGGCGCTGGGCCTGGAGACCTGCGCCACCCTGGGCATGCTCTCGCCGGGGCAGGCCGGCGCGTTGAAGGACGCCGGCCTGGACTACTACAACCACAATCTGGACACCGCCCCGGAGTTCTATGGCGACGTCATCCACACCCGCCAGTACCAGGACCGGCTGGACACGCTGGAGCACGTGCGCGAGGCCGGGCTGAAGACCTGCTGCGGCGGCATCGTCGGCATGGGCGAGACCCGCGCACAGCGCGCCGGCCTGCTGCAGGCCCTGGCCAACCTGCCCGCGCACCCGGACTCGGTGCCGATCAACCGCCTGGTGCAGGTGGCCGGCACCCCGCTGGCCGGCACCGCCGAACTGGATCCGTTCGAGTTCGTGCGCATGATCGCCGTGGCCCGGATCGCCATGCCGCGCTCGATGGTGCGCCTGTCGGCCGGGCGCGAGGCGATGTCCGACGAGTTGCAGGCGCTGTGCTTCGCCGCCGGGGCCAACTCGATCTTCTACGGCGAAAAGCTGCTGACCACCGGCAATCCGGACGTCGAGCGCGACCAGGCCCTGTTCGTGCGGCTGGGCCTGAGGCCCATGCCGCTCGATCACTGTGATACGCATCACGGAACCGCGACGCCCGCTGGCGCTACCGTGCATGCCGACATCACCGAGCCGGCGCCCGCCTGCGGACGCGCGGCCTGACCACGGCAGCGCTCCCGGGGGGGAGGGGCAAACGATGGCACGGACCGACATCCACGAACGCATCCTCGCCCAGCGCCGCCTGCGTGCCGCGCAGGGCCGCCTGCGCCAGCGCCGCACGATCGGCCGCCGCGACGGCGTGCGCCTGGAAGTGGACGGGCAGTGGCTGACCGGGTTCTGCAGCAACGACTACCTGGGCCTGGCCTCGCAGTTCGAGGTCGGCGCGGCGCTGCAGGACGCGGTGGCGCGCGAAGGCACTGGCGCGACCGCCTCGCATCTGGTCTGCGGCCACCACGCCATGCACGAACAGCTCGAGCGCGAGATGGCCGACTGGCTCGGCGTGCCGCGCGCGCTGCTGTTCGGCAGCGGCTTCGCCGCCAACCTGGCGGTGCAGCAGGCGCTGCTGGAGGACGAGGACGTCTGCGTCCAGGACCGGCTCAACCACGCCAGCCTGATCGACGCCACCCGCCTGGCCGGCGCGCGCCTGCGCCGCTACCCGCACCTGGACCCGGAAGGGGCGATGCGCCAGCTGCGCAACGCGCCCGGCGGCGCGGCGATGCTCGCCACCGACGGGGTGTTCAGCATGGACGGCGACATCGCGCCGCTGCGCGCGCTGTCGCTGGTGGCGCGCACCCAGGAGGCGCTGCTGTACGTGGACGACGCCCACGGCATCGGCGTGCTCGGCCCGCAGGGCCGCGGCACCGTGGCCGAGGCCGGCCTGGGCGTGGCCGACGTGCCGCTGCAGCTGGCCACGCTGGGCAAGGCCCTGGGCGGCTACGGCGCGGTGGTGGCCGGCGACGTCGACCTGATCGAGCACCTGGCGGGCGTGGCCCGGCCCTACATCTATACGACCGCGTTGCCGCCGGCGCTGGCCGCGGCCTCGCTGGCGGCCATCCGCCTGGCGCGGCGCGACGACTGGCGGCGTACGCGCCTGCAGGAGCTGGTCGGCCAGTTCCGCACCGGTGCCGGCCGCTTCGGCCTGGAGCTGATGCCCTCCACCACCCCGATCCAGCCAGTGATGTGCGGCGACGAGGCCACCGCCACGGCGATGTCGGCGGCGCTGGAGCGGCGCGGCTTCCTGGTCACCGCGATCCGGCCGCCGACCGTGCCCGAAGGGCGTTCGCGGCTGCGCGTGACCCTGTCCTCGCTGCACACCCCGCAGCAGGTCAACGCCCTGCTCGGCGCGATCGCCGAGGCCCGCGACCAGGCGCTGCGCACCGCAGCGGCGTGAACTTGCCGTGTTGAGCCAGGCGCTGGCCGACCTGCCGGCGCGGCTCCCGGTCTGGCTGGCGCTGTCGGACCTATACTTGGACACCGAGGTCGCCGCGTTCCATCCGCACATCGTCCGCACCCTGGCGGCTTCGCCCTATGCGCTGGACGAGCTCGAATACATCCTGCTGCACGAAGTGCATCCGCTGCTGCGCCGGAACTTGGCCGGCGTGTCCGGGGAATGGGCGGGCTTCGACCCGGACTGGCTGGTGGCCTCGATCCTGCGCAGGCTCGAGCGCCCGCGCTGGTGGCGCGCGCTGAGCGACGGCTGGCTGCGCGGCATGGTCCGTGCCGAGTGGGACGCGCTGCGCCCGCGCATCGCCGCCGCCCGTGCCGCCGCTCCGCCGTTGTAGGAGCCGGGTTCAGCCGGCGACGCGACGCCGTCGGCCCAGGCGACGCCCTCGTGTTCCCGACGCCCGTGTCGCCGACTGAAGTCAGCTCCTACAGAAGAGCGGCCGCACCGCAGCCGTTGTAGGAGCCGGGTTCAGCCGGCGACCCGACGCCGTCGGCTCAGGCGACGTCCCCATGATTCCGACGCCCGTGTCGCCGACTGAAGTCAGCTCCTACACGAGAGCGGCCGCGCTGCAGCCGTTGTAGGAGCCGGGTTCAGCCGGCGACCCGACGCCGCTGCCCTTGGCGACGCACTCGCGATTCCGACACCCGCATCGCCCATCAATGGGCCCTGCAACAACGGCCCATACCGTGGCAGGTGTACACGGTTCCGGCCCGTACCCGCGTCGGCGACAATGCGCCATGCACATCGAAACCCTGGGCAGCGGCCCGGACCTGGTCCTGATCCACGGCTGGGCGCTGCACGGCGGCGCGTTCGCGCCGCTGGCCGAGCGCCTGGCGCCGCGCTTCCGCCTGCACCTGGTCGACCTGCCCGGACACGGCCACAGCCGCGACCCGGACGACGCGCTCGAGCTGGCCGTGGTGGCCAGCGCGATCGCCGCACGCACGCCGCCGGCGATCTGGCTGGGCTGGTCGCTGGGCGGCCTGTTCGCGCTGCGCGCGGCGTCCACGCTGCCGACCGTGCGCGGGCTGGCGATGGTCGCGGCCACGCCGCGCTTCGTGCGCGCGGAGGACTGGCCGCACGCGGTCGAGCCGGTGGTGTTCTCGCGTTTCGGCGAGGAACTGGCGCAGGACTACGCCGGCACCCTGGACCGCTTCATCGCCCTGGACACGCTCGGCTCCGAGCACGGCCGCGCCGAACTGAGAACCCTGCGCGCGCTGCTGCACGCGCGCGGCGAACCTGACCCGGCCGCGCTGCAGGCCGGCCTGCGCCTGCTCGAGACCACCGACCTGCGCCGCAGCCTGCCCGGCCTGCGCGTGCCCAGCCTGTGGCTGGGCGGCCGCCGCGACCGGCTGGTGGATCCGCGCGGCATGGCCGAGGCGGCCGCGCTGGCGCCACGTTCGCGCTTCGTCGAGCTGGCCGGCGCGGCGCACGCGCCGTTCCTGGGCCACGCCGACGCGGTGGCGGCGGAGATCGGCGCTTTCGCCGACAATGTCGCGCCCTGAAGCCGCGACACGCCGCACTCCCCATGGATCCACTGTTCGACCCCCGCCACGTGCGCCGCGCCTTCTCGCGCGCGGCCGCCGGCTACGACGCCGCGGCCGCGCTGCAGGCCGAGGTGCGCACGCGCCTGCTGGAGTCGCTGGACTATCTGGACGACCGCGCGCCGTTGGTGGTGCTCGACGTCGGCAGCGGCACCGGCCACGCCGCCGCGGCGATGAAGAAGCGCTGGCCGAAGGCGCAGGTGCTGGCGCTGGACCTGGCGTCGCCGATGCTGCGCCAGGCGAAGAAGCAGGCGGGCTGGTGGAAGCCGTTCCACCGCGTGTGCGCCGACGCGCGTGCGTTGCCGCTGGCCGAGGGCAGCGTGGACGTGGTCTTCAGCAACCTGTGCCTGCAGTGGGTGGAGGACCTGCCGGCGGTGTTCGCCGGTTTCCGCCGCGTGCTGCGACCCGGCGGCCTGCTGCTGTGCTCGAGTTTCGGCCCGGAAACCCTGGGCGAGCTGCGCGCCGCGTTCGCCCAGGCCGATGCCGCGCCGCACGTCAGCCCGTTCGCCTCGATCGCGCAGTTCGGCGACGCGCTGGTGGCGGCCGGCTTCCGCGACCCGGTGCTGGACCGCGACCAGTTCACCCTGACCTACCCGGACCTGCCGGCGCTGATGCGCGAACTGCGCGCGATCGGCGCGACCAACGCACTGGCCACGCGCCGGCGCAGCCTGACCGGGCGCGCGCGCTTCGCCGCCGCGGCCGAGGCCTACGAGCCGCTGCGCGACGCCAGCGGCCGCCTGCCCAGCAGCTGGGAAGTGATCTATGCGCAGGCCTGGGCACCGGCGCCCGGCGCGCCGATCCGCGAGGACGGCCACGAGATCGCGGCAGTGCCGCTGTCGCAGATCCCGATCCGCCGCCGCTCCCCGTAGCAGCCGGGCTCGCCCAGGCCACCCCGCCGCCGCCAAAAAGGGGTCAGGTTCATTTTCCTGGGGAAAATGAACCTGACCCCTTTTTGGCCGCCGCCTCAGCCCGATATCTGGCCGATCCAGTCTCGCAGGTTGTAGTAGTTGCTCACCCGCACGATGAGGTCGTCGCGGATGTCGAAGAATGCGCCGCCCGGCAATACGTACTTCTGCCCGTGCGCCGGCGGCAGGCCTTCGTCGTCGTGCAGGTATTCGCCGTGGACCAGGTACTCGGCCGCGGCGCGGTCGCCGTCCTGCGAGGCCAGCACCACGATGTCGCGCAGCTGCTCGCGGTAGCTGGTGTCCATGCGCCGCAGGAACGCGGCGAATGCGTCCTTGCCGGTCTCGCGCGCGCCCTGGTTGAGGTCGTGGACCACGTCGTCGCCCAACAGCGCGAGCATGCCGTCGCGGTCGCCGCGGTTGAACGCGGCGTAATAGGCCAGCACCAGTTCGATCGCGCGGTCCTGGCGGCGGGTGCCATCGATCCTCATGGGAACGGCCTGCGCTGTGGAGCGGCCATCATACGCCCGCACCCTCTCCCGTCGTCCCGGCGAAAGCCGGGATCCAGTGGCTTCGGCTCTGCAGCGGGGTCGAACTTGGTGTAAGACGCTGGGTCCCGGCTTTCGCCGGGACGACAGGTTCGTACGAACGTCAGGCCGACGTCACCAGATCCCGGTGGAAGAAATACACTTCCTGCAGCAGGAAGCGCCACTGGGTCTGCACCGTGCGGAAGCGGGTGCTGGGCGTGGGCGAGCCGACCGCGTCGATGCCCACTTCGCGGGAAAGCCTTAGCGCACGGGACATGTGCAGCGGGTCGCTGACCACGATCGCCCGCCGCAGGTCGTGTTGCTGCATCACCCGGCGCGCCTGGACCAGGTTCTCGCGGGTGTTGCGCGAGGCCGACTCGATCAGGATCGCCGACTCGGGAATGCCCTGCTGCAGGGCATAGCGGCGCGCCACCTGCGATTCGGCGAAGGGCGCGCCGGCGCCATAGCCGCCGGTGAACACGATCACCGGCGCGTAGCCGCGCCGGTACAGGTCCAGGCCGTGGCGGATCCGCTCGCGGAACACGGGCGACGGGTTCTTGTGGTACGCGGCGGCGCCCAACACGATGATCGCGTCGGCCGGCGCGGCCTGGTCGCGCTGGCCGACCCAGACGATCCACGCCGCCACTCCGGCCAGCCAGACCAGCACCAGCAATGCCAGGCGCCACAGCCAGCCGGCCCAGCCGCGCCGCTTGCTGGCGGCCCGGCTCAGGCGTGCCACGGCAATGCCTCCAGCTCGACGTTGCCGCCGGACAGGACCACGCCCACGTCCCGGCCTGCGAAGCGCTCCGGCTGCGCCAGCACCGCCGCCAGCGCGATCGCCGAGGACGGCTCGATCACCTGCTTGAGCACCTGCCAGGCCAGCCGCATCGCCGCGACGGTGGCCGCGTCGTCGACCACGACGACCTCCGCACCCCAGGCGCGCAGCAGGGCGAAGTTCGGTGCGCCCAGCGCGCCGCGCAGGCCGTCGCAGACGGTGTCGGGGACGAAGTCGATCCGGCGTTCGCCGGCGGCCAGCGAGCGGGCGGTGTCGTCGGCGCCGGCCGGCTCGGCCAGGACCAGCCGGCAACCGGGCGCGACCGCCGCCAGGGCCAGCGCGGTGCCCGCGGCCAGCCCGCCGCCGCCGACCGGGACCACCATGACGTCGGGCACGCCGGCCTGGCCGACCAGTTCGAGGGTGGCCGTGCCCTGCCCGGCGATGACCCGGGCGTCGGCATAGGGGTGGACCAGGTGCGCGCCGGTGGCGTCCTGCACCTGCGCGCAGGTCGCCTCGCGCGCGGCCTGGGTGGCCTCGCAGCGCCACAGGGTGGCGCCGTGGCGCTGGATGTTGGCCAGCTTGGCCGCCACCGCGCCCTCGGGCACGACCACGTGGCAGGGAATGCCGCGGCTGCGCGCGGCCAGCGCCAGGGCCGCGCCGTGGTTGCCGGAGGAATGGGTCACCACGCCGCGCGCGGCCACCTCGTCCGGCAGCGACCACACCGCGTTGCAGGCGCCGCGGAACTTGAACGCGCCGCCGCGCTGCAGGTGCTCGGCCTTGAAGTGCAGCCGGCAGCCGGCGATCGCGTCGAGCGTGCGCGAGCGCAGCACCGGGGTCAGGTCGGCGTGGCCGGCGATCCGGGCGGCGGCGGCGAGGACGTCGTCGGCGGCGGGATGGTCGGTCATGCGGCAAAGGTTAACGTATTGCGCCTGCGGCCTCGCGTAGCCGTTACGCTGCTGTCCCGGGGCTGAGCGGTACAGGCAGGCGCCGGCTGGATTAAGCACGGATTCAAAGCCCGGCCCTGAAGCTGGGCCCACACGCTACGGGGGAACGCCCATGAAACTGCGACTGTTCACCGGGCTGGCGCTGGCGCTGGCGCTCGGTGGCTGCACCACCTACGGGTACGTGGGCGACGGCGGCGGCTACTACACCGGTTCCTCGAGCCGGACCGCCTATTCCACCTACGGCTACTCCAACTACGGCTATGGCGTGTACGGCTACGGCTCGCCGTACCACAGCTACCGCTACAACCCGGGCTGGTCGTTCGGCCTGCGCTACGGCTACCCGTACAGCTATTACGCCTATCCGGGCGGCATCTACCGTCCGCCCTACTACCACCAGCGGCCGCCGCACCACTACCCGTACCCGGGCCCACGACCGGGTCACGATGGCCGTCCGGACCACGACGGCCGCCCAGGCCACGACGGCCGCCCGGACCGGCCGCCGCCGGTCGCCGACGGCAATCCGCCGCCGCTGAACCGCGGGCCCTGGCGCGACATGGAGCGCCTGCGTCGGGGCAATGGCGAGGACGGCGGCCCGCCGCGGCGTCGCCAGCCAGGACCGGGTGCGATGGGTATCGGTGATACCGCTGTTGGCCCGGTTCCCGCGGCCGAGCCCGGGACATGGAGCGGCGGTGCACGACCGGCGCCCGCTGCCGGGTATCGCGGCCCTGGCGTTCGCGCGATGGGCGGTGATGATGCCGGCGGCACGCGCAGCAGCGGCATGGCGCCGCGCGCCGAGCGCACGCAGCGCAGCAGTAGTGCGCCGCGCGTCTCCGAATCGCGCCGCAGCGGCCCGGACCAGAGTGCGACGCGCGACACGTTCGAGCCTTGAAAAATCGCTTGCGTTGGCCAGTTTCTGGTCGCAAGCTAGCGCGGCACGTGACCGGCCGCGTCAGGTTCTGACCCGCACGGCGCAGTCCATGTCGATGTCCGGCAGGGAAATCTGGATCCCCCCTGTTCCGGCCCTGTCGGACGTCGACGCCCATAGCGCAGCCCGGCCTTTGGCCGGGCTGCCTGTTTGTGCGACCGGCGTCACGGATGGGCGGACGACGGGCAAAAAAATGGGGCCGGCAGTCCCCCGACTGCCGGCCCCTCGGCTTCCCCACCACGCGCGTGGCTGGCCCCTGTTCCAATTCCAGCCCGCGCCCCCGACGCATTGCCGCGGTGGGTGCACGTGATGGTTACCGCAGGAAGCGTGCCAACTTCTGGCCGACCGCCCGGCAGGGCGGCGGTAGAATCGCCACCCCTGCAGCCGCCGGCCCGGCCGGCGCGACCCTGATGCCATGACCCAGTCCTTCCACCGCTATGACGTGATCGTGATCGGCGGCGGCCACGCCGGCACCGAGGCCGCGCTGGCGTCGGCGCGCGCCGGCGCGCGCACGCTGCTGCTCACCCACAACATCGAGACCGTGGGCGCGATGAGCTGCAACCCGGCCATCGGCGGCATCGGCAAGGGCCACCTGGTCAAGGAGATCGACGCGCTGGGCGGGGCGATGGCGCACGCGGCCGACCTGGCCGGCATCCAGTGGCGCACGCTCAACGCCAGCAAGGGCCCGGCGGTGCGCGCCACCCGCTGCCAGGCCGACCGTGCGCTGTACCGCGGCGCGATCCGCCGCATCGTCGAGAACCAGCCGAACCTGACCGTGTTCCAGGCGGCGGTGGACGACCTGCTCATCGACGGTGACCGGGTGCGCGGCGCCCTCACCAGCACCGGCCTGCGCTTCGAGGCGCCCGCCGTGGTGCTGACCGCCGGGACCTTCCTGGCTGGCAAGATCCACATCGGCGAGACCCAGTACACCGCCGGGCGCATGGGCGACCCGCCGGCCGCCACCCTGGCCGCGCGCCTGCGCGAGCGCCCGTTCGCGATCGACCGGCTCAAGACCGGCACGCCGCCGCGGATCGACGGACGCACCCTGGACTACTCGGTGATGGAGCAGCAGCCGGGCGACGACCCGCTGCCGGTGATGTCGTTCCTGGGCGACGTGCGCGAGCATCCGCGCCAGGTGCCGTGCTGGATCACCCATACCAGCGAGCGCACCCACGAAATCATCCGCGCCGCGCTGGACCGCTCGCCGCTGTACACCGGCCAGATCGAGGGCATCGGCCCGCGCTACTGCCCCTCGATCGAGGACAAGGTGGTGCGCTTCGCCGAGAAGGCCAGCCACCAGATCTTCGTCGAGCCCGAAGGGCTGGACGTGGTCGAGATCTACCCCAACGGCATCTCCACCTCGCTGCCGTTCGACGTGCAGCTGGAGCTGGTGCGCTCGATCCGCGGCTTCGAACAGGCGCACATCACCCGGCCCGGCTACGCCATCGAGTACGACTTCTTCGATCCGCGCGGGCTGAAGGCCACGCTGGAGACCAAGCTGGTGTCGGGCCTGTTCTTCGCCGGCCAGATCAACGGCACCACCGGCTACGAGGAGGCCGCCGCGCAGGGCCTGCTGGCCGGGCTCAACGCCACGCGCTTCGTGCAGGGCCGCGACGGCTGGTCGCCGCGCCGCGACGAGGCCTACCTGGGCGTGCTGGTCGACGACCTGATCACCCACGGCACCACCGAGCCGTACCGCATGTTCACCAGCCGCGCCGAATACCGGCTGCAGCTGCGCGAGGACAACGCCGACCTGCGCCTGACCGCCAAGGGCCGCGAACTGGGCGTGGTCGACGACGCGCGCTGGGCGCGCTTCGCCGCCAAGCGCGAGGCGATCGAGCGCGAGACGCAGCGCCTGCGCGCACTGTGGGCGACGCCGGCCAACGCGCTGGGCCGCGAGGTCGAGGCGGCGCTGGGCGTGGCGGTGAGCCGCGAGACCAGCGCGCTGGACCTGATCAAGCGTCCGGAACTGGGCTACGCCGCGCTGATGCGGGTGCCGTCGCTGGGCCCGGGCGTGGACGACGCGCAGGTGGCCGAACAGGTCGAGATCGGGGTCAAGTACGCCGGCTACCTGGACCGCCAGCGCGAGGAGATCGCGCGCCAGCAACGGCAGGAGGACACCGCGATCCCGGCGGCGTTCGACTACGCCGCCGTGCGCGGACTGTCGGCCGAAGTGCAGCAGAAGCTCGAGCGGGTACGCCCGCAGACCATCGGCCAGGCCCAGCGCATCCCCGGCATGACTCCGGCGGCGATCTCGCTGCTGCTGGTGCACCTGGAACGCCTGCGTCGCAGCCGGGTGGCCTGAGCGGAAAACCTCTCTCGCGGTCCGCGTCCGAAAGAGTCGCTTGCTGCCCGCCGCCGCTCCGGCGGTGGTGGCGGGCTCCGGGCCGCTCGTGCACCCTAGGCCCATGAGCGAACCGGGCCACGCACCGGACGATCCGGGGAAGCGGCCGCGGCACGCCCCCACCGAGCCGGGGGTGCTGCGCGTGTCGATCGCCGCCACCGCGGTGGTGGCTGCGCTGGGCATCGTCTTCGGCCTGCTCTCCGGTTCCTACGCGATCGTCTTCGACGGCATCTACTCGCTGGCCGACGGCGCCACCAGCATGGTCGCGTTGCTGGTGGCCAACCTGATCGCCGGCTACAACGCGACCGGCGCGCAGAACCGGCGGCTGGTGGAGAAATTCACCATGGGCTTCTGGCACCTGGAGCCGATGGTGCTGGGCGCCACCGGCCTGCTGCTGTCCGGCGCGGCAGTCTACGCCTTCATCAATGCGGTCGGCAGCTTCATGAGCGGCGGCCGGCCGCTGCAGTTCGGCCAGGCCATCGTCTATGCGGTGGTCACCGTGCTGATCAGCCTGGTCATGGCCGGGTACGGCCGGCGCGCCAACCGCCGCCTGCGCTCGGACCTGGTGGCGATGGACGTCCGTGGCTGGATGATGTCGGCGGCGATCACCGCCGCGCTGCTGGTGGCCTTCGTCCTCGGCCTGGCGATCCAGGGCACGTCGCTGGAATGGATGTCGCCGTACATCGACCCGGCGGTGCTGGCGCTGGTGTGCCTGGTGGTGTTCCCGACCCCGCTGGGCGCGGTGCGGCAGGCGCTGCAGGAGATCCTGCTGGTCACGCCCGCGGAACTGAAGCGGCACGTGGACGAGGTCGCGCAGCGGACCGTGGAGCGCCACGGCTTCCTCGGCTATCGCGCCTACGTGGCCAAGGTCGGGCGCGGCCGCCAGATCGAGCTGTACTTCATCGCGCCGGCGGGCTGGCCGGCGCGCACGCTGGAGCAATGGGACGCTCTGCGCGACGAGATCGGCGAGGCGATCGGCGGCGATTCGCCGGACCGCTGGCTGACCATCGCCTTCACCACCGACCGCGAATGGGCCGAGTGAGGCCGCGCTAGCCGCGCATCGCCCGGTTCCACGGCATGCGTGCCAGCAGCAGGGCCATGCCGCAGAAGCCGGACAGTCCGGCGAACAGCAGGCCGCCGCCGAGGAAGCCGGTCAGCAGCAGGAACCACGGCGAGACCGTCGCCGCCAGCACGGTGCCGAGCAGCACCAGGCCGCCCACCACGATCTGCACCTGGCGCATGAGTTCCAGCGGTGCATGCGCGTCGCGCGCCACCGGCAGGCCTGCCTGCTTCCAGGCCTCGATCCCGCCTTCGACCAGATACGCGGTGCATCCGCCGGCGGCCGCCTCCAGCGCGGCGGCATTGGCACGGGTACGCATGCCGGAGCGGCAGTGGAACAGCACCACTCCGACGGCTTCGCGCAGCCGCGGCGAGGACGCCAGGTGCGGCAGCGGGATGCAGCAGGCGCCGGGGATGCGTTCGCGCGCATGTTCGTCGGCGTCGCGGATGTCCACCAGCAGGGCGCCGTCGTCGAGCAGGGCGCGGGCGGCGAGGGGATCAAGGGTCTTCATGCGGGAAGCCTCGGGATCGGGGACAGAAGCCGGATTTGAGCACGGCCACCGACTGCCTGCCGCCCGTCCGCAAGTCGCTGGGTCCCCGCCTGCGCGGGGACGACGGCTGGCTTAGCGATCGCGCCCTGCTCCAAGACCATCATCCCTGGCAGGCGAGAAAGCCAGGCATCTCGGCGCAAGTGAGAACACCGTCGTCCCCGCGCAGGCGGGGACCCAGCGACTTGGCTTCTCCTCGCAACACGCCCGAAACCGCTGGAATGGCGGTTATGGGCGGCGCAGCCCCTTGAGCGCGTCGGCCATGGCGCTGTTGAACGGCGCGGCCTGCACCTGCGGGCGGGCACCGCCGCGGTTGCGGTCGTTGCCGCGCGCGTCGCGCGTCGCGCCGCCGCCGGGTCGTCCGCCGTCGCGGCGGCCCGCATCGCGCTCGCCCGCCCGCGGGTTCGCCTGGCCCGGTTCGTCGTCCAGGCGCCGGGTCAGGGCGATGCGCTTGCGCGCCACGTCCACCTCCAGCACCTTGACCTTGACGATGTCGCCGGCCTTCACCACCTCGCGCGGATCCTTCACGAACTTGTCCGACAGCGCCGAGATGTGGACCAGCCCGTCCTGGTGCACGCCGATGTCGACGAACGCGCCGAACGCAGCCACATTGCTGACCACGCCCTCCAGCACCATGCCCGGGCGCAGGTCCTTGATGTCTTCCACGCCGTCGGCGAACCTCGCCGCCTTGAACTCCGGGCGCGGGTCGCGGCCGGGCTTCTCCAGCTCCTTGAGGATGTCGCGCACGGTCGGCAGGCCGAAGCGCTCGTCGGTGAACTGCTCGGCCCTGAGCGAACGCAGGAACGCGCCGTCGCCGATGATCTGCTTCACCTGCTTGCCGCTGCCGGCGAGGATGCGTTCGACCACCGGATAGGCCTCCGGATGCACCGAGGACGCGTCCAGCGGCTGCTCGCCGTCGGCGATGCGCAGGAAGCCGGCGCACTGCTCGAAGGTCTTCTCGCCCAGGCGCGGCACTTTCAGCAGCGTCCTGCGCGAAGGGAAGGCGCCGTTCTGGTCGCGGTAGGCAACGATGTTCTCGGCCACGGTGGAGGACAGGCCGGACACGCGTGCCAGCAGCGGCGCCGAAGCGGTGTTCACGTCCACGCCAACCGCGTTCACGCAGTCCTCGACCCTCGCGTCGAGCGCGCGCGCCAGCTTGTACTGGTCCACGTCGTGCTGGTACTGGCCCACGCCAATGGCCTTGGGTTCGATCTTGACCAGTTCGGCCAGCGGATCCTGCAGGCGTCGTGCAATCGACACCGCGCCGCGCAGCGACACGTCCAGGCCGGGGAATTCCTTCGCCGCCAGTTCGGAAGCCGAATACACCGAGGCGCCGGCCTCGCTGACCACGATCTTCTGCATCTTCTGTTCGGGCGCGAGCTTGAGCAGGTCGCCGGCCAGCTTGTCGGTCTCGCGTGAGGCGGTGCCGTTGCCGATCGCGACCAGCTGCACGCCGTGCGCGACGCACAGCTTGCGCAGCGTGGCCAGCGAGGCGTCCCACTGGCGCCTGGGCTCGTGCGGATAGATGGTGTCGGTGGCCACCAGCTTGCCGGTGGCGTCGACCACCGCGACCTTCACTCCGGTGCGCAGGCCCGGGTCCAGCCCGAGCACGGTTTTCGGCCCGGCCGGCGCGGCCAGCAGCAGGTCCTTGAGGTTGTCGCCGAACACGGCGATGGCCTCGGCCTCGGCCTTCTCGCGGGCCTGGTTGAACAGGTCCAGCAGCAGGTGCAGGTGGATCTTGGCGCGCCAGGCCAGGCGGCAGGCGTTGCGCAGCCAGGCGTCGGCCGCGCGGCCGCGGTCGGCGATCCCGGCCTGCAGGGCGATGCGGCCCTCGGCATAGGCATTGCCGGCTTCGGCGTCGCTGCCCGGATCCAGTTCCAGCTGCAGGAACTCCTCGCGGCGGCCGCGGAACAGCGCCAGCAGCCGGTGCGAGGGGATCTTCGCCAGCGGCTCGGCGTGGTCGAAGTAGTCGCGGAACTTCTCGCCCGCCGCCTGCTTGCCTTCCACCACCTTGGCGCGGATCACGCCATTGGCGTCGAGCCACGCGCGCAGTTCGCCCAGCAGCGCCGCGTCCTCGCCCCAGCGCTCGATCAGGATCGCGCGCGCGCCTTCCAGCGCGGCCTTGGCGTCGGCCACGCCCTTGTCGGCGTCGACGAACGCGGCGGCGAACTCTTCCGGTACGCGCGTAGGATCGGCGAGCAGGCCGTCGGCCAGCGGCTCCAGCCCGGCCTCGCGCGCGATCTGCGCGCGGGTGCGGCGCTTGGGCTTGTACGGCAGGTACAGGTCTTCCAGCCGCGACTTGCTGTCGGCGGCCTCGATCTCGGCGCGCAGCTCGTCGCTCAGCTTGCCCTGCTCGTCGATGCTGGCCAGGATCGCGGCGCGGCGTTCCTCCATCTCGCGCAGGTAGCCCAGGCGCACCTCCAGGTTGCGCAGCTGGGTGTCGTCCAGGCCGCCGGTGACCTCCTTGCGGTAGCGGGCGATGAACGGCACGGTCGCGCCCTCGTCGAGCAGGCCGACGGCGGCGTGCACCTGCGCGGCCTGCGCGCCGATCTCCTCGGCGATGGTCTGGGCGATCTTGCGCGCGAGCGCGGCGGAGATTTCGGTCATGGACTGCGGATTCTGCGTTGGAAAAGCGGAACCCGATTGTGGCAACCGCGCCGCGCGTATGTAAGCCGTTGACAAGGGAAGATATCTGCGGCGGTCCGGCCGCAGGACAAGTACCCGGGCCGGCCAAGCCGGCGGCCGGAGGCGGTCGTCCGGGTCAAGCCGGCCCGAAGGAACTGCCGGACAGCAGCCGCTTGGTCATCAGGGCGTTGTCCAGCGATATCCCGTTGACGATTGCCGACTGGCGCCGCGCGACCGAAAACCCATGCCTGGAAAAGAACGATTCCGCTGCGAGGCTCACGCAGGCGGACAACTCCGGAATGCCACGCCGGGTGGCTGCCTGGTGGATGTGCTCCATGAGTGCGGAGCCAATGCCACGTCCGGAGAATCGCGCCGCCACGAAGAAGTGGTCGATATGGCCGGACGCTTGAAGGTCGGCATATCCGGCCAGCTGGTCATCGACTACCGCAACGAACGGGCACAAGGCGGAGATCCTGTCTGCCCATTGCTGCTCGTCATGGGCATGCGGAGCCCACGCATCGAGTTGATCCCTCGTATAGAAGTTGCGCGCAAGTTCATGGACGGACGACATGAACACATGTCGAAGTTCCGCTTGGTCTGCTGGCGTGAAGTCGCGGATGAGCATGTCTGGAGACTGGCCTCTGGACCGGGCTACAGCCCCATCTCGCGCAGCACGTGCGGCGCCGGATACACCTGCTCCATCAGCCAGCGCATGTAGCGCATGTCGACGTGGATCGCGCGCTTGTAGCGCGGGTCGAACCACCAGCTGGCGCTGACCGCCTCCCAGTTGCTGTCGAAGTTCAGGCCGATCAGCTCGCCGCGGGCGTTGAGCACCGGCGAGCCGGAGTTGCCGCCGGTGGTGTCCAGGTTGGTGAGGAAGTTGACCGTCTGCGTGCCCAGCGCCGGGTCGGCGGTGGCGCCGAAGTCGCCGCGGGCGATCGCGTCCAGCAGCGGCTGCGGCGCGTCGAACGGGACCTGGCCGGTGTGCTTCTCGGCGATCCCGGCCACCGTGGTCACCGGGGCGTAGGTCACCGCGTCGCGCGGCTGCAGGCGTTCCAGACGGCCGTAGCTGACCCGCAGGGTGCCGTTGGCGTCCGGGTACACCGCGCCTCCCTGCTGCTCGCGCCAGGCGACCAGCGCGCGCATGTAGGCCGGGCGCAGGCGCAGCAGTTCGCCGTCGCGGGTCTTGCGCTCCTGCTCCAGGCGCAGCTGTGCCGGGATGAGCCGCGCTGCTAGTTCCAGCAGCGGGTCGGCCGGCAGCGCGCGGCCCTCGCGCGCTGCCGCGAACGCCGCCAGCCGCACCGGTTCGTCGCCCAGCGCGGTGCCGGCGTACAGCGCATCCAGCGCCGTGGCCAGCGCGTCCGGGGTGCGGCCGAAGGCCGCGTCGAACTCGGGCAGGCGCTGCGCGTCGGGCAGGCGCTGGTAGCGGCCGAGCAGTTCGGCGAGCAGCGCCTTTTCCACGGCCGGGTCGTAGCGGCGCTGGACCTGCTTCAGGGTGCCCTCGATCAGGGCCAGGTCGCGGGCCTGGTAGCCGCTCTCGCGCTCGGCGTCGGGCCGGGCCGATTCCAGGCGCAGCCGTTCCAGCAGCAGGGCCGAGCGCATCAGCTGGGTCTGGCTGCCGAGCAGGCCCAGCAGCAGTTCGCGTTCGCGTACCGCCGAGGCCTGGGCCAGCACCCCGGCCAGCGCGTCGATGTCGCGGCGGTCGCCGCGGCCGGTGGCGGCGAGCATGCCGCGCTCGTCCTGCGCGCGCTGGCGAACCGCGTCGCTGCGCAGCAGACCGTCCAGCTCGCCGGCGGCGCGCTTGCGGTTGTTCTTCAGCGACTGCACCTGCGAGGCGTAGCGGGTCGCGGCCTCGGCGTTGCCGGCGCCGCCGCGCTCGATCGCCGCCAGCAGCTGGTCGAACACCGCCACCCGCGCCGGCAGCGTCCACTCCACCTGCTCGGCGAACTCGGCGGCGGTGCGGTGGCGGTAGGTGATGCCCGGGTAGCCGGCGAGCATGGCGAAGTCGCCCTCGCGCGGCCCGTCGTGGGCGATGCGCAGGTGCGAGGGCGGCTGGTAGGGCACGTTGTCCGGCGAATGCGCGGCCGGCTTGCCGTCGCGGCCGACGTAGGCGCGCAGCAGGGTGAAGTCGCCGGTGTGGCGCGGCCACATGAAGTTGTCGGTCTCGTCGCCGAAGTTGCCGATCGCGCGCGGCGGCGCGTACACCAGGCGCAGGTCGCGCAGTTCCAGCTGGCGGATCCGGTAGAAGTCGGTGCCGTAGTACATGTTGGCCACGCTGCAGCGGATCCCGGTTTCCCGTTCGCACTCGGCCACGATGCGCTTGCTGGCCGCGTCGACCGCGTCGAAGTAGGCGCGGCCGGACTTGCCGCGCGCCGCGCCCAGCACCTGGTCGGTGACCCGGTCGAAGCCGACGGTGACCAGCACCCGGTAATCGGGATTGGCCGGCAGTTCGGCGGCGCGGTCGGCGGCGATGTAGCCGTCGTCGATCAGGTTGCGCTGCGGGGTGCTGTTGTACTGGATCACGCCGTAGGCGACGTGGTGGTTGGTCAGCACCAGGCCGTCGGCGGAAACGAAGGCGCCGGTGCCGCCGCCAGCGCGCACCACCGCGTTGAGCGGGGCGGCGGTGAGGTCGGCCAGCGCGGCGGGGTCGCCTGCGTAGCCGGCCTGACGCAGCTGTTCACCGATCTGCGGCAGCTGCGCGGCCATCCACATGCCCTCGTCGGCGTGCGCGGCGGCGGACAGGGTGGCCAGGCAGGCCAGCAGGGCGCGGGCCGGGTGGCGTCGGCGCCGCGGGGCGGCCGGCATGTTGTTCGTCATCGGCGGGTCACATTCTCGATAAGCGGACCGGAAACGTTAGCGGCGGCACGCGGCGCGGACAACCGCCGCAGGTCATGCGCGCAGCGTCAGCGCTCGGTGCGCCAGTTGATCGAGGTGCGCGTCTCGACCGTGCTGGACTCCAGCTCGACGTCGAAGCCCTTGCGCAGCAGGTACTTCAGGATCACCACCTGGCCGGCGCCGACCATCGACACGCCATAGCCGACGTACAGTCGCGGCGAGAGGTACTTGCCCACGCCCACCACCGAGCCGCCCAGCGCGCGCGAGTGCATGACCCCGGCGTCGTCGAAGCCCAGCCGGGTGCCCAGCTGCGCCGCGATCAGCCCGGTGCCGGCCGACAGCGCCGCCGAGGTCGCGGTGACCTGCTGGGCCTGGTCGCGGGTCGCGCCCTCCAGGCTGCGGCCGAGCATCAGGTAGGCCAGCGCCTCGGACTGCGGCATCGCCGGGTTGGACCAGACGTTGAGCTGCGGCGCCATCGCGTGGCCGGACACGTCGATGCCGGCGACCACGTCGCCCACCCGGCGTTCGGCGCGCACGTTGATGCGCGGATCGGCGATCAGGTTGTTGCTCCAGGTCAGCTGGCCGTTGGTGATGGTCAGGTCCTGGCCGTAGGCGCGGTAGCGGCCGCCGACTTCCAGCGCGCCGGTGGCGACCATTTCATGGCCCGGGCGGGCACGCACCTGCAGCCGCCCGTTCATGGTGCCCTGCAGGCCATAGCCGGTGATTGTGACGTCGTTGGCCAGGATCAGCGCCAGGTCCATGTCCAGCGGCGTGCCGCGCCGCTCCTCCGGGTCGATCGGGTCGACCACCACCACGTCCTCGGATACCGACACGCCCTGTTCGAAGCGTTCCAGGTGCACGGTGGCATCGGTCACCTCGACCTGGCCGCGCAGGACCATGGTCGGGCCGTCCATGCTGAACTCCACGTCCGGGTTGGCCGTGGCCCGCAGCATGGGCGTGTCGGCGACCAGCACGTCCTGGCCGTGGATGTGCAGCTGCAGCGGCGTGGCCTGACCGAACCAGGACAGGCTGCCGTCCACCATCAGCTTGCCGCCGCCGGAACTGACCGAGGCCGACAGCCGCGCCGAACCGTCCGGCTGCGCGTCCAGGCTGCCCTGGCCGTCGGTCAGGCTCAGGCCCAGCGCGGGCAGTTCGCCCTGGAAGTCCTCCAGCAGCAGCTGGCCGGCCATCAGCGGTTCGCCGCGGGTGCCGCGCAGGCTCATGTGGCCGCGGATGATCCCGCGCGGGCGCACCAGGTCCGGCGAGAACAGCTCCAGCCAGAACAGCTGCGAGATGTGGGTGTACAGCTCGCCGGTCAGCGGCGAATACGGCTCCCAGCCGGTGGCGAAGGTGGCGTCGATGTAGCCGTTGCCCTGGAAGCCGGTGCCGAGCCGGCCCTGGATCGTCTGCGGATCGAAGGTCAGGTCGAAGCTGAAATGGTCGTAGCGGGCGATCTCGCGGCGTGCGTTGTTGCCCAGGCGCAGGCCGCCTTCCAGCGAGGCCAGGTGGATGCCGCCGGTCCAGCGGTTGCCCTGCGGGCGGATCCGCGCGTCGAGGGTCAGGTCGCCGCGCAGGACCAGCGCACGGCCGCCTTGCTGCGGCAGCCAGGGGGCGAGCAGGGTCAGCGGCAGGCGTTCGCTGGTCACGACCAGGCCTTCCCGCGGCCAGTCCGCATGCGCGCACAGCTGCGCGTCGCCGTTGCCGCCGCTGACCCCCAGGCAGGCCGGCTGCAGTTGCCAGCGCTGGCCGGCGACGGTGAACGCGGCCGGCGCCTGCAGCGACCAGGCGTTGCCGAGCGCCGGTTCGATCCGCAGCTGGTCCAGCGAACCTTGCCAGCCGGCGCCGCGGCGCTGCACCTGGCCGGCGAAGGACAGGCCGGCCATGTCGGGGCTGTCGGCCTGCAGCTGCAGCCGCAGGTTCTCCACCGCGCCCTGCGCGTGCACGGTCAGCTGCCGCAGCGGGATGCCCACCTGCAGTTCTCTGGCCTGCAGGGTGAGGTTGCCGTCGCCGCCGCGCCAGGGCAGGTATCCGCTCAGGTCGACCGCATTGGCGCTGCGCTCGTCCCAGTACAGGCCGCGGCCGGTCAGGTTGGCCTGCAGGTTCGGCGCCTGGCGGGTGCCGGTCAACCGCAGCGAGCCTTCGACGATGCCGGCGGCCGTGGGCAGCAGGTCGTCCAGGTGCAGCGGCTGCAGCTCGGCGGTGACGTCGATGCGGCTGCCGACGCGGCCGTCGGCGCGCACCCGGCTGTTGCCCAGGGCCAGCGCGAGTTCGCCCTGGCCTTCGTCGCCGCGCAGCACGAAGCGGCCGTTGCCCGACAGCGCGCGCCCGCGCAGCTGGCCGCCCAGTGACTGCACGACGGCCTGCGCGTCGAAGCCGCCACCGTCGCGGGCACGGCCGGTGGTGGCGATGCGGCCATGGATGTTTCCGTCCCAGCCGGGCGCGAAGTAGCCCGGGTCGAACCCGTCCAGCACCAGCGCCAGGTCCCAGTCCAGCACCGGATCCCAGCCGGCCTCGCCGCTGGCCTGCAGCGTGCCGGTGGGCATGGTCGCCTGCAGCGAGTGGATCGTCGCGCGCGACCGGTCGCCACGCACGTCCAGGACCAGGTCGGCCTGCTCGCCGCCGCGGCGCAGGACCGCATCGCCGTAGACGGCCCACTGGTTGATCGAGCCGGCCAGGCCCAGCGCGGCATCGACGCCGATGGCCGGCGTTGCCGGATCCTCGGCCTCGAACGTCAGGTCGCGCGCGGCCAGCGAGAAACGGAAGCGGCCGTCCTCCGGGTCGGTGAAGTCGGCGCGTCCCTTGAGCACGACCTGGCCACCCTGCAGTTCCAGCGCCAGCGGTGCGACGGT
The DNA here is from genome assembly GCF_000972865.1 of Pseudoxanthomonas suwonensis. NCBI lineage: Bacteria > Pseudomonadati > Pseudomonadota > Gammaproteobacteria > Lysobacterales > Lysobacteraceae > Pseudoxanthomonas > Pseudoxanthomonas suwonensis. Next base: position 2,089,452 of record NZ_CP011144.1, read on the forward strand.
CAGCACCTGGTCTTCCAGGTGCAGGTTCGACGGGGCGATGGTCAGCTGCCGCGCGCCCTGGCCGATCTGGCCGGAAAGGTCGGCGTTGCCACCGGTGCCGCTGGCCTGCAGGTCGAAGCGGATCGGCTCGGGCGCGGGCTCGCCGCCGGTGAGCAGCGCCGGATCCAGGCCCTCGCTGCGCGCGACCAGGCGCCAGGTCGGCGCGTCGGCATCGCCGCCCAGGGTCAGGGTGGCGCGCAATGGATCGGGTGCGCGGCCGCCGATGCCCACTTCCATCTTCGACAGGTCGCCGCGCGCGATCAGTCCCAGGCGCGCCGGGTTGCGCCCGCGCGGCGCCGGCAGCACCGCGGTCACCAGGATGTCGCTGCGGTAGTCGCGCACCGGTTCGTAGCTGCCGTGGACCCCGAACAGGCCGCGGTCGCTGTCGATCTGCAGGTGCTCGGCGTGCAGCGAGCCGTTGGCAATGTCGATGCCGCCGCGCAGGTGGCGGATGTCGATCACGTGCTCGCCGCCGGAGTTGATGGTGAAGCCGTCGATGACGATGTGGTCGGCCTGGATCGCGAGCGGCATCTCCACCGGCGGCAGCGATCCGGGCCAGCGCGGCAGCTCGAACGGCTCGTCGCTGGGCACCAGGCTGAGGGTGGCGCCTTCGATCTCGAGCGCGTCCAGGCGCAGGCGCCGGCCCAGCAGCGGCCGGATGTCCGGATCCAGGTACGCGCGCCGCGCGGTGAAGCGGTAGTCGTCGTAGCGGAAGTCCAGGCCATGGATCGTCAGCGGCCCGGCGATCGGGCCCTCGACCTTCTCCCAGGTCAGGCTCGCGCCCACCGGCAGCCGCGAGATGATCTGCGCCAGCAGCACGTCGCGCCCGGCCACGGTCTGCAGCAGCCAGTACAGCAGCACCAGCGCGCCGACGACCAGCGCCAGCACGCCCAGGCCGGACCAGGCCCAGAAGCGCCGCCGCCGGTAGAAGCGCGGCCGCGGGGCCGGCGGCGGCGGGGCGGGCGTGCTCACAGGTTCGCCCCCAGGCTCAGGTAGATCTGGAAGCCGGAGTCGGGATCGTTCAGGCCACGGGCGATGTCGATCCGCACGCCGCCGATCGGCGAACGCCAGCGCGCGCCGATGCCCACGCCCAGGTGCAGGTCGAAGTCGTCGTCGAAGGCGTCGCCGCCGTCGACGAAGGCGGCCATGCCCCACGGCCCGGCGTTGAAGTAGTGCTCGTACTCGACCGAGCCGGTCAGCACGTAGCGGCCGCCGAGGGCGAAGTTGTCCGGCGGCGGCGTGCGCGGGCCGACCTCGCGCCAGGCGTAGCCGCGGATGCTGCGGTCGCCGCCGGCGAAGAAGCGCAGGCTCGGCGGCATCGCGATCAGGTCGCTGGTCCAGGTCGCGCCGGCCTCGCCGCGCAGGATCAGGCGGTCGGCCTCGCCCACCCCCTGGAACCAGGTCGCGCTGCCCCAGCCCTGGACGAAGCTGGTGTCCGAACCCACGCCCTCGGCGCCGCCGCGCAGGGCCAGGCCCAGGCTCAGGCCGTGGCGCGGGAACAGGCGGTTGTCCACGCCGATGTAGTTGCCGGTCACTTCCGGGTAGAACAGGGTCGAGTACGTGTACAGCCGCTGGCCGGTGTCCACGTCCATGTCGTAGCTCCAGCGCTCGCGCAGGGCGATGATCGAACCCACCGCCGTCCAGCGCTCGGTGAGCTCGCCGCTGCGGCTGGCCAGCAGCCGCACGTTGCGCAGGTCGATGTAGTCGGTCTGCTCGTCGTAGGCGCTGAACGCGCCGGTGTACCAGCCATCGAGCCAGGCGAAGGCCGGGATCCGGTACTGGACCAGCAGGTTCTTGCGCTTCTGCGCGTAGTCCAGGTCGGTGACCAGCTTGTGGCCGCGGTCGTTGACGTAGCGGCGTTCCATGCCGAAGCGCACGCCCATGCCGCTCTCGCTGCCGTAGCTGAGGCCGGCGGTGTAGACCGTGCGATTGGCCAGGACCAGGTTGACGTCGACCGGCACGCGGAAATCGTCGTCGGCGTCCTGCGGCCGCGGCTGGATGTCGATCGCGCTGAAGTAGTCGAGCTTGACCAGCGACTGGCGCAGCCGGTCCAGCTTGCCCTGGTGGAAGTAGCTGCCCTCGTCCCAGGTCACCAGCTTCTCCAGCAGGCCCGGGCGGAAGAAGTCCTGGTGGAAGACGGTCGGGCCCATGTCGTAGCGGAATCCGCTGTCCCAGACCAGGTCGATGTCGGCGGCGAAGTCGGCGCGGGTCACCCGCACTTCGCGCTCCATGAAGTCCGCGTCGAAGTAGCCGCGTTCGGCCAGGCGCCGGCTGATGCCGTCGCGGCTGGCGTCGTAGGTGGGATGGTCGAGCACCTCGCCCTGGCGCGGGCGGAACGCGTCCAGGTCGCGCTCCAGGTACTGGTCCTCGCCGCCGGGGCCGACGATGCCCACGTTCGCGTCGCGCACCCGCACCGGCTTGCCCCGGTCGACGTGGACGGTGACCACGATGCGGTCGTTGGCGTCGCGCGGGGAGTCGACGGTGATGGTCGGGGAGTAGTAGCCGAACGGCTCCAGCGCCTGCCGCGCCTCGCGCTCGGCGTTGAGCAGCAGGAACTCCAGGCGCGATTCACCCTGGACCTTGCCGATCTCGCTGTTCACGCCCAGGGCCAGGCGCACGTTCTGCTCCATGGCCTCGTGGTTCTCGAGCCCGCGGATATCGACCCGCTCGATCGTGCCGCGGGCCCAGGCGGGGAAGGCCGCCGAGGCCAGGAGCAGTGCGAGGAGGGGGAGGCATCGCATGGGCTCAGGATAGCGGGCCGGCGCCGGCCCCGTTAGCCCGTCCCACGCACCCGCGTTCAGCTGGACAGGTGCCCGATCGCGGCCACCGCGCCGAAGCGGTCGGCCAGGCGCTTGAGCAGTGCCAGCCGGTTGCCGCGGATGGCCGGGTCCTCGGCGTTGACCATCACCTGGTCGAAGAACGCGTCCACCTGCGGCCGCACCCGCGCCAGCCGGTTCAGCACCTGCACGTAGTCGTGCCGGTGCAGGGCCGCGGTGGTGTCGTCCAGTGCCGCCTCCACCGCCTCGCCGAGCGCGCGCTCGGCCGGCTCGGCGAACAGCGCCGGGTCCTCCATCGCCGGGATGGCGATGTCGGCCTTCTTCAGGATGTTGCCGATGCGCTTGTTGGCCGCGGCCAGCGCCTCGGCCTCCGGCAGCGCGGCGAAGGTGCCGATCGCGTCGAGGCGGGTGTCGAAGTCGTACAGCGAGGCCGGCTTCAGTTCGGACACTGCGTTGAAGTGCGCGGCCGGCACGCCCTTGTCGGTGTAGTAGCCGCGGAGGCGGTCGAGGATGAAGTCGTAGATTTCGTTCAGCTCTGACGCGTTGAGCGATCGGACGTTCGAGTGCCCAGCAGGTGTTTCGACACCTGCCTCTCGCGCCTTCTCTGCGGCAGCTGTCTTTTGGCGGAGTATCACATCGGACATCGAAAGCATGACTGCCTCGTAGGCCCTATAGATCAGAGCCTTAAGATCGAGATTGAAGCCGCTCTCGATCACCGTCCGCGCCAGTCCCAGCGCGTTGCGCCGCAGCGCGAACGGATCCTTGTTGCCGGTCGGCTTCAGGCCCGCGGCGAAGCCGCCGGCCAGGGTGTCCAGGCGTTCGGCGATCGCCAGCACCTTGCCCAGCGGCGACAGCGCGATGTCGTCGCCGGCGAAGCGCGGCTGGTAGGCCTCGTCGATCGCCAGCGCGACCTCCTTCGGCTCGCCGGCGGCCAGCGCGTAGTGGCGTCCGGCAATGCCCTGCAGCTCGGGGAACTCGTTGACCATGCGCGACTGCAGGTCGTTCTTCGACAACTCCGCGGCGCGGCGTGCCTGCGCCGGGTCGGCGCCGACCTGCGCGGCGACGGCCTCGGCCAGCGCCGCCACGCGCGCGACCTTGTCGGCCACGCTGCCGAGCTTGGCCTGGTATGTGACGGTCTTCAGGCCGTCGCCCATCGCCGCCAGGCCCTGCTTGAGGTCCTCGTCGAAGAAGAACTTGGCGTCGGCGAAACGCGGACGGATCACCCGCTCGTAGCCCTTGCTCACCTCGGCCACGTCGCGCGACTCGATGTTGGCGATGCCGATGAAGCGCTCGGTCAGCTTCCCGCCCTCGCTCAGCACCGGGAAGAACTTCTGGTTGATCTCCATGGTCTCGATCAGCGCTTCCTGCGGCACCGCCAGGAACTCGGACTCGAAGCTGCACAGCACCGCCGCCGGCCATTCGGTCAGGCACACCACCTGCCCGAGGTTGTCGTCGGTGATCCGCGCGCTGCCGCCGGCCCGCTTCGCCGCCTGCTCGACCTCGGCGACGATCCGCGCGCGGCGCTCCTCCGGGTCGACCAGCACGTGCGCGGCGCGCAGCGCGTCGACGTAGTCGTCCGGCTGGCCGATCCACACCGGCTTGTCGTGCTCGAAGCGGTGGCCGCGGCTCATCCGGTCGGAGGCCACGCCCAGCACCTGCGCATCGACCACCTCGCCGCCGAACAGCAGCACCAGCCAGTGGACCGGCCGGGCGAAGGCATAGTCGTGGCCGCCCCAGCGCATCGGCTTGGGGATCGGCATGCCGGCGATCGCCTCGGCGACGATCTGCGGCAGCAGCGCGGCGGTCTGCGCGCCCGGTTTGACCGCGCGGTGGACGAAGCGCTCGCCCTTGGCGTCGGTGGTGCGCTCCAGCGCGGTCCAGTCGATGCCGGCCTTGGCGGCGAAGCCTTCCAGCGCCTTGGTCGGCTTGCCCTCGGCATCGAGCGCGATGTTCAGGTACGGGCCCAGCACCTCGCTGCGCTGCTCGGGCTGCTCGGCAGCTACCGCCGGCAGCAGCACCGCCAGGCGGCGCGGGGTGTACAGCGGCCGCGCGTCGCCGCGCTCGAAACCGATGCCGCGCTTGTCCAGCGCGGCGATCACGCCGTCGAAGAACGCCTGGGCCAGACCCGGCAGCGCCTTGACCGGCAGCTCCTCGGTGCCCAGTTCGATCAGCAGGGATTTCTGTTCGCTCATGAAGTTCGACCTTGGCTCTTGTCCCTTCTCCCTCCGGGACCAGGTGCCCTAGGGGTAGAAGGTGGCGCGAAGCGCCGGATGAGGGTTCGGGATCGGGACGGCCGTCGGCGACCGACCCTCTCCCCAACCCCTCTCCCGGAGGGGAGAGGGGCTTATGCCGTTTCTTTCTTCAGCCCGGGGAAACCGAGCTTCTCCCGCTGCGCGTGGTAGGCCTCGGCCACCGCCTGGGCCAGCCTGCGCACGCGCAGGATGTAGCGCTGGCGCTCGGTGACCGAGATCGCGCGGCGCGCATCGAGCAGGTTGAAGCTGTGGCTGGCCTTGCACACCTGCTCGTAGGCCGGCAGCGGCAGGCCGGCCTCGACCAGCTTCAGCGCTTCGGCCTCGCAGGCGTCGAAGCGGTGGAACAGTTCGGCCACGTCGGCGTACTCGAAGTTGTAGGTGCTGTGCTCCACTTCGTTCTGGTGGTAGACATCGCCATAGGTGACCACGCCCTGCGGGCCGACCGTCCACACCAGGTCGTAGACGTTGTCCACGTTCTGCAGGTACATGCACAGCCGCTCGAGGCCGTAGGTGATCTCGCCCAGCACCGGCCGGCACTCCAGGCCGCCGGCCTGCTGGAAGTAGGTGAACTGGGTCACCTCCATGCCGTTGAGCCACACCTCCCAGCCCAGGCCCCAGGCGCCGAGGGTCGGCGATTCCCAGTTGTCCTCGACGAAGCGCAGGTCGTGCACGCGCGGGTCGATGCCCAGCGCCTTCAGCGAGCCCAGGTACAACTCCTGGATGTTGTCCGGGTTGGGCTTCATCACCACCTGGTACTGGTAGTAGCGCTGCAGCCGGTTGGGGTTCTCGCCGTAGCGGCCGTCGGTGGGGCGGCGCGAGGGCTGCACGTAGGCCGCGTTCCAGGGCTCGGGCCCCAGTGCACGCAGGAAGGTGGCCGGGTGGAAGGTACCGGCACCGACTTCCAGGTCCAGCGGCTGGATCAGCACGCAGCCCTGCTCGGCCCAGTAGGCGTTCAGCGCCTGGATCAATCCCTGGAAGGTCGGACCTGTCATCGGCATTTATTGCAGTGCGGAAAAGCGGGCTAGTATAGGCCCAAGCCCCGTGCCACACGGGTTTCGACGCTTTCAACCGCTACTTTTTCCGCCGGTCCCCCCCGCCCGTGAACGCCGCCCGCCGCGCGCCCTTCCTGATCGTCGAAACCGGCCAGCCGGTCGACAGCCTCAAGCGCTATGGCCGCTTCCCGCACTGGATCCGGGTCGCCGCCGGGCTGTCGGCGCACGAGGTGGTCGAGGTCAACGCCGAGCGCGGCGACCCGCTGCCGGCCGCCGACGGGCTGGCCGGGGTGATCGTCTCCGGCTCGGCCGCGTTCGTCACCGACCGCGCCGAATGGAGCGAGCGCACCGCCGGCTGGATCCGCGACGTCGCCCACGCCGGCACCCCGCTGCTGGGCATCTGCTACGGGCACCAGCTGCTGGCCCACGCCCTGGGCGGCCAGGTCGACTACAACCCGGCCGGGCGCGAGTCGGGCACGGTGTTCATCGACCTGCACCCGCCGGCGTTCGAGGATCCGCTGTTCGCGGCCATGCCGTCGCGCTTCGCCGCCCACGCCACCCACCTGCAGACCGTGCTGCGGCCGCCGGAGGGCGCCACCGTGCTGGCGCGCTCGGAGCAGGACGGCTGCCATGCGTTCCGTTGGGGCGAGCAGGCCTGGGGCGTGCAGTTCCACCCCGAGTTCGCCACCCACCACATGCGCGGTTACGTCAACGCCCGCGCCGACTGCCTGCGCAACCACGGCCGCTGCCCGCGCACGGTCGCCCGCGAGGTCAGCGCCGCGCCGCAGGCGCGGCTGCTCCTGCGCCGCTTCGTCCAGCACGCGCGCGGCACACCGGGGCGGCCCTGGCATGGCTGAACGTGCCGGCAGTGCTGCGCGGCCGCGCGCGCATCGCCGATAATGCAACCGCGCTCCCGACGGTGGGGCGCCTCAACGGGAACACGATGGACACGATACGCAAGCTGCCGGCTTCGGACGGTGCGGAATGGCTGCTGGGCGGCTTCGCCCTGCTGCGGCGGGCGCCGCTGGCGCTGGGCGCACTGGGCGCGCTGTGGGGCCTGCTCGCCTCGCTGGTGATGGCGGTGGGGATGGCCGTGCCGGCGCTGGCGGCGGTGCTGCAGTTCCTGGTCGCCCTGGCCGGACCGGTGCTGTTCGCCGGCCTGGTGTGGGCGGTGCGCGAGGTCGCGCACGGTCGCCCGGCATTGCCGGTGCACCTGTTGCAGGGCGTGCGCGAGGGTCGGGTCCCGCAACTGCTCACCACGCTGCTGCCGCAGGTCGCGGCCGGCCTGGTGCTGGGCGTACTGCTGCTGGTGCTGGTCGGCACCCAGCAGCTGCAGCACCTGGCCCAGGCCAGCGAGGAACTCAACGCCCTGGCCCAGTCCGGCCAGCAGCCCACCCCCGAGCAGGTCGAGGCGCTGGTCGCCGGCCTGCCGGCCGGACGCATCCTGCTGTGGCTGCTGCTGGGCCTGGCCGCCGCGGTGGCGGTGGCGATGACCGTGTTCGTCTCGGTGCCGCGGATCCTGTTCGACCGCCGTGGCGGCCTGGAGGCGATGCGCGACAGCCTGCGCGCCTGCCTGCACAACCTGCCGGCGCTGGCGGTGTTCCTGCTGCTGACCCTGGTGGCGGTGTTCGCCGTCTACTTCGGCGTGCTGCTGGCGACCCTGGTGCTGCAGCTGCTGGCCGGGCCGCTGCTGGCGATGTGGATCGCCCAGCTGCTGCTGATGGGTGTGCTGATGCCGCTGCTGGCCGGCGCGACCTACACCGCCTGGACCCGCTTCTTCGGCGAGGCGGTGCCCGAAGTCGCCGCGGCGCCCGCGCAGATCGAGGTCTGAGCGGGCGCGCTCAGGACGAGGACGAGGCGGCGTCCGGCTTCGGCGCCACCAGCCTCGCGGCCAGGATGCCCGCCTCGTAGAGCAGGCACATCGGGATCGCCAGCAGCAGCTGCGAGATCACGTCCGGCGGGGTGATCAGCGCGGCCAGGACGAAGATGCCCACGATCGCGTAGCCGCGGCCGGCGCGCAGCTGATCGGGCGTGACCCAGCCCAGCAGGACCAGGATCACCAGCGCCACCGGCAGCTGGAAGCTGGCGCCGAAGGCCAGGAAGATCACCAGCACGAAGTCCAGGTAGGCGTTGATGTCGGTCATCATCGCCACGCCCTCGGGCTTGATCGCGGCCAGGAAGCCGAACACCGACGGCAGCACCACGAAGTAGGCGAACGCGCAGCCGATGTAGAACAGCGCCACCGCCGAGACCAGCAGCGGCATCGCCAGCCGCTTCTCGCGCTGGTACAGGCCCGGGGCGACGAACGCCCAGGCCTGGTAGAGCAGCCAGGGCGCGGTGGCCAGCAGGGCGACGAAGAACGCCAGCCTGAGCGGGGTGAAGAACGGCGAGGCCACCTGCACCGCGATCAGCTGGCCGCCGGCCGGCAGCTTGGCCAGCAGCGGCGCGGCCAGCCACGCATACAGCTTGTTGGCGAACGGCAGCAGCGCCAGCAGCACCAGCACCAGGCCGGCGATGGCGCGCAGCAGCCGCGTGCGCAGTTCGAGCAGGTGCTCGAGCAGGCTGCTCTCGCCGTCGGAATCAGGGCCGGCGTGGTTCATCGTCCCCGTCCGCCGGCGGCGTGGCGCCTTCGTTCCCGTCGGCGATCGCCGGACGCTCCTCGTCGACCTGGCGCCGCACCTCGCCCAGCTCCCGTCCGGCCGCGTCGACCTCGTCCTGCAGCTTCGCCTGCGCCTGTTCGACCTCATCCTGCAGGCGCGTCTGCGCCTGTTCGATCTCATTCTGCAGGCGCGTCTGCGCCTGCTTCAGCGCGCTCTGGGTGTCCTGCAGGCTGCGCTTGAGCTCCTCGGCCTCCAGCTCGCGTTCCAGCTCGGACTTGACCGAATACCACTGCGCGCGGGCGCGGCGCACCCACAGGCCGGCGAAGCGCGCCGCCTTGGGCAGCCGCTCCGGACCGAGCACCACGAGGGCGACCACCGCGATCAGCAGCAGTTCGCCGAAGCCGATATCGAACATCCGCGTGCGACCGACGCGGGATCAGTGCTGGGCGCGGTCGCGCTCGGACTCGGCCTTGTCCTGCGACTCGGCGCTGCGCTCGTCGCCGAGCTGGCCGGCCGGCTTCTCCGGGTCGCGCACGCCTTCCTTGAAGCCCTTGACCGCCTCGCCGAGGTCCTTGCCGGCATTGCGCAGGCGCTTGGTGCCGAACACCAGCAGCACCACTACCAGCACGATGATCCAATGCCAGATGCTCAGGCCGCCCATGTCGCGCTCACAAGTCTAGGAAACAGGCGCACAGGATAGCGCAGCGCCCAAGGCAGCGCCCATGAAAGCCCCATGAAAGCTCAGGGCAGCGGTTCGGTGCGGGTGGCCGGCTGCTCCTCGACCGGTTCGAAGCCCTGGGTGGACGTCGGGCCGGTGGTGCTGGCCGGCGGCGGTGCGGTGGTGCCGTGCACCGGGGCCGTGGTGCCGTTGCCGGTAGCCCGCGGGGCCGGCGCTGGCGGCGTAGCGCCGCCCGAGCGGGCCACGCGCGCGCTGTGGGTGGCTTCCTCGAGCTGGTCGCGGAAGGCCACCACCGCCGAGGTCGGCGTCACCTGCGAGCGGTTCTCGAACACCATCCGCGGCGTGGTGCTGGCGCCGTACACGCGCGCCTGCGCGGCGCGGTCGATCTGCAGCGCCGCGCCGTCTAGCGACACGCCGGCGAACAGCCCGCGTGCGCGCGACCACGACCAGATCTCGGCCTTGAGCTGGCCATCGGTGGCCGCGGCGGCGTTGCGCCCGACCGGGCCGGCGGCCACGCCGGCGTCGGCGCCGAGGGTGAACTTGCCGTTGACCACGTCGTCCAGGCTGCGGTCGTTGCGGAACACCAGCACCACGTCGGCCGACTGCACGCCGGCCTGGAAACCGATGCTGCCGCCGGTGAGGGTCACGAACACCGGGTTGGACCAGGTGCCGTCGGCGCTCTTGACCGACATCAGGCCGTGGCCGCGGCGGCCGCCCAGGACCAGGCCGGCCTTGATCGTGTCGGGGATCACGACGATCGCGCGGGCCTCGTCCAGCAGCTTGTCCGGAATCGACTGCTCGGGGATCTGCTGGATCTCCGAGAGCACCCGGACCGCGTTGCGCGCGCGCTCGTCCTCGGTGGGCGCAGCGACGGCATGCCCGGCGACGGGCAGGAGGACGGCCAGCGACAGCAGGATTCTCGACAGGCGCGACATGCGTAGGACTCCGGGACGACGGGATGCGGCCACGGCCGCGGACGGTCTTGAACTTGACGGCCTTCAACTTAATGAAAGGGCAATGAATCGTGCCTGAGGCCATCCGGACGCTGCCAGCGGCCGCGCAGGCACCGTCGACCCGCGCATCGGCTCTGTCAGAATGGTGCCATGCCAGCCGACTCCGACACCGCGCTGCTCGCGGTCAACCTGGGTACCCCCGACGCGCCCACCGCGTCTGCCGTGCGCCGCTACCTGGCCGAATTCCTCGGCGATCCGCGGGTGGTCTCGATTCCCCCGCTGCTGTGGAAGCCATTGCTGTACGGGCTGATCCTGCCCCTGCGCGGGCCGCGTTCGGCGGCCAACTACGCCAAGGTGTGGATGGACGAAGGCTCGCCGCTGCTGGTCTACACCCGGCGACTGGCGGCCGCGCTGCAGGAGCGGCTGCCGCACTGGCGGGTGCTGCCGGCGATGCGCTACGGCAGCCCTGCGCTGCGCGCGACCCTGCGCGACCTGCGCGCGGTCGGCGTGCGCCGGCTGGTGGTGCTGCCGCTGTACCCGCAGTACTCCACCACCACCACCGCCTCGGTGGCCGACCTGGTCGCCGAGGAAACCCAGGGCATGGACGTCACCCTGATCGAGGATTACTCCACCGACCCGGGCTGGGTGGCCGCCGTGGCCGACTCGATCCGCCGCTACCGGCGCCAGCACGGCGCCGGCGCGCACCTGCTGTTCTCGTTCCACGGCCTGCCGCAGCGCGTGGCCGACGCCGGCGACCCGTACCCCCAGCGCTGCCGGGACAGTGCCGAGGCGGTGGCCGCCGTGCTCGGCCTGGCGCCGGAGCAGTGGTCGCTGTCCTACCAGTCCCGCTTCGGCCGCGAGCGCTGGCTGGAGCCGTCCACCGTCGACGTGCTGGACCGGCTGGCCGCCGCCGGCGTGCGCCAGGTGGACGTGGCCTGCCCGGGCTTCGCCGTGGACTGCCTCGAGACCCTGGAAGAAGTGGCGATGGGCCTGGCCGAGCATTTCGAGGCCAGGGGTGGGCGCCTGGCCTACATCCCCTGCCTCAACGACGCGCCTGCGCACGCCGATGCGCTGGCCAACCTGGCGCGCTGCGCCGCCGGCAGCGACGCATGACCCCGCGCGAGGTCGCCCTGCCGGCCGCCTGGGGCGAGCTGGCCGGGCTGCGGCTGGAGCGCCCCGGCCGGCCGCGGGTCATCGCGCTGCACGGCTGGCTCGACAATGCGGCCAGCTTCCTGCCGCTGCTGCCGCACCTGCCCGAGCTGGACCTGCTGCTGCTCGACCTGCCCGGCCACGGCCACAGCGCGCACCTGCCGGCCGGCGCCGAATATGGCCTGACCACCCACCTGCACGCGGTGCTGGACGCGGCCGACGCGCTGGGCTGGGAGCGTTTCGCCCTGCTCGGCCACTCCATGGGCGCGGCCATCGCCGCGCTGGTCGCCGCGGCGGTGCCGCCGCGGGTGGAGCGGCTGGCGCTGGTGGAAACCCTCGGCCCGCTCGCCGAGGCGGTCGAGAACACCGCCTCGCGCCTGCAGCAGGCGGTGGCCGCGGCGCGCGCGCGGCCGACCGGAGCGTCCTCGCTGCGTGTGTTCCCCGACCTGGCCGTGGCCGTGCGTGCGCGAATGCAGGCCAGCCAGATCGTCGAGGCCAATGCCCGCCTGCTGGTCGAACGCGGCACCCGCGCCGTGCCCGGCGGCCATGTCTGGCGCAGCGATCCGCGCCTGACCCGACCGGCCGCGACCCGCCTCACCGAGGTGCAGGTGGAGGCGTTGCTGGCGGCGGTGTCCTGCCCGGTGCGGCTGCTCTACGCCGATCCCGCCCAGCCGTACTTCCCCGACCCGGTGCGCCGCGCGCGCCTGGCCGCCGTGCCGCAAGCCGGGCTGACGGTGATGCCGGGCGGCCATCACTTGCACATGGACAAGGCCGACGCCGTGGCGGACCTGTTCCGGGATTTCCTGGCCGGCTGACCAGGCCGCGCGCCATCGACAATCCCTGCGCCAGCGGGGACGATGCGGGCAGTCGCACACCAGGAGTAAGCCCGGGCATGGCGCTGTATCCGCTGTTCGCCGACCTGGAAGGTCGCGAGGTGCTGGTGGTGGGCGGTGGCGAAGTCGCCGCGCGCAAGGTCGCCGCCCTGCTCAAGGCCGGCGCGCAGGTGCGCCTGCATGCCCATGAGGTACCGCATCCGGAGCTCGCCGACGCGCTCGCCGCCGGGCGCATCGCCCGGCTGGGCGGCGATTTCGATCCGGCCTGGCTGGATGCCGTGTGGCTGGTGGTCGCCGCCACCGACGACACCGCGTTCAACGCGGGCCTGGCCGCCGAGGCGGGGCGCCGCCGGCGCCTGGTCAACGTCGTCGACGATGCGGCGCTTTCCAGCTTCCAGGTGCCCGCGGTGGTCGAGCGCGCGCCGCTGGTCGTGGCCATCTCCTCCGGCGGCGCCGCGCCGATGCTGGCCCGCCGCGTCCGCGAGCGCCTGGAGACGCTGCTCGATCCTTCCCTGGGCGTGCTCGCCGCGCTGTTCGGCGAGTACCGCGACCGCATCCGCGCGCGGCTGCCGGACCTGGCGGCGCGCCGGCGCTGGTTCGAGCGCGTGCTCGACGGGCGCATGGAGCGCGCCTTCGAGGGTGGCGGCGCCGCGGCGGTGGAAGCGGCATTCGCACAGGAAGTGGCGCGCGCGGCGGAGCCGCAGGCCGCGGCCGGCGCGGTGGCGCTGGTTGCCGTCGGCGACGCGCCTGACCTGTATACGTTGCGCGCGCTGCGCGCGCTCAACGAGGCCGACGCGATCGTGCTGGTCGAGGGCGTCGATCCGGCGCTGCTGGAGCCGGCCCGCCGCGACGCCCCGCGCATCCGCGCCGACGCCGCGGCGGCCGTGCGGCGCGCACTGGAGCTGGCCGGCGACGGCGCGCGCGTGGTGTTCCTGCACCGCCTTCCCTGCGATGCCGGCGCACGCGGACGCCTCGCCGAAGCCTGCGCGCAGGCCGGAATTGCCTGTCGCAGCGTGCCTGCGGCCGCCTAGCGCGGATTTCCTCCGTCCGGGGGCTTCCCAAGACCGGTGCCCGCGTGCACAATGCGCGCCCCGCCGACGGCAGGCCTCCTTCGGGAAGCCGAAGCGGCGGGGCCGGAAGCAGGAACTCCTCGAAACAAGGTGTTGCAGTTGTCCGGAAGCCTCCTATAATGGGCGGCTCCCTACGGTGGAAACGGATCGCACGATCCGCGGCTCCGAAGGGCGGAAACGAAAGCCCCTTCACAGGGTGTTGACGGATCCGAAACGAGTCGGCACAATGTGCGGCTCACCTCGACGGAAGCGGTTCGCCGCCAAGCTGAGGGGAAGATGAAAACCCCGCAACGCGGTGTTGACACTTCCAGAACGAGCTGCCAGAATGTGCGGCTCACCTCGACGGAAACGTCGAGACACGGATGAAGGCGCTGAGGCCGATTCCGACGCTCTTTGAAAGTGTGCGCAGGTAACTTGTGCGGACGCCTGCAGGAAGGATGACTGTCCATCTTGCAGACGTTTGAAACAGCAACAAGTCAAATGCTTTATAGCAAGCGATACGTAGCTGGGTAGAACTTCTGCAGCTGAAAGTATTGACCTTCGGGTCTGTAATTTTAAGTGAAGAGTTTGATCCTGGCTCAGAGTGAACGCTGGCGGTAGGCCTAACACATGCAAGTCGAACGGCAGCACAGGAGAGCTTGCTCTCTGGGTGGCGAGTGGCGGACGGGTGAGGAATACATCGGAATCTACTCTGTCGTGGGGGATAACGTAGGGAAACTTACGCTAATACCGCATACGACCTAAGGGTGAAAGTGGGGGACCGCAAGGCCTCACGCGATTGAATGAGCCGATGTCGGATTAGCTAGTTGGCGGGGTAAAGGCCCACCAAGGCGACGATCCGTAGCTGGTCTGAGAGGATGATCAGCCACACTGGAACTGAGACACGGTCCAGACTCCTACGGGAGGCAGCAGTGGGGAATATTGGACAATGGGCGCAAGCCTGATCCAGCCATACCGCGTGAGTGAAGAAGGCCCTCGGGTTGTAAAGCTCTTTTGTTGGGAAAGAAATCCTGTTGATTAATACTCGGCAGGGATGACGGTACCCAAAGAATAAGCACCGGCTAACTTCGTGCCAGCAGCCGCGGTAATACGAAGGGTGCAAGCGTTACTCGGAATTACTGGGCGTAAAGCGTGCGTAGGTGGTTGTTTAAGTCTGTCGTGAAAGCCCTGGGCTCAACCTGGGAATTGCGATGGATACTGGGCAACTAGAGTGTGGTAGAGGGTGGCGGAATTCCCGGTGTAGCAGTGAAATGCGTAGAGATCGGGAGGAACATCCGTGGCGAAGGCGGCCACCTGGGCCAACACTGACACTGAGGCACGAAAGCGTGGGGAGCAAACAGGATTAGATACCCTGGTAGTCCACGCCCTAAACGATGCGAACTGGATGTTGGGTTCAACTTGGAACCCAGTATCGAAGCTAACGCGTTAAGTTCGCCGCCTGGGGAGTACGGTCGCAAGACTGAAACTCAAAGGAATTGACGGGGGCCCGCACAAGCGGTGGAGTATGTGGTTTAATTCGATGCAACGCGAAGAACCTTACCTGGTCTTGACATCCACGGAACTTTCCAGAGATGGATTGGTGCCTTCGGGAACCGTGAGACAGGTGCTGCATGGCTGTCGTCAGCTCGTGTCGTGAGATGTTGGGTTAAGTCCCGCAACGAGCGCAACCCTTGTCCTTAGTTGCCAGCACGTAATGGTGGGAACTCTAAGGAGACCGCCGGTGACAAACCGGAGGAAGGTGGGGATGACGTCAAGTCATCATGGCCCTTACGACCAGGGCTACACACGTACTACAATGGGAAGGACAGAGGGCTGCAATCCCGCGAGGGGGAGCCAATCCCAGAAACCTTCTCTCAGTCCGGATCGGAGTCTGCAACTCGACTCCGTGAAGTCGGAATCGCTAGTAATCGCAGATCAGCATTGCTGCGGTGAATACGTTCCCGGGCCTTGTACACACCGCCCGTCACACCATGGGAGTTTGTTGCACCAGAAGCAGGTAGCTTAACCTTCGGGAGGGCGCTTGCCACGGTGTGGCCGATGACTGGGGTGAAGTCGTAACAAGGTAGCCGTATCGGAAGGTGCGGCTGGATCACCTCCTTTTGAGCACGGCAGCATCGTCCTGTCAGGCGTCCTCACAAGTTACTTGCATTCAGAGTTCCTGGTCCCGCAGCGGGACTAGGCAAGTCCCTTTTAGGGGCCTTAGCTCAGCTGGGAGAGCACCTGCTTTGCAAGCAGGGGGTCGTCGGTTCGATCCCGACAGGCTCCACCATATGAGTAGCGACTTTTGGGTCTGTAGCTCAGGTGGTTAGAGCGCACCCCTGATAAGGGTGAGGTCGGTGGTTCGAGTCCTCCCAGACCCACCACTCTGAATGACAAGCGCACACACTTTCGAATTACGCACCAGGCGTTGAGGCTTGGTACGTGTTCTTTTAAAACTTGGGATGTAGCGAGCGTTTGAGATGTCTATCTCGACGTGTCGTTGAGGCTAAGGCGGGGGCTTCGAGCCCCTAATAGTGAGTCGTATATGTTCGCGCTGGTGGCTTTGTACCCCACTGGCACGTCATTAACTCCGAGGCGACTTGGGGTTATATGGTCAAGCGAATAAGCGCACACGGTGGATGCCTTGGCGGTCAGAGGCGATGAAGGACGTGACAGCCTGCGAAAAGCGCGGGGGAGCTGGCAATAAGCTTTGATCCCGCGATGTCCGAATGGGGAAACCCACTGCTTCGGCAGTATCCTGCAGTGAATTCATAGCTGCTGGAGGCGAACCCGGTGAACTGAAATATCTAAGTAACCGGAGGAAAAGAAATCAACCGAGATTCCCTAAGTAGTGACGAGCGAACGGGGACTAGCCCTTAAGCTGGAATGGTTCTAGAAAAACAACCTGGAAAGGTTGGCCATAGAAGGTGATAGCCCTGTATTTGAAAGGGCCACTCCAGTGAAGACGAGTAGGGCGGGGCACGTGAAACCCTGTCTGAACATGGGGGGACCATCCTCCAAGGCTAAATACTCCTGACCGACCGATAGTGAACCAGTACCGTGAGGGAAAGGCGAAAAGAACCCCGGAGAGGGGAGTGAAATAGACCCTGAAACCGTGTGCGTACAAGCAGTAGGAGCCCGCAAGGGTGACTGCGTACCTTTTGTATAATGGGTCAGCGACTTACAGTTCGTGGCAAGCTTAACCGTATAGGGGAGGCGAAGGGAAACCGAGTCTGAATAGGGCGCATAGTCGCGGGCTGTAGACCCGAAACCGGGTGATCTAGTCATGCCCAGGGTGAAGGTGCCGTAACAGGTACTGGAGGCCCGAACCCACTCCCGTTGCAAAGGTAGGGGATGAGGTGTGATTAGGAGTGAAAAGCTAATCGAACCCGGAGATAGCTGGTTCTCCTCGAAAGCTATTTAGGTAGCGCCTCATATGTATCCTCTCGGGGGTAGAGCACTGTTATGGCTAGGGGGTCATCGCGACTTACCAAACCATTGCAAACTCCGAATACCGAGACGGACTGTATGGGAGACACACGGCGGGTGCTAACGTCCGTCGTGAAAAGGGAAACAACCCAGACCCACAGCTAAGGTCCCAAATTATCGCTAAGTGGGAAACGATGTGGAAAGGCACAGACAGCCAGGAGGTTGGCTTAGAAGCAGCCACCCTTTAAAGAAAGCGTAATAGCTCACTGGTCGAGTCGGTCTGCGCGGAAGATTTAACGGGGCTAAGCGATAAACCGAAGCTTGGGGTGCATAACTTTGGTTATGCGCGGTAGAGGAGCGTTCCGTAAGCCTGCGAAGGTGGATTGAGAAGTCCGCTGGAGGTATCGGAAGTGCGAATGCTGACATGAGTAACGATAATGCGGGTGAAAAGCCCGCACGCCGAAAGCCCAAGGTTTCCTTGCGCAACGTTAATCGACGCAGGGTTAGTCGGTCCCTAAGGCGAGGGCGAAAGCCGTAGTCGATGGGAAGCAGGTTAATATTCCTGCACCTCGCGTGAGTGCGATGGAGGGACGGAGAAGGTTAGGTGTACCGGGCGTTGGTTGTCCCGGGGAAAGGAGGTAGGTTTGGATCTTTGGCAAATCCGGGATCCTTTAAGACCGAGCACCGAGACGAGCCCTTTAGGGCGAAGTCACTGATACCACGCTTCCAGGAAAAGCTCCTAAGCTTCAGCTCACGCAGACCGTACCGTAAACCGACACAGGTGGGTAGGATGAGAATTCTCAGGCGCTTGAGAGAACTCGGGTGAAGGAACTAGGCAACATGGCACCGTAACTTCGGGAGAAGGTGCACCCTCTTTGGTGGCCCATGCGGGCTATAGCTGAGGGGGGTCGCAGAAACCAGGCCGCTGCGACTGTTTATCAAAAACACAGCACTCTGCAAACACGAAAGTGGACGTATAGGGTGTGACGCCTGCCCGGTGCTGGAAGGTTAATTGATGGGGTCAGCCGCAAGGCGAAGCTCTTGATCGAAGCCCCAGTAAACGGCGGCCGTAACTATAACGGTCCTAAGGTAGCGAAATTCCTTGTCGGGTAAGTTCCGACCTGCACGAATGGCGTAACGACAGCGGCGCTGTCTCCACCCGAGACTCAGTGAAATTGAAATCGCTGTGAAGATGCAGCGTTCCCGTGGCAAGACGGAAAGACCCCGTGAACCTTTACTATAGCTTTACATTGAACGTTGAGTTCGTCTGTGTAGGATAGGTGGGAGGCTTTGAAGTGTCGGCGCTAGCTGGCATGGAGCCATCCTTGAAATACCACCCTGATGTGCTTGACGTTCTAACCTAGCTCCGTAATCCGGAGCGGGGACCATGTATGGTGGGTAGTTTGACTGGGGCGGTCTCCTCCTAAAGAGTAACGGAGGAGCTCGAAGGTACGCTCAGCGCGGTCGGACATCGCGCACTGTGTGCAAAGGCATAAGCGTGCTTGACTGCAAGATCGACGGATCAAGCAGGTAGGAAACTAGGACTTAGTGATCCGGTGGTTCTGTATGGAAGGGCCATCGCTCAACGGATAAAAGGTACTCCGGGGATAACAGGCTGATACCGCCCAAGAGTTCATATCGACGGCGGTGTTTGGCACCTCGATGTCGGCTCATCACATCCTGGGGCTGTAGTCGGTCCCAAGGGTATGGCTGTTCGCCATTTAAAGTGGTACGCGAGCTGGGTTCAGAACGTCGTGAGACAGTTCGGTCCCTATCTGCCATGGGCGTTGGAGATTTGAGAGGGGCTGCTCCTAGTACGAGAGGACCGGAGTGGACGAACCTCTGGTGTTCCGGTTGTCACGCCAGTGGCATTGCCGGGTAGCTACGTTCGGAAGCGATAACCGCTGAAAGCATCTAAGCGGGAAGCGCGCCTCAAGATGAGATCTCCCGGGACACAAGTCCCCTAAAGGAACCATCAAGACTAGGTGGTTGATAGGTCAGGTGTGTAAGCGCAGCAATGCGTTGAGCTAACTGATACTAATGATCCGTGCGGCTTGACCATATAACCTCAAGTGGCCTTGGACTCGACGATAACGTCGATAGCCATCCGCCGCTCACTACATCCCAAGTACATATGCGAGACGGTGCGGTATGCACGGTCGGTCCCTCACGGGCGACCATGTTCACCAGCACGCTCCAACCGTCTCCCTGGTGAAATTAGCGTTGTGGAACCACCCGATCCCATCCCGAACTCGGAAGTGAAACGCAACAGCGCCGATGGTAGTGTGGGCTTCCCATGCGAGAGTAGGTCATCGCCAGGGTCTTTACCCGGAACCCCCAGCCTTGTGGCTGGGGGTTCTTTCATTTGCGCGTCTGTTTCGAGAAGTGGCCGCTACTGGCCGTCGGTCCATCCGTTGTTTCCCGCCGATGCGCGGACTTCCCCCGCTTCTTGCATCCTTCGATGCACCGGCCCTATCCGATCGGCGCGAAATCGCCAACAATCGGCCGGTCATCCGCACATCGGGGGAATACGGAATGAAGCATGTGGTGGGAACGCTGGCCGCCTGCCTGGCGCTGGCCTGCGCGGTGCCGCTGTCGGCGGCCGAGGTGAGCGAGCGCGCCGCGCGCCTGCACCAGCGGTTGCTGGTCCTGGACACGCACCTGGACACGCCGGCCAACTTCGCGCGCCCGGGCTGGAGCATCCTCGATGACCACACCGCGCAGCGCGACTTCGCCCAGGTCGACCTGCCGCGCATGCGCAAGGGCGGTCTCGATGGCGGGTTCTGGGTGGTCTACACCGGCCAGGGAGATCGCACGCCGGAGGCCAATCGCCGCGCCCGCGACCACGGCCTGGTGCGGCTGGCGCAGATCCGGGAAATGGTCGCCGCGCATCCGGACCAGTTCGAGCTGGCCCTCCGCGCCGACGATGCGCGCCGCATCGCCGACGCGGGCAAGCGCGTTGTCTACATCAGCATGGAAAACGCCACGCCGCTGGCGTCCGATCCCAGCCTGCTCAGCGCCTACCACGCGCTGGGCCTGCGCATGCTCGGCATCACCCACATGCGCAACAACGAGTTCGGCGATTCCTCCAACGCCCCGCCCGAGTGGAACGGGCTGAGCCCGGCCGGCAAGGCCCTGGTCGCCGAGGCCAACCGCCTGGGCATCGTGCTCGACGCCTCGCACGCCAGCGACCAGGTGTTCGACCAGTTGCTGGAGTTGTCGCGCGCGCCGTTCGTGCTGTCGCACAGCGGCGCCGACGCGCTCTACGACAATCCCCGCAACATCGATGACGCACGCCTGCGCCGGCTGGCGGAGAACGGTGGGGTGATCCACGTCAACGCATACGGCGGCTATCTGGTACCGCTGGAGCAGAGCGAGGAACGCAAGCGCGAGCTCGCGGAGCTCGATGCGCGCTACGGCAACGACGGTTCGCTCACCGCCGCCCAGATCACGCAGAAGCTGCGCGAGCGCGACGCGATCGATGCGCGCCATCCCGTATCGAATGCGACCTTCGACGACTACATGAACCACGTGCTGCATCTGGTCCGGCTGCTCGGCCCGGAGCACGTGGGCATCGGCGCCGACTGGGACGGCGGCGGCGGCGTGGCCGGCCTGGAGGACGTGGGCGCGCTGCCCAGGATCACCCAGGCGCTGCTCGATGCCGGCTACAGCGAGGAAGACATCGCCAACATCTGGAGCGGCAACGTGCTGCGGGTGCTGGGCGAGGCCGAGCGGGTGGCGAAGGAGACGGCCGGCGCCGGCTGAATCTCCCGGCCGCTGTCGGCGTTGTCGTGGGAGCTGGCTTCAGCCGGCGACACGACGACATCGGCACAGGCGACTCCCTCGTGGTTCCGACGCCCCGGTCGCCGGCTGAAGCCAGCTCCTACAACAGCAACAGCGCCGCCATTTTGTGTAGGAGCCGGGTTCAGCCGGCGACACGACGCGCCGGGGCAGGCGACGCCGGCAGTGGTTCCGACGCCGGTGCCGCCGGCTGACCCGGCTTCCACAGAAACAAAGCAAAGGGCCGGTCGCTGCGAGGCGACCGGCCCTTCCGTTTCAGTACTGCTGGCGGCCGGCCCGGGCCGGCGCCAGGTTCATTCCTGCGGGCTGGTGGTCTGCTTGCCGGCCATCATCCGGTCGCGGGCGGCCTTGAAGGCGTTGCCCTCGTACCAGTTCGGCCAGGCGTCGGCCGCCGACAGGTCCTTGCCCACGTCGTACAGGGCCTGCAGGTCCTCGACGATGCCGTCGTAGCGCCAGCCGTCATGGATCTCGTCGCTGGGCTGGTGGTAGCGCTTGGCGTACTCGGCGCCGGCGGCCTTGCCGGCCTCGGTGCCGCCTTCCAGCAGGTCGCTGCCGCCCTTGGCGTACAGCGCCGGGACGCCGGCCTTGGCGAAGTTGAAGTGGTCGCTGCGGAAGTAGTAGCCGGCGGCGGTGTTGCCTTCCTGGACCAGTACGCGGCCCTGCCGGTCGGCATGCGCCTTCAGCAGGTCCTCGAGCTCGGAGCTGCCCTTGCCGGTGACCACGAAGTCGCGCGAACGGCCGGCCACGCTCATCGCGTCGAGGTTGACCACGCCGGCGATCTTGTCCAGCGGGAAGGTCGGGTGGGCCACGTAGTACTTGGAACCGAGCAGGCCCGACTCCTCCAGCGTCACCGCCAGGAACACCACCGAGCGATCGGGCTTGGCGTCCTGTGCGGCGAAGGCCTCGGCGATCTCGAGGATGCCGGCCACGCCGGTGGCGTTGTCGACTGCGCCGTTGTAGATCGTGTCGCCCTCGCCCTCGTGCTTGCCCAGGTGGTCCCAGTGGGCCAGGTACAGCACCGCCTCGTCGGCGCGGCTGCTGCCAGGCAGCACGCCGACCACGTTGCGCGAGGTCTTGGCGACGGTGGTGCTGGCCAGGTCGACCGACAGCGTCGCGTTCAGCGGCACCGGCTTGAAGCCGGGCTGGTTGGCCTTGCGGTAGGCCTCGTCGAGCTCCAGGCCGGCGCCGGCGAACAGCTGGCGGGCGGCGTCGGCGGTCAGCCAGCCCTGCACAGGCAGGCGCGGCTCGGGGTCGTCGCTGGCCGGCAGGTCGTACTGGGCGCCGGACCAGGAGTTCTTGACCACGTCCCAGCCATAGCTGGCGCCGGCGTTGTCGTGGACGATCAACGCGGCGGCGGCGCCCTTGCGCGCGGCCTCCTCGAACTTGTAGGTCCAGCGGCCGTAGTAGGTCATCTTGTTGCCGTCGAACAGCTTCTCGTCCTTGGCGTGGAAGCCCGGATCGTTGACGAACATCACCACGGTCTTGCCGGTCCAGTCCTGGCCGGCGTAGTCGTTCCAGCCGCGCTCGGGCGCGTCGACGCCGTAGCCGACGAACACCACCGGGCTGTCCTTGACGCTGACCAGCGGCTGGCCGGTGCGGGTGCCGACCACCATGTCGGTGCCGAAAGCCAGCTCGACCGGCTTGCCGTCGATGGTCAGGGTCAGCTTGGTCGACGGGTCGGCGGTGGTCTCCACCATCGGCACGTCCTGGAAGTAGCTGTCACCGTTGCCTGGCTGCAGGCCGATGCGCTGCATCTGCGCGCGGATGTACTCGACGGTGCGCTCCTCGCCCAGCGAGCCGGGGGCGCGGCCCTCGAATTCGTCCGAGGCCAGGGTCTTCACCAGCTCGGTGAAGTCGCCCGCGTCGATCGCGGGGCTGAAGACGTGGGTACTGGCGGCTATGGCGGTGGCCGGCGTTTCCGGCGCGGCGGCCGGTGCGGGCGTGTCGGCCTGCTTGCAGCCGGCCAGCGCCAGGGCGCCGGCGGCGAGGCCGATCAGGGCTTTGCGGGACATCGTGACTCCGGATGGGACGGCGGAATCCCGATTCTAGCCGGCCGTGCCGGGTCAGTCCTGCGGCGCGGTCTCGCTTTCGAAGATCACCGCCTCGGCGCCGGTCACCGGGCCGGTGCGGGCGCTGCGGTGCACGTACAGGGTGACCTCGCGGCGGAACTCCAGCGGACCGTCGACCACCGCGTCGGGGCCGATCACCACCCGCGGCTTGCGCTTGGGCGTACCCTGGAACCAGCCGCGGTTGCGCTCGACGGTGATCCCGCCGCGCACGTGCGAGCCGATGCCCACGGTGATGTCGCCGTTGACCGTCTCCAGGTTCCTGCCGACCTGGGTCCGGACCAGGCCGATGGCGCCGTTGACCGTTTCCACGTTGCCGCCGACGGTGCTGCCCTGGTCGGTGAACACGCTGCCGTTGACCGTCTCGATGTCGCCGGCGACCTGCACGTTGCGGCCGAGCCGGATCGAGCCGTTGACGGTCTCCAGGCTGTCGACGCGGGCGCCGTCACCGGCGGTGATGCTGCCGTTGACCGTGCTGGCGTCGCCGGCCTGCACGCCGTCGGCGATGCGCACCGCGCCGTTGACCGTCTCCAGGTCGCCGTAGCTGCGGCCGGCGGTGGTCTCGATGCTGCCGTTGACCTTGCTGATGCTCTCCTGGGCCAGGGCCGGGAGCGAGCAGGCCATGGCCACGGCGAAGGCCAGGGGCGCGAGGGAACGGATCGCGGGAATGCGGGTCATGTCGGGTACCTGCTGACTGGAACCGGGACAGCATACGACCACGCTTGGCTACAATCCGCCACTGTCTGAAGTCATTGGGATGTCCGGGCGTGCGCCTTCGCCGCGAGCACATGCTGTCCTGGCTGCCGAGCCCCGTGGCGAGCGCGTGGGCCGGTGGCCGGCTGGGCGCGGGGCTGGCGCTGGCGCTGCTGCTGGGCCTTGCCGTTCATCCGGCCCAGGCCCAGACCCAGCGCGCCACCGAACAGGAGTTGCGCAAGGCCCGCACCGAACTGCAGCAGATCGCCCGCGAGCGCCGGCGGCTCGAGGGCCAGCGCGGTGATGCCGCGCAGAAGCTGCGCAGCGCCGACGAACAACTGGGGCGCTCGGTGCGCGCGCTGGCCGAGACCGAGGAAGGGCTGCGCCGCGAGCGCGAGGCGCTGGCCGCGCTGCAGCAGCAGCGCCAGGTGATGCAGCGCGACCTGGCGCAGCGGCGCGAGCGGCTGGCCGGCCTGCTGCGCAGCGCCTACACCGCCGGCCCGCAGGCGCCGCTGAAACTGCTGCTGGCCCAGGACCGCATCGCCGACGCCCAGCGCGCGCTGGGCTACTACCGCTACGCCCAGCGCGAGCAGCTGCGCCAGGTCGCCGAGATCACCCAGGGACTGGAGGCGCTGGCCGCCAACGAGGCCGAAATCGCGGCCCGCACCGCGCAGCTGGAAACCCTGCAGGCCGAGCAGCAGCAGCAACTGGCCGCGCTCAAGCGCGACCGCGGCGCGCGCGCGGCCGTGGTGGCCGAGCTGGACCAGCGCTACCAGGACCGGCAGCAGCGCGAACAGGCGCTGGGCCAGGACGTGAAGTCACTCGAGCGGCTGCTGGCCAACCTGCGCGCCGCCGCCGCCCGCGCCGAGGCCGAGCGCCGTGCCGCAGCCGCGCGCGCGAAGCAGGAGCAGGCCGCCGGGCGTGCGGCCACGCCGGGCAAGGTGCCGCCGCGGGTGGCATCGGCCACGCCGCCGCCCCGGGTCGGTGGACTGGGCTGGCCGGCCAGCGGCGAGCTGCTGGCGCGCTACGGCGGCCGCCTGCCCGACGGGCGGACCAGCAGCGGCGTGCTGATCGGCGCCGCCGCCGGCAGCCCGGTCACCGCGGTGGCCGACGGCACGATCGTGTTCTCCGAATGGATGACCGGCTACGGCCTGATCCTGATCATCGACCACGGCAACGGCTACATGAGCCTGTATGCGCACAACGACGCCCTGCTGCGCGATGCCGGCGACCGGGTGCGGCGCGGCGACGCGATCGCCCGGGTCGGCAGCTCCGGCGGACACGGCCGCCCGGCGCTGTACTTCGAGCTGCGCCGCAACGGCCAGCCGGTCGATCCGGCGACCTGGCTGCAGCGCCGCTGAACGCACGCGCCTGCCGCCGGGTTCAAGCGGCGTTCGGCCGGGCTTGCCGCATAATCGATCCAACGCGCATGTGGCGCGTCCCGGAGTCCCGCATGCGTCGTTCCGCCCTGCTCCTGCTGCTCCTGCTGCCGGCCGTGCACGGGGCTGCGCAGCAGCCGGACCCGGCCACGACACCGCTCGCGGCGCAGGAAGAGGCGCAGGAAGAGGCGCCGGTCCCGGCCAGCGACGACCCGGACGCGACCGACGGGGCCGCCACGGCCGCCTCCCGGGTGCCGCTGGCCGAGATCCGCCGCTACGTCGCCGTCTACAACGCGATCAAGGATGCCTACGTCGACCCGGTCGACGACCGCGAGCTGATGCAGTCGGCGATCGAGGGCCTGCTGCTGGACCTGGATCCGCACAGCGCCTATCTCGACAAGGACGAGAGCGAGTCCTTCGACGAACAGACCAGCGGCGCCTACGACGGCATCGGCGTGGAGCTGCTGCAGCAGCACGACCGCAGCCTGAAGGTGATCGCGCCGATCGACGACACCCCCGCCGCGCGCGCCGGCATCCTCGCCGGCGACACGATCGTCGCCATCGACGGCAAGCCGATCGCCCAGGTCGAGGGCATGGAGCCGCTGCGCGGCGCGCCGGGCAGCCAGGTCACCGTCACCATCGTCCGCGACGGACG
The DNA here is from genome assembly GCF_000972865.1 of Pseudoxanthomonas suwonensis. Taxonomy (NCBI): domain Bacteria; kingdom Pseudomonadati; phylum Pseudomonadota; class Gammaproteobacteria; order Lysobacterales; family Lysobacteraceae; genus Pseudoxanthomonas; species Pseudoxanthomonas suwonensis. The sequence continues at coordinate 2,114,798 of NZ_CP011144.1, forward strand.
CGACAAGCCCTTCGACGTGACCCTGGTGCGCGAGACCATCAAGGTCACCAGCGTGCGCAGCCGCATGCTCGAGCCGGGCTACGGCTACGTGCGCATCAGCACCTTCCAGGCCGACACCGGCGCCGATTTCCAGACCCATGTCGACCGCCTGCAGGCGCAGGCCGGCGGCCGCCTGCGCGGCCTGGTGCTGGACCTGCGCAGCAACCCGGGCGGGCTGCTGACTGCGGCGGTCCAGGTCGCCGACGACCTGCTCGACGGCGGCGGGATCGTCAGCACCCGCGGCCGCATCCCGATCAGCGACACCCGCTTCGACGCCACCCCGGGCGACCGCATGAAGGGCGCGCCGGTGGTGGTGCTGGTCGACGCCGGTTCGGCCAGCGCCGCCGAGGTGCTGGCCGGCGCGCTGCGCGACAACGACCGCGCCCGCGTGGTCGGCAGCCGCACCTTCGGCAAGGGCTCGGTGCAGACCGTGCTGCCGCTGGACAACGGCGATTCGGTCAAGCTGACCACCGCGCGCTACTACACGCCCAGCGGCCGCTCGATCCAGGCCAGCGGCATCGTGCCGGACACCGAACTGGCGCCGGACCCGGCACTGATAGGCACGGCCGATGTGCCGGCCAGCCTGACCGGCCTGAGCGAGGCCATCCTGCCGGGCCACCTGCGCGGCGACGACGAAGGCGCCGAAGGCTACAAGGCGGGGTCGCCGCTGCCGGGCGACCAGCCGATCGCCGCCGCGCTGGCGGAACTGAAGAAACTGGTCGCCAGGGCGCCTGCCGCCACCCAGGTACGCTGACCCACGCCCGCCGCTGCGACGGCGGCGGGGAGCTGGCCGTGGCGTGCGCGGTTCAGCGCGGCGGCTTGGCCGGCAGCGGGAACGGGGTCACCACCTTCTCGCCGGTGGCCGCGTCGCGGATCGCCGACTGGCCCTTCCGCTCCACTTCCTCGACCCGCACGATGCTCTGCATCGGCAGGTGCAGCATGCGGGTGTTGCCGAACTCGTCGCGCAGGCGCTCCTCGGTCGGGTCGACCACCAGGCCCTCGTGCAGGTCGAACACCAGTTCGCCGACCTCGGTGAAGCCCCACAGCGAACTGCCGCCCACGTGCCGGGCATAGAGCTCGTACACCTTGCCGTGGTTGAGGAAGGTCACCTTGTACAGCGGCTTGGCCATGGAGCGGCGGATCCGTGGTGGGAGGACGGAAAGATGGGGCGGGCAAGGCGCGAACCCAAGAGGCTGCCCGTTCAGTAGCCGCGCTGCCGGCGCAGCCGGCGGGCGATTCCGGCGCGGACCACCAGCGCGAACACCACCCCGAACAGGAACCCGGCCACGTGCGCAGCCCAGGCCACCGCGCCGAAGGCCGGGCCGATGTAGGCGAACACCACCTGCAGCGCCGCCCAGATCCCGATCAGCAGGAACGCCGGCGCGCGCACGAACTCCAGGAACAGCCCCAGCGGCAGGACCACGCCCAGCCGTGCGCCGGGGAACAGCGCCAAGTAGGCGCCGATCACCGCCGACACCGCGCCGCTGGCGCCGATCACCACCCGGTCCGGGCTGTCGATCGCCAGCACCGCGGCCAGGTTGGCCACCGCGCCGCCCAGCAGGAACAGCAGCAGGAATCGCCACGGCCCCATGGTCCGCTCCGCCGGCAGGCCGAAGATCAGCAGGAACACCAGGTTGCCCAGCAGGTGCGCCCAGTCGGCGTGCAGGAACAGCGCAGTGAACAGGCGCAGCACGCTGCCGTCGCGCAGCGCCGCCAGCCAGGCGTCGCCGCCGCCCAGCCCGTGCCCCAGCGCACCCCAGGCCAGCCACAGGCTGTGCCGGGCCTCGTCCGGCCGGCCCAGCGACCACAGGAAGGCCAGCCAGAGCGCCGCGAACAGCAGCGGCGTGGCCCAGCGCAGCGAGGCCTTCTGGCGCGAGGGCAGGGACACGAACATGGCCGCCACTATCGCCCAAGCCGGGTCGGGGCGTCAGTCGCCGGCGCATCACGGCGCACGCACCGGCAGCGGGAGATCATGACTTTCGTCGTTATTGTCCGGTTAAAAGCAGCAGGTATACTGCAATACGGCGTCGTATGTCGGGAGGGGACTCCGACGGATGCGGGCACTCGCGGGAGGAGCGGGCGGCTTGCGGGCGCTGGTGCATTCCCAACCCCCGTCATCCAGAGAGAACAGAAGCATGCATTCCGCCCACTCCCTCACCCGCGTCACCGTGCTGGCCCTTGGCATCGCCGGCGCACTGGCCTGCGGCCAGGTCCACGCCGCGGCGTTCCAGCTCAAGGAAAACAGCGTCCGCGCGCAGGGCCGCGCGATGGCTGGCGCCGCCTCGGCCAAGGGCGACGCCTCGGTCGTGGTCAACAACCCGGCGATGATGTCGACCTTCGAGCGCACCACCGTGCAGGGCGATGTCACCGCGATCGACCTGTCGTTCGAATTCGAAGGCAGCGGCTACGCCGCGGCCGGTACCCCGCTGCAGCAGCCGCTGACCGGCGGCAACGGTGGCGAGGCCGGCGGTGTGGCCGCGGTCCCGGCGATGTCCTTCATCCTGCCGCTGGAAGGCGGCTTCGAGTACCTGACCCTGGGCGCCATGGTCAGCGCGCCGTTCGGCCTGAAGACCGAGTACGAGGACGGCTGGAAGGGCCGCTACCACGCGCTGAACTCGGACGTGAAGATCATCGACCTGACCCTGGCCGCCTCGCTCGAGCTGAGCGACACCTTCTCGGTCGGCCTGGGCGCGGTGATCGAGCACTCTGACGTCACCCTCTCCAACGCGATCGACTTCGGCTCGGCCCTGTGCGCCAACCCGGCCACCCAGGCGCTGTGCTTCATGCCCAACCCGATCACCGGTCCGTACGGCCCGCAGCGGAACGACGGCGCGGTCGAGGTGAACGGCACCGACACCAGCCTGGGCTTCATCGCCGGCCTGAGCTGGCGTCCGACCGACGCGGTCTCGATCGGCTACGCCTACCGCTCCGAGGTCGACCACCGGCTCACCGGCACCGCCGACTTCACCGTGCCGACCAACGTGCAGCCGATCCTGGCCCCGACCGGCCAGTACGTGGACACCGGTGCGCTGGCCCGGCTGACCACCCCGGCCGTGCACACCCTGAGCGCCACCTGGCAGGCCACCGATCGCTTCGCGCTGATGGCCGAGACCTCGCACACCGGCTGGAGCTCGCTGCGCGAGATCCGCATCCAGTTCGACAACCCGGCCCAGGCCGACTCGGCCGAGGACTACAGCTGGGGCGACAGCTGGTTCTACAGCGTCGGTGGCGAGTACGCGCTCAGCGACAGCTTCATCCTGCGCGCCGGCGTGGCCCGCGACGATTCCCCGGTCAGCTATCCGCACCGCACCCCGCGCATGCCCGACCAGGACCGCAACTGGTACGCGGTCGGCCTGACCTGGGCGGCCAGCGAGAACTTCTCGCTCGACGCCAGCTACGCGCGCATCCAGCTGGTGGACACGCCGGAGATCGACATCCTGTCCTCGAGCCGTTCGCGCCTGACCGGTTCCTACGACGGTGGCGCCAACCTGTTCGGCATCTCGGCGCAGTACCGGTTCTGAGCCGCGGTTGCAGGTAGCGATATCAGGAGGCCCCGCAGTGCGGGGCCTTCTTTTTTTGCTTCGCTGTTCCGCGGGGATGGGCCTGCACCGTGACGGCAACGACTTCGGCAACCGCAACCGCAACAGCAAGCAACGACAAGAGCGTTTGGTATGGCCGGCTTCGGGCTGAGCCGCGGCAGGCCGGGTGTGTTGCGGTCGTCTCGGCGGCACATCCCTGTGCCGACTCGCCGACGCGGCCATCCATGGCCGCTGCCGCAACACACCCGGCCCGCCACGTCTTCGGGAGCTTTCAGTTCGTGGCTCCGTTCGCAGCCGGACGTTGATGGTCCTGCGGTCTCCTCTTGCAGGAGCCAGTCTTGCCGTCGACGGCCGAGAGATCACACCTGGGCCGGCGACGCATCGTCCCTGCCGTCCTCCCGGCGAAGCGCTTCGTAACAGCCGCATGGCTGCTTAAGCCAGGACGACGGTCGTTGCTTACACAAGGGCCGCGAGTCAGAGGACGAGACGTCCGGCAGGGGGTAAGAATCGATCAGTACGGCAGTCCGGCCACATCCAGTTCGATCGACCACACCGAGCCGGCGCCGGTCAGGTACAGCGTGCGCCGGTCGGACCCGCCGAAGGCGGCGTTGGTGAGGTTGGCATCCACGCCGATCGTGGCCAGCTCCTGCCCTTGCGGCGAGATCACCCGCACGCGCCGCCGGTTGTGCTCGGTCAGGTAGATGTTGCCCAGGCAGTCCACCGCCAGCCCGTCGGGCACGGCGGCGGCGACCAGGTCGCGGCCGGCCTGTGCCTGGCCGTCGACCAGCGGATACGCGCGCAGCACGCCCTGTTCGCCGCCGCCGGCCACGTACAGGGTGCCGCCGTCGGGCGACAGGGCGATGCCGTTGGGATTGGCGATGCTGTCGTCGACCACCGTCACTTCGCCGTCGGTACCGACGCGGTAGACGCGGGTCTTGTCCTGGCCGCCGGGCCCGGCCGCGCGCTGGAAGTCCGGGTCGGTGAACCAGATCGTGCCGTCCGCGCCGATCACCAGGTCGTTGGGCGAATTGAACGGCTGGCCCTGGAACTCGCCGACGATGCGCATGCGCGAGCCATCCACCAGGTCGAAGCGCGAGAGCTCCTTGCGGTCGTGGGTGGCGGCGACCAGCGCGCCATCCTCGCCCAGCGCCAGGCCGTTGCTGCCGCTGGGATCGATCGCGGTCTCCAGCCTGCCGTCGGCGGTCAGTCGGCGGATCCGCGAGGGAAAGCCGTCGGCGAAGGTGAAGTCGGAGAAATAGAGGGCGTCGCCGTTCCAGACCGGGCCTTCGTACAGGCCCTTGGATCCGTCGCCGTCGGCGGCGGCGATGCGGGTGGCGACGAGCTCGCCGCTCGGCGCCGTGCCGGGCTCGGCGGGACAGTAGCCGCGGGCGTCCACAGGGGCGACTGCAGCCGTGGGCTCCGCCGCCGGTGGCGCCGGTGCGGGGACCTCCGCTTCCTGGCGCTGGCAGGCGCACAGCAGGAGCGCGGCGAGCGCGGCGGGCAGTGCGGTGCGGGACGGCAGCAGCATGGGGGAGTCTCCCGTTGGCGGACGGGCCCCATCCTAGCGCGTCGGCCGCGCGGCGCCCGTGGATGCGGGCCGGCTCAGCCGCCCAGCAGCGCGCGCAGCATGCCCTTCAGCTGGCGGCCTTCGCGGTGGAAGTAGTCGCGTTCCTCGCGCCAGGCCGGGAAGCGCGCCTCGACCTCGCGCCAGAACGCCGGCGAGTGGTTGGCCTGCAGCAGGTGGCACAGCTCGTGGACCAGCACGTATTCGAACGCCGACGGCCGAGCCAGCACCAGCGCCAGGTCCAGCGCCAGGCTGCCGTCGGGCGCCAGCGAACCCCATTGCGAGGACATGACCTTCAAACGCAGCTGGCGCGGCGCGCGTGGCAGGCCGGGCAGGTAGGCCGGCAGCCAGCGGCCGACGTCGGCGCGCGCCTCGGCTTCGTAGAAGGCGCGCAGCGCGCGCCGCAGCGCCGCGTCGGAGGCGCGCGCGGGCAGTTGCACGTCGATCCCGGCGTCGTCGCGGGCGATGCGGATGTAGCGCCCTTCGCGCCAGTGCAGCGGCACCGGCCCGCCGCGCAGCGGCAACGTCGCGGTCTGGCCCGGCACCAGCGCAGGCATCGCCTCGTCGGGCAGGTGGCGGGCCAGCTGCGCGGCCAGCCAGCCGCGGTGCTCGTCGAGGAAGCGCTGGCCGGACACCAGGCTCGCCCGCGGCGGCAGGGTCAGGCGCGCGCCGCGCTCGTCCACGCTGAGCTTGAGCCGGCGCGCGCGCGGGTCGCGCACCCGCTGCACGGCGATGCGGCGGCCGTCGTCCAGTTCCAGTTCCAGCGTGTCGCGCTGCACGCGCGGTGGCGTGCGGGCGATCAGGCGGTGGAGCAGCGAGGACATGCAGCGATTCTAGGCCGAATCGAGGCCTGGCTCGCGCACTGCGTGCGCGGCGCTCAGGCCTCGGCCTTGCTCAGCTTCAGCGTCGACTCCAGCACCAGGAACAGGCGCCGCACCTCGCCGGCCAGCAGGGCGAAACGCGCGTCGAGTTCGGCGCGCAGGTCGTCGCGCTCGGTGCTCTCCAGCTGGTCGACCGCGCCCTCGAGGAACTTGAGCTTGCGCACCACCAGGTCCTCGCCGAGGACGAAGGACACGTGGTCGTCCAGGGTCAGCGCCAGCCGGGTCACCTGCTTGCCGGCCTCCAGGTGCTTGGCGATCTCGTCGCTGAGCAGTTCCTGGTGCTGGGCCTTGACCACCGCGCCGCCGTCCATCGCGTCCTTCAGCTCGCATTCCTCGCCCAGCGACAGGCCGTCGGGCAGCGGTTCGCCGGCGATCCAGCCGGTGAGGATGCTGCGCGGCGCCACCTCCGCGTTCGGCGGGATCGCCGGGAAGCTGCCCAGCGCGCGGCGGATCTCCGAGGCCACCGCCTCGCCGCTCTTGCGCGAGGAGGTGTCCACGGCGAGGAAGCCGTGCTCCAGGTCGAGCAGCGCGTCGGTGCGCGAGCTCTTGACGAAGGCGCGCGGCAACAGTTCGTGCAGCAGGTCGTCCTTCAGCCGCTTGCGCGCACGGCCGCCGAGCTTGCGGCCTTCCTTGTCCTCGAGCTCGGCCACCTTCTGCGCCAGCAGGTCGTTGACCACCGAGCCGGGCAGGATCTTGTTCTCGCTGCCCACCGACAGCCAGATCGCGTCGCCGATGCGGTGCGACAGCGCGTCCTCGCCACGGCCGAACGGGGAGATGAAGCCGCTGGAGGACAGCTCCAGCGGGCCGACCGGCTTGAGCGCGGCCTCGGGGAGCAGTGCGTCGAGCTGGGAGAAATCGTGGGTGGTGGGGAAGCGGAAGAAAGTCAGGTTGCGGAAGAACATGCAGGTACTCGGATTCGTCGTTGGATTGTTCGCCCGTCGTTCCCGCGCAGGCGGGAACCCAGTGCCTTCCGGACAGGTCGTCGCAACCTGCAGAAAAGTCGCTGGGTTCCCGCCTGCGCGGGAACGACGGGAGTCAGGGGTCGTCGGCGTCGCCGGCCACGTGCGGCTCGCCCGCCAGCCACGCGTGCGCGTCGGCGCGCGCGGCGCCCTCGCGGTGGCCCAGGCCAAGGAAGTCGAACAGCTTCGGGTCCGACAGCTGCGAGGGCCGGATGTCGCCCAGCGCGCGGGCGATGGTCTCGACCCGGCCCGGCGAATCGCGTTCCCACTGCTGCAGCATCAGCCCGACCTGCTTGCGCTGCAGGTTCTCCTGGCTGCCGCACAGGTTGCAGGGGATGATCGGGAAGCCGCGCGCGGTGGCGTACTCGGCGATGTCGCTTTCGCGCACGTAGGCCAGCGGCCGGATCACCACGTGGCGGCCGTCGTCGGACAGCAGCTTGGGCGGCATGCCCGAGAGCTTGGCGTGGTGGAACAGGTTGAGGAAGAAGGTGGCGACCAGGTCGTCGCGGTGGTGGCCCAGCGCGATCTTGGTGAAGCCGTGCGCGGCCGCGTACGAATACAGCGCACCGCGGCGCAGTCGCGAGCACAGGGAACACATGGTCTTGCCTTCCGGCACCACCCGGGCGACTACCGAGTAGGTGTCCTGCTCGATGACGTGGAACGGCACGCCGAGCGCGCGCAGGTAGTCCGGCAGCACATGTTCCGGGAAGCCGGGCTGCTTCTGGTCCAGGTTCACCGCCACCAGCTCGAACGGCACCGGCGCCTTGCGCTGCAGCTGCAGCAGGATGTCCAGCATCGTGTAGCTGTCCTTGCCGCCGGACAGGCACACCATCACCTTGTCGCCGGCTTCGATCATGCCGAAGTCGGCGATCGCCTGGCCGACCTGGCGGCGCAGGCGCTTGGCCAGCTTGGCCTGCTCGCGCTGGACGGTGCGTGGATCGGCGTGGCGGGAGGCGGTGCGGCGCGAGGCCGGTTCGGGCAGGGGCAGGACGGCGGACATGCCGGCATTGTAACTGCCCGCGCCGGCCGGGCCCGCGCGGCGCTGGAGTATGCTGGCCGGGTGGAGATACAGGACCAGACCGAGATCGCGCGCCAGCTGGCCTGGCTGCGCCGCGAGCACCGCGAACTCGACGCGGAGATCGAGCGCTGCGCCGCGAACAACGAGGACGAGCTGCTGGTCAAGCGGATGAAGAAACGCAAGCTCTGGCTGAAGGACTGCATCACCCGCCTGGAAAGCGCGCTGATCCCCGACGAGCCGGCCTGAGGGCCGCGTCCCGGCCGCGCGCCCGGCATGTTCCACAGCATCGGCCATTCGACCCGCCCGATCGCGGAGTTCGTCGGCATGCTCCAGGCCGCGGACGTGCGCGTGCTGGCCGACGTGCGCGCGGTTCCACAGTCGCGCTTCAACCCGCAGTACGGCCGCGGCGCGCTGGCGGCCGCGTTGGCCACCGCCGGCATCGACTACCGGCACCTGCCCGCGCTAGGCGGGCGCCGCAGTCCGCAGCCGGGAGTGCCGGCATGGACCAACGCGCACTGGCGCGGCACCGCGTTCCAGCACTACGCCGACTACGCGCTGGGCGAGCGGTTCGCCGCCGTGCTGGAGCAGTTGCGCGCGCTGGGCCGCGCCGGCGGGTGCGCGCTGATGTGCGCCGAAGCCGACTGGCGCCAGTGCCACCGCCGCATCGTGGTCGACCACCTGCTGCATGCGGGCGAACCGGTGCGCCACCTGCTGGCGCCGGGCCGCGGCGAGCCGGCGCGGCTGGATCCGGCCGCCCGGGTGGATGCGCGCGGCCGGCTGACCTACCCGGCCGACGCCGGTCCCGGGACCATGCGCGACCTGTTCGCGACGGACTAGCAGGCGGGCCCGGGCCCTTGCCATGGCCGGGCATGGAGGACGACCGCGACCGGCAAGTCCCGGATGGGGCTGCCGGCGGGCGGGCCGACCGGGGAATCATGCCGTCGCGGCAAGGAAGCACGCATAGGGGAACGTGGAACCGGGGAAGCGGAAAACCCAGCCGGTCCGGGTCGTCCGCCGGCGATTGCCGCAGCTGCGGCAATCGCCGGCAGTGGCGGGGAGGCCAGCGACCCGGCCGGCTGCGGCCCGGTATCCGCCCGAGCGCGGCCGGGCGGCGTGGTCCTACGGATCCAGCGCGTGCAGCGCCGACAGCAGGCGCACCAGCGCCGGCTGGCTGCGCTCGCCGGTCTTGTCGAAGATCACCTTGAGCCGCGTCCGCGCGGTGGACGGGGCGATGCGGCAGGCGCGCGCGGCGCGCGCCAGGTCGGCCTGGCGGAACAACGCCAGTGCCAGGCGGGTCTCGGCCTCGGTCAGGCCGAACAGCTGGCGCAGCGAGCGCTCCATGCCACCGGGCTCGCCGGTCGGGCCCGGCGGCTGGGCGAAGACCAGCAGCGCGGCCTCGCCCGCGGCCAGTTCGCCGGCGGCCAGCGGCGGCAGCGGATGCGCGGTCAGGGCCAGGCTGCCGCCGTCGGCATCCTTCAGCACCAGCCTCTCCACGTCGCGCGTGCACAGCCCGGTCCCCACCTGCACGGTGCGGGCCAGCAGCAGCTGCAGGGCGGGGTCGTGCCGGCCCAGCGCGGTCAGGCGGCCATGCGCCCGGCGCAGCACGCCCTGCGCGAGCAGGCGCTCGCCGCTGGCGTTGGCATGCAGCATGCGCAGGTCCGCGGCCAGGGCGAACATGGCCACCGGCGTGCGGTCCAGCGCGGTCTCCAGCGTCGCGACCCGCGCCTGCAGCATGTCCATCCGCCGCATGATCGCGTAGGCGTTGACCCAGTGCGGCGCCACCTGGCGGAACAGGTCGAGCTCGGCCTCGTTGAACAGCCGGTTCGGATCGTCGCGGCAGATCGACAGCGTCACCGAATTGCTGCCGTCGTAGTGGCCCACCGCCGCCACCTGCTGCTCGACGCCGAACTGCCGGTAGTAGGCGTTGAAGGCGTCGGTGCGGCGCATCCTGGCGTTGGGCAGCAGGTCCTCGGTATTGAACACGCGGCCGGTGGCGAAGCGCGGCATGGCGCGGCTGACCCACGGGTCCTCGTTGAGGTTGAGCGGCTGCAGGCCAGCGGCCACCTGCGCCGGGTCGGCGCCGGTGACCCGGTTGACGCTGGCGCGCCCGCAATGCACGTCGTGGCCCAGGATCGCGGTCAGGTGGCTGCCGGTCGCCCGGGCCAGGCGCAGGCCGAATTCGTCCAGCCGGTCCGGCTCCAGGATCGACCCGTACAGCGGCTCCAGCAGTTCATCCAGTACCCCGGCCTCGCCCATGCTTCCCCCTTTGCGGAACCGGGAACGTCTCCGGCCGCGTGACCGCCGACATTAGATAGCGGCACGCGGTCGCGCAAGCTGAGCGCCTGCAGGCGTCGCGATCGCAAGCATGAACGGGCCCGCGGCGGCGCTCCGGGAGCGGATCAGTCGCTGGTGGCCGCCTCCGCCGCGTCCGGGCGCGCCGCCTCCGGGCTCACCCGCTCGATCGTGTGCCGCAGCTCGCGGCCCAGGATCAGCTTGGCGTCCTTGGCCCACGCGGCCAGGCGCTCGTCGAACAGCAGCTTGCTGTTCTGGTCGGGCCAGACCAGCTTCAGCTCGCGCAGCTTCTGGATGAAGCTGCGGAACAGGCTCTTGTCGAAGAACTCCGGCGCCGCCGGCGCGTAGAGCAGACTCAGCCGCTGCGCGGCCAGCTGGCACAGGCTTTCCAGTTCGGCCGCGCCGAGCGTGCCGGGGCCGTTCTTCACCAGCACCGAGATGGCGATGTAGTAGCGCTCGAACGCCTGCTGCAGGGTGTGGCCGATCGCGCGCAGGCGGAACACCTCGTCGCTCTGGCCCTGGTTGCGCTGCAGGATGCCGCCCTCGTCGTCATTGACCAGGTGCAGCAGGCCCTCGCGCACGAACACGTCGACGATCCGGTCCACCCGCGCGGCGAACTCGTCCTCGCTCCAGGGCAGGAACAGCTCGGCCTGCAGGAACGGATACACGGTGCGGCCCAGCCGCACCAGGGTGCGCCGGCTCATGCGCCGGTTGTGCTGGAAGCAGCAGGCGATCCACGACGAGGCGGTGAACAGGTGCACCACGTTGTTGCGGAAGTACGACAGCAGCACCGCGTTGTCGTCGTCCACCGTCAGCACGTCGCCCAGCGGGTGCGGCACGCGCTCGAGCACGCCGATCTCCTCGCCGTGGGCGACGATCTCCGCGGGGGTGTGCGGGGTGACGGTGTAGCGGTCCGAGTACGGCAGTTCGGCCAGCAGGGTCTTGGACAGGGCGATCTGCGCCAGCAGGTCGGCCTCGCCCATCGCGTGCTTGGGGGTGGACAGGATCGCCAGCGCCAGCAGGTTGATCGGGTTGACGTCGGCGGCGCCGTTGACGTTGACCTGGATGCGCTGGGCCAGGGTCTCGACCGTGTCGGCCAGCCAGGCCGGCTTCTCGTCCTCGCCCAGCGGCCGGCCGTCCCAGTCGGGGGCGTGTTCGGCCAGCACCTGGCGCAGTTCGATCGGCTCGCCGAAGTTCACCACCACCTGGCCGTAGTTGGAGCGCAGCACCTTGGGGATGCCCCACAGCAGCGACCAGATCGATTCCTTTTCCTTGGGCTTGCCGGAGAGCTCGTCCAGGTAGCTGTTGCCCTCCATCAGCTTCTCGTAGCCGATGTAGATCGGCTGGAACAGCACCGGGCGAGTGGGCTGGCGCAGGTACGCACGCACGGTCATGGCGACCATGCCGCCCTTGGGCTGCAGCAGCCGGCCGGTGCGCGAGCGCCCGCCCTCGATGAAGTACTCCAGCGAGTAGCCGCCGGAGACCAGCTGCGCCACGTACTCGGTGAACACCGCCGAGTACAGCGGGTTGCCGCGGAAGCTGCGGCGCATGAAGAACGCCCCGCCCTTGCGCAGGATCGTGCCCACCACCGGCAGGTTGAGGTTGATGCCCGCGGCGATGTGCGGCGGCACGATGCCGCGTTCGTACAGCAGGTACGACAGCAGCAGGTAGTCCATGTGGCTGCGGTGGCAGGGCACGTAGACCACTTCGTGGCCGGGCGCGACCTCCTTGAGCCTGTCCAGGTGGTGGACCAGCACGCCGCGGTAGATCTTGTTCCACACCGGGGTGAGGATGAAGCTGGCCGAGCGCACCACCGGGTGCGAGTAGTCGGCGGCGATCTCCCAGGCGTAGGCGTGGGCCTTCTTCCAGGCGTCGACCGGCTTGCTGTTGTCGCGCCGGGCCTGGTCGGCGATGGCCTCGCGCACGGTGTCGGCGGCCAGCACCTTGTCCGCCAGCAGGCGCCGGGTCGACAGGTCCGGGCCGATGACCGCGGCGCGGATCCGGCGGAAGTGCGCGCGCAGCACGCGCTGCAGCTTGCGCACGGTGCGTTCGGGCGGCAGGCCTTCCTCGATGGTCTCGCGCAGCGACACCGGCTCGGCGAAACGGACCAGGGTGTCGCGGCCGTTGAGCAGGATCGCCAGCAGCCGGCGGAAACGGCCGACCAGGGCCCAGTTCTCCGAGAACAGCACCGAGAACCAGCCGCTCTGCCGGTCGGGCGCGCGGCCGACGAAGATCGACACCGGCACGAGCCGCACGTCGAGCGCCGGGTCGGCGCGGTGTGCCTGCAGCAGCTTGGCCAGCGAGTCGGAATGGGTGCGCTTGGCCGGGCGCTGGTCGGGGATCAGCGGGCTGGCGTTGCGCCGCGACAGGGCCACGTAGGCGCGCTTGCGCCCGGTCGGGTCGCGCGGCAGCGGCATCAGCGGCGAGGGCAGCCCGGCCTGGCGGCAGGCCTTGTCCAGGATCAGTGCGTTGGACAGGCCGTAGTCCTCGAGCACGTAGCAGACCGGGCGCGGGTCGGCGCCGATGTCCAGGTCGGCCGGTTCGAGCTTGAGGTCCAGCCACGGGTCGGCCAGCCAGCCCAGGAAGCGGGCCCACAGCGGGCGCCGCGGCGCGGATCCCGCCGTGCGGGTGGCGGCCGCCACCGGGACGATGGCCTCGGCGGACAGCGCGGGCGCGTCCCCCGAGGCCGTGTTTTCCGGGTTGGAGGCGGTGGCGGACGCCGGGGCGCTGGCGCCCGGTGCCGGCTTCTGGCCGGGCGGCGGGTCCGGGAACGGCAGGGGATTCTGTTCGGGCATGGGCGGATTATCGCGCAGCCGCCGGTCCGGCCGGAGGCTCGGTCGCGGGCGGGGCTGGCAGGCCGGGCAGGAGCCCGTCCGCCGGCGGCTCGGCCAGCAGCGCCGCGGCGTGCTCGAGGTAGTCGGTGAGGTACCAGTGGCCGTCACGCCGGGTCAGGCTGACCGTGGTGTCGATCTCGCTGCCGGCCAGCGGGTAGTGGATGCGCACGGTGGCCCGGTCGCCGTCTTCCTCGACCAGGCCGGTGCGCAGGTCGGCCAGGCTGCGGTCCAGGTCCAGGCCGTAACCGGCCAGCACCGCCTTGACCACGGCGGCGAACGGGCCGAGCCGGCGCAGGCTGTCCTCCATGCCGGCGCCATCCAGGCCCGGATCGCCGTCCAGGCCGGTGTCACGGGCGGCGGCGGCCAGGCGGTCGATGGCCGCGGCGGCGAGCTTGCGGTCGCCCAGCGGCGCGGTGGCCGACCAGCTGCCGAGCGCGGTGATGATCTGGGCGTAGTGGGCGCGCTCCTCGTCGCTGTAGTCGCCCTGGTGGCGCACGTACTGGGTGCCGAACAGGGCCAGCGACCGCGCCGCCTCGCGCAGCGCCGCGTCCTGGCCGGCCATCTGCCGCTCGAACGAGCGGCGCAGCGTGGCTTCGGAGCCTGGCGCGGACAGGGTGGCCAGCAGCGGCCCGAGCTGCTCGTCGAGCGGCAGTTCGGTCAGCGGCCAGCGGGTGCGGTCCTGTTCCCAGGCCTCGGCCAGCCGCGCGTGTTCCTCGGCGGGCAGGGCGTCGCGGGCGAAGGCGACCAGGTCGTTGCGCTGCAGGTGCCCGGCCAGCTGCCGCACCGCGCCGGCCGGTTCGCTGGCCGCGCCGGGCAGTTCCGCCGGCGCCGATTCGCGGCGGCAGCCTGCCAGGACCAGGACGAGCACCAGCATCGCCGCGATGCGCGAAGGTGAAAGCCACTGGGCGACAGGGGACAGCAGGGTCCAGGGGCGCGGTTGTGGCATGGGCGGCATCCGGAGGGTCGGCCCGAGTGTGGCGGCTGGCCGGTGGCGCCGGCAAGGCGTCCGCGCAGAAAAAAGGGAGGCGCTCGGCCTCCCTCAATCCGGCCGCAGCCGGAGGACATCGTGTTGTGGCACGGTTCCGGCCAGCGACCGGACGCGGCCATCCTACCCGCGGCTTGGACCTTAGGCAACACATGAAATCATGTGCTGCAAGACATTGATTTTAATTGGATAGCGATTCTGCGATTTCGCGCTGGATGGCCACCGCTGCCGCCCGCGGATCGTCCGCCTGGCGGATCGGACGGCCGACCACGATGGCGTCGGCCCCGTCGCGGAAGGCCTGGGCCACGCCCACGCTGCGCTTCTGGTCGTCGCCGGCCGGGCCGCCGGGGCGGATGCCGGGGCAGACGATGGAGAAGCCGGGCCCGGTCGCGCGCCGGATCGGGCCGGCCTCCAGCCCCGAGGCGATCACCCCGTCGATCCCGGCGGCCTGCGCGGCCAGGGCGCGTTCCACGACGATCGCCTCCGGTTCGCCGGGAATGCCCATCGAACGCAGGTCATTGCCGTCCATCGAGGTCAGCACGGTGACCGCCAGCAGGCGCATGTCGGATCCGGTATTGGCCTCGGCCGCGGCCTGCATCATCGCCGGGTGCCAGCCGTGGATGGTGCAGTAGCTGACCGGCCAGCGGCCCAGGCCGCGGACCACGCCGGCCACCGTGGCCGGGATGTCGAAGAACTTCAGGTCCACGAACACGCGCTTGTCGCGTGCGGCCAGGTCGTCGAGCACCGGGAAGTAGTCGCCCGAGGCCAGCAGCTCCATGCCGATCTTGTAGAAGCGGACGCTGTCGCCGAGGCGGTCGATCCATTCCAGCGCCTGCGCCCGGCCGGGCACGTCCAGGGCGAAGATCAGGCGCTCGTCCGCGGCCAGCGCCAGCGGCGGGCGGGCGCCGCTCATGGCGCCACGTCCAGGGCGTCGCGCTTGGCCGCGCGCCGGGCCTCGCGCGGCTGCCGCCAGTCGTTGTCGAACACGGCCGGTTCCCAGCTGCCGTAGGTCGGGTTGGGCAGCATCCACCAGCGCTGGCCGAACCAGGCGTCGTAGCGGTCCAGCAGTGCCTGGCGGCCGGCCGGGGTGTTGGCGTCGATGCGGACGAAGTCGCCGAGCTGGTCGCCGAACTGCATCAGCACCCGGTACTGGCGGCCGGCCAGCTGGCGGCGGCAGTCCTTTTCCGAGCCTTCCTGCTCGCAGCCGTCCACCACCGTGCCCAGGCCGAGGAACACGTCGTCGCCGGCCACCGGCAGGCCTTCGGCGCGCAGGTTGTCCAGGGTCGCGTCCTTCAGGTGCACGGCGCGGTTGGAGATGTAGAGCAGGGTGATGCCGCGGGCGTCGGCGGCGCGGGCGAACTCGACCATGCCGGGCAGCGCCTTGGCGCGGCGTTCCTCGACCCAGGCATCCCAGGTCGGGTCGCTGAACTCGGCGCCGTCGCGGACCAGGCGCGCCTGGTAGGGCGAGTTGTCCAGCACGGTCTCGTCGATGTCCAGGATCACCGCCGGCTTCAGGCCGCGGGCGGGGTTGGCCCGCTCCTCCGGCACCAGCGCGTCCCAGTCGGCCTGCCTGAGCGCGGCATCGAGCTGGGCGATGGCGGCACGGTAGGTCTGCGCCGCCGCGGCGCGGTACTCGGCCGAGCGCTGCACCCACAGCACCGCGTTGAGGTTGTCGTCGGCGGGCACCGCGGCCGCTTCGGCGGCGCCGGCGACCGGGACGGCGGCGGGCGCGTCGTGGCGCACCGGCTGGCACGCGGCCAGGAGGACGGCGGCCAGGGCGGCGCCGAGCAGGGGAAGACGCATGGAGCGCGGTCTCGGAAACCTCGGGGACCGGCAGTTTACCGGCTCGCCCCCGTCGGCCGCGGCATCACCCCGGGTCCGCGGCCGGGATCCGCAGCAGCAGGTCGGTCGCGCCCACGTCCACTCCGCACTGGCTGAACAGCGTGGTCGCCTGGCCGCGGTGGTGGGTCTGGTGGTTGAACAGGTGCAGCAGCAGGTGCGACAGGCGCTTGCGATGCGGCTCGCCGCGCATGTTGCCGTAGTGGAGCGTGCGGGACGGGTCGTCGGCGTCGAGCTGGGCGATCCAGTCGACGATGGTCGCGTCCAGCGCCTGCCTCCGCGCCCACCACTGCGCCAGGTCGGCGCAGGGCTGCGCGTCGAGCCGCTCGGGCATCGGCACGCCGGCCAGGGGCCGCAACGCGCTCCAGCGCCCGCTTTCGTCGTTGCCGGCGAAGCGCTTGAGCCAGATCGTGTCGGCCACGACCAGGTGGTTGAACGTGCCCAGGATCGAGCCGAAAAAGGCGCCGCGCGGCGCCGCCAGGTCCGCGGCCGGAAGCGCGGCGGCGGACCGGTGCAGGTTCCCGTTCATCCAGCGGTTGTAGTCGGCCAGCAGGGCGAAATGATCGAGCATGCGCACTGGATCAGAACACCACGACCAGGGCGATGGCCAGCACCGCATAGACCGCCATGGCCGCCCAGTAGTCGCGCGGCGACCGGTGGCGCTCGATGCGGCGCGCGCCCGGGCCGGATTTGACTACCACCTCGCCGCGCGCCAGCGCATAGGCCAGGTACAGCGCCAGCAACCCGCCGAGCAGGTCGAAGAGCACGCTCATGCCGGCGATCGACGGGGACGGGAACGGACCATGCGTGCCTCCGGATTCGCGGCGAGCCTACCGCATCGGCGGGGGCCCCGTTACTCGCCCAGCAGCGCCTGGATCGCGGCGAAGCTGGCGTTGGCCCGTTCCTTCCTGCGCTCGGCGTCGGCGACCGGGTCGGCGCCGTCGCGCTGCAGTTCGGCGGCCGGCAGCTCGTCGAGGAAGCGGCTGGGCTTGAGCCGCACCTTCTCGCGGAAGCGCCGGGTCTCGCGGCTGTGGCTGAGCCACAGCTGGGTCTTGGCGCGGGTGATGCCGACGTACATCAGCCGCCGCTCCTCCTCCAGCGAGCCTTCCTCCAGCGCGGCCTCGTGCGGCAGGGTGCCGTCCTCGCAGCCGACGATGAATACGTAGCCGAACTCCAGGCCCTTGGCCGCGTGCAGGCTCATCAGCCGCACCTGGTTGCCGCCGTCGTCCTTGTCATTGCGCGAGAGCAGGGCCAGCTGCGCGGCCAGGTCGCCGGCGCTGGCGCCGCGCGGGCCGCCCTCGAACCATCCGGCCAGTTCGTCCAGGTTGGCCTTGCGCCGCTGGAACGAGGCCTCGTCCTTGCACTGCGCGCGCAGGTCGGCCAGCAGCCCGGACTTCTCGGCCAGGCGCCGGACCAGGTCGGCCGCGCTCAGGCGCGCGGCCTGCTCGCGCAGGTCGGCGATGGCGTCGTTGAACGCGCCCAGGCCGTTGGCCGCGCGCGGCGGCAGCTGCTGCAGCGCGCCCATCGACTGCGCAGCGCGCGACAGCGGCAGGTGCTTGCTGGAGGCCAGCTCGGCCAGCTTCGCCAGCGAGGTGGCGCCGACCTCGCGCTTGGGCGACTGCACCGCGCGCAGGAAGGCCGCGTCGTCCTCCGGATTGGCGATCACCCGCAGCCAGGCCAGCGCGTCCTTCACTTCCTGGCGCTCGAGGAAGGCGGTGCCGCCGGTCAGGTGGTAGGGCACGCGCAGCAGCTGCAGCGCCTTCTCCAGCGGCCGCGACTGGTGGTTGCCGCGGAACAGGATGCAGCACTCGCTCCACGGAACCTGCCGCGAGGTCTGCAGGAACGCGATCTCCGCGGCGACCTTCTCGGCCTCGTGCTCGTTGTCGCGGCATTCCCACACGCGGATGCGCTCGCCGTCGGCCTGGTCGCTCCACAGGGTCTTCAGGTGCTGGTGCGGATTGCGCGCGATCAGCGCGTTGGCCGCGCGCAGCACCCGGTTGGAGCAGCGGTAGTTCTGCTCCAGCTTGACCACCTGCAGCGCCGGGTAGTCGCGCTCCATCTGCTGCAGGTTCTCCGGGTTGGCGCCGCGCCAGGCGTAGATGCTCTGGTCGTCGTCGCCCACGCAGGTGAAGTTGCCGCGCGGTCCGGCGATGGCTTTCAGCAGGCGGTACTGGGCGTCGTTGGTGTCCTGGCACTCGTCCACCAGCAGGTAGCCGATGCGCTCGCGCCAGCCGGCCACGATCTCGGCGTTCTCCTCCAGGATCTGCACCGGCAGCCGGATCAGGTCGTCGAAATCGACCGCGTTGAACGCGGCCAGCCGCGCCTGGTAGCGCGCGTACAGCTTGGCCGCCTCCATCTCGCGGGTGGAGCGCGCCGCCGCCAGCGCCTGCTCCGGCGACAGGCCGGCGTTCTTCGCCCGCGAGATCAGGTTCTTCGCGTCGTCCACGGCGTCGGGCTTGGCGCCGGGCATCAGGTCCTTGATCTGCGCGTGGCTGTCGTCGGCGTCGAAGATCGAGAAGCCGCGCTTGAGGCCGGCGGCGGCGTGTTCGATCTGCAGGAACTTCAGCCCCAGCGCGTGGAAGGTGCAGATGGTCAGTCCGTCGGCGGCGTCGCCCTTGATCCGCTTGCCCACGCGCTCGCGCATCTCCTTCGCCGACTTGTTGGTGAAGGTGATCGCGGCGATGCGCCGGGCCGGGTAGCGGCCGGAGGCGATGAGATGGGCGATCTTCTCGACGATGACCCGGGTCTTGCCGCTGCCGGCGCCGGCCAGCACCAGCAGCGGGCCTTCGTCGTGCAGGACCGCGGCGCGTTGGGGGGAATTGAGCAAGGTGGCGGAACGCGGTGGAACGGGCCGGGCATTCTACCCGGAGCCGGGAAGCGGACCGGCTCCGGCGCGCCGCTCCTGTGCGACCTGCGTCGCCATGACCAGGGGGACGCGACGGTCCGGCCGGGGACGACGTACCTTTTCATGGCCCGCCATGCCGTGGAGCGTGCGTCGTGAACCGAAACATGCCCGACCGGCCCGGCCCGGGCCGTCGTCCCACCGCCGTTCACCGATCGCGCGTGTGGCTGCTGGCCGTGCTGCTGCCGTCCGCCTTCCCGCTGGCCGCCGGTCCCGCCCAGCCCGGCGCGGTACAGCTGCTGCAATGGGAAGGGCCGGTCGAGCGTCCCACCTTCGGCAACTACGTCGGCGAGCCGGATATCGCCCCGGAGCTGCTGACTGAAGGCTTCCTCGCCGCCCATCCCGACATCCGCTGGCGCCGCGAAGGCCTGCACGCGTTCCACCACCAACGCTACGAGGAGGCGCACGTCCTGTTCCGCCGCGCCGCCGGCTATGCCGACAAGGCCTCCATGGCGATGCTGGCGGAGATGTACTGGAAGGGCCTGGGCGTGGCCCGGGACCGGCCGATCGGCTATGCCTGGATGGACCTGGCCGCCGAACGCCTGTACCCGAATTTCACCATCCTGCGCGAGCGCTACTGGGGCGAACTGTCCGCGGCCGAGCAGCAGGCGGCGATCGAGCGTGGCCAGGCCCTGCTGGCCGAGTTCGGCGACGACGTGGCCAAGCCGCGCCTGGAGCGGGTCCTGCGCCGCGAGGGCCGCCAGGCCACCGGCAGCCGCACCGGCTCGGTCGGCTTCGTCCGGATCGTGCCGATGACCGGGCCGATGGCCGGCAAGGGCCAGGTGATGCGTGCCGAGGACTACTACCGCCGCGAGTACTGGGACCCGGAGCGCTACTGGGCCTGGCAGGACGAGGCCTGGAAGGCGCCGCAGCGCGAGCACGTGGAAGTGGGCGACGTGGAGCAGGTGCGCGGGGGCGACTAGCCTGCGTGCCGCCCGGTCGATGTCCGGTCGGCCTGCCTGCGTGCTCCATCACCCTGCGCGGCAGCGAATACTTCGATGACACCTTCCGGGAACCGGAGGCGTACTTGGTCTGGCAGGACACGATCTGGCGGACGCTGCACTCGACCGGGCGGGTCCAGGCCGGCGACCCGCGGGCGCTGCCGCCGGCCGGATGAGGGCGACGGCCCGCGGCGGCCGTAGAATCTGCGAATGGCCAAGCTCTACTTCTACTACTCGGCGATGAACGCCGGGAAGACCACCACGCTGCTGCAGTCGGCGTACAACTACCGCGAGCGCGGCATGCGCACGCTGATCCTGACCCCGCGCCTGGACGACCGCGCCGGCCGTGGCGGGGTGGTCGCCTCGCGGATCGGCCTGCGCGCCGAGGGCACCGGCTTCGACCGCGACACCGACCTGGAGCGGCTGGTCGAATCGGACCTGGCCGCGCACGGGCCGCTGGGCTGCGTACTGGTGGACGAGGCGCAGTTCCTCAGCCGCGCGCAGGTGTGGCAGCTGAGCGAGGTGGTCGACCGGCTGCGCACCCCGGTGCTGTGCTACGGCCTGCGCACCGATTTCCGCGGCGAACTGTTCGAGGGCAGCCAGTACCTGCTGGCCTGGGCCGACGAGCTGCAGGAGATCAAGACCATCTGCCACAGCGGCAAGAAGGCGACCATGAACGTGCGCGTGGACGCGCAGGGTCGCGCGGTGCAGGACGGCCCGCAGGTGGAGATCGGCGGCAACGAGCGCTACGTCTCGGTGAGCCGGCCGGAGTTCAAGAAGGTGATGCGCGGCGAGGGCATCGTCGAGCCGCTGCAGGCGCCGTTGTTGTAGGAGCCGGGTATAGCCGGCGACACGGGCGTCGGAACCACGAGGGAGTCGCTTGTGCCGGTGTGGCGTGTCGCCGGCTATACCCGGCTCCTACAACAGCGATGCCTTGCCGGAACGCGCCGGGACAGGAACAGAACCGGCGTCGCACTCAATACAATCGTCGCTCACCCGGCGGCGGCGGGTTCCACTGGTACAGCCAGGTCTCGCTCAGCGCGCGGCCTTGGTGGCGCAGGTACAGGCGCAGGTCGATCTGGGCGGTGGAATCGTCCGGCGGGTAGACGTCGAACATCGCCCGGTAACCGTCGATGGCGTGCAGCGGCCGCGCCGAGACCGTGTCGATGCGGCCGCGGCTGCTTTCCACCACCGCCTCGACGGTGGCGTTGCGCGCGGCCAGCTGCGCCAGCTCGCCGCCGGCGAAATCCACCGCGAAACGTTGCGAGAACCGCTCGCGCCTGAAGCCGATCACCCCGCCCAGGCCGGTGCGCGTGGCCACGGTCTCGGCCAGCGGCGGCCGCACCGGTGGCTGTTCGCCCCAGTACAGGCGGTAGCCGTACAGCAGTTCCTGGCCCGGCTGCGGCTTGGCCTCCGGGTTCCAGAACGCGACGATGTTGTCGAAGGTCTCGTCGACGGTGGGGATCTCCACCAGCTGCACCGAGCCGCGGCCCCAGCCGTGCTTGGGCTCGACCCACAGGCTCGGCCGCTTCTCGTAGAACACGCCGTCGTCCTGGTAGTGGTCGAAGTCGCGGTCGCGCTGCAGCAGGCCGAAGCCGCGCGGGCCGTCGTCGGCGAAGGCGTTGAAGCGCAGGTGCGCCGGGTTGCCCAGCGGGCGCCAGATCCACTCACCGCTGCCGCTGTGCATCGCCAGGCCGTCGCTGTCGTGGATCTCCGGCCGCCAGTCCCAGTCCATGCGCCGGTCGTTCTCGCCGACCTGGTACATGCTGGTGGCCGGAGCGATGCCCAGCCGTTCGATCTGCTGGCGCGGATACAGCGCCGCGTCGACGTCCATCAGCAGCGGCTCGCCCCTGGTGATGGCGAAGCGGTAGGCGCCGGCCACGCTGGGCGAATCCAGCAGCGCGTGGACCACCACCGTGTCCGAGCCCGGTGCCGGGCGCTCCAGCCAGAACGCGGTGAAGTCGGGGAATTCCTCCGGCCGCGGCATGCCGGTGTCGATCGCCAGGCCGCGCGCGGACAGCCCGTACTGCATGTTCGAACCGACCGCGCGGAAGTAGCTGGCGCCGAGGAATGCGGCCCAGTCGCGGCGCACGTCATCGGGCGAGTTGAGGCGGAAGCCGGCGAAGCCCAGGTCCGGCGGCAGCTTGCGGCCCTTCAGCCCGCTCCTGCCGAAGTCGAACATCGCCGGGTCGTAGGCCAGTTCCTGCGCCTGGCCGCCGGCGACTTCGAACATGCGCACCGGGCGCTTGAAGTACAGGCCCAGGTGGAAGAACTTGGCCTGGAACTTCGAGCCGGGCAGGTCGGCCCACAGCGCGTGGTCCTGGCGGAAGCCGATCGACTGGTACTGGTCCCAGTCCAGCGCCGCCACCGCCGGTGGCAGCGCCTCGCTGCGCGGCGCGAACGGCCGGCCGGCCAGGGCGCGGGCATGGCCCTTGAGCCAGGCGTAGTCGAACGGATGGCGCTCGCCCAGCGGCAGCGGGCTGGCGAGCGCGTCCAGCAGCGGCAGCGGCAGGCCGAATGCGGCGAGTGCGGCCGAGGCGCGAATCAGGAACTGGCGTCGGTGCATGGTGCGGCGTGCGGGGAAGGGCGCGCCATCTTACGCACGCCGGTCAGCGCGCCACGGTGGCCTGTGGCCCGCCGTTCAGCGGGGCGTGGCAGGCGGCGGCCAGGCGCGCCACCTCGCGCGACAGGCTGCCGCCTTCAGGGCGCGCGCTGCGAAGTTCAGCGTCCAGGGCCTGCAGCTGGCGGCGTCCGTCGGCGACCTGGCCGTCTTGGCAATCGGCCTGCGCCGCGTAGGCGCGCGCCTGCCAGTGCACCGGCGCCAGCGCCGGCCCGGTGGGCAGGCCGGCGGCGAAGCGGTGCAGGTGCGCGGCCGGGCCCTCGTCGGCCACATCGGGGGCGTCGGGCGTGATCCGCAGCCGCGCCAGGGCCAGCCAGGCCAGCAGGGTGCGCGGATCGTCGGCGCCGTAGCCCACCTGGGTCAGCTGCGCCCCGCGCTCCAGCCACGGCTGCGCGGCCGCGGCCTCGCCGGCGTCCAGCAGCAACTGGCCCATCCGCCGGTCCAGGTCGCCGACCGCCGGGTGGCTGGCGCCGAGGCGGGCGGCGCGCACCTGCCGCGCCTCCTCGAGCGTGGCCCGCGCCGCGGCGCCGTCGCCGCCGGCCTCGAAGGCCGCGGCCAGGTCGGCCAGGCCGTAGTCGAGCAGGTGGCGCCCGTCGGGCTGGCGCCAGATCGCCACCGCGCGCTGGAAGGCCGACAGCGCCGCCTCGGTGTCGCCGCGCTCGAGCGCGAGCCGGCCGAGCGCGTCCAGGCTCAGCGCGGTTTCGCGGTGCTGCGGGCCGAGGGTGGACTCGGTCGGCCCGTGCTGCGCGCGCAGGGTCTGCTCGGCCTCGGCCAGCCGGCCCTGCTGCAGGTAGGCCAGGCCGAGCTGGCGGCGCACCGCCAGGGTCGAGGGATGGTTGGGCCCGTGCAGCTCCAGCGCCAGCGCCAGCCCGGCGCGCAGCGCCGCTTCGGCTTCCGTCACCTGGCCGCGGTCCAGGTAGAGCACGCCCAGGCTGCGCTGGATGTCGACCAGCAGCGGATGGCGGTCGCCCAGCCGCGCGCGCAGCTGCCGCTGCGCGGCCAGGAACTGTTCGATCGCCGCGCCGGTGCGCGCCGCGTCGCTCTCCAGCGCGGCCAGGTCGATCATGCCCTCGGCCACGCCGGCGTCGTCGCGCAGCACGTCGCGGCGGATCGCGATGGCGCGCTCGTACAGCTGCTGCGCCGCCATGGGTTCGCCGAGCATGCGCCGGCAGCGGCCGTACTGGATGTAGAAGTCGGCGACCTGCTGCGGCAGTTCGGCCTGCAGGCGCTGCGCGTCATCGGCCAGCGGTTGCATCCGCCCGACGCACTCCTGCGAGCGGCTGAGCAGGCGCAGCACGCGGCCGTGCTGGCCGGCCGCGTCCAGGCGCAGGCCGTCGGGCGCGCCGTCGTCGCCGCCGAGCAGCGCCTGCTGGCGTTCGGACAGCGCCAGTGCCTCGCGGTAGTCGCCGATGCCGATGTACAGGCGCGCGATCACCCCGAGCAGTTCGGCGCGCGCGCGCGGCTGCTGCTCCAGTTCGCTCTCGCCGCGCTTGGCGCCGGCCGAGAGCAGTTCGCGCATGGCCATGCCCTGGCTGCGCTGGGCGCCGCCGGCATGGTCGAACAGGCCCAGCACGAAGCGCTGCAGCGCCTGCGCGCGCGCCGCCTCGTGCCGGGCCTCGTGCGCGTGCCACAAGGCCAGGCCCAGCGCGGACAGCAGCGCCAGCATGGCCAGCGAACCCAGGCCCACGCCCCAGCGGTGGCGTTGCAGGTACTTCTGCAGCTGGTAGCCGATCCGCGGCGGCCGCGCCTCGACCGGACGGCCCTCGAGGTGGCGGCCGATGTCGCGGGCCAGCGCCTCGACCGAGCCGTAGCGCCGGGCCGGGACCTTGTTCAGCGCCTTGAGCGCGATGTTGTCCAGGTCGCCACGCAGGCGCCTGGCCAGCTTGCGCGCCTGCGCGCGCTCGACCTGGCCGGCCTCGGCCAGGCGCTGCACCGTCACCGAGGGCCGCGGCGGGGATACCTCCAGGATCGCCCGTTCCCATTCGGCGTCGCTTTGCCGGCGCAGGCGGTACGGCTTGTCGCCGGCCAGCAGTTCGTACAGGACCACGCCCAGCGAATAGACGTCGGTGAGCGTGCTCACCGGTTCGCCGCGGACCTGCTCGGGTGCGGCGTAGTGCAGGGTGAACGCGCGCACCTCGGTGCGCACGTGCGCGGCCTCGCTGCCGTCGCGGTCGAGCAGCTTGGCGATGCCGAAGTCGAGCAGCTGCACCTCGCGCTCGGCCGTCACCAGCATGTTCGACGGCTTCAGGTCGCGGTGCACGATCAGGTTGGCGTGGGCGTGGCTGACCGCCGCGCACACCTGCAGGAACAGGCGCAGGCGCGCCTCCACCGGCAGCGCCTGCTCGCGGCAGTAGTCGGTCAGCGGCACGCCCTCGACGTATTCCAGCACCAGGTAGGGCTGGTCGCCCTCGCCGATGCCGGCGTCGAGCAGGCGCGCGATGTTGGGGTGCTGCAGCCGCGCCAGGATCTCGCGTTCGCGGGAGAAGCGCAGGCGCAGGTTGGGATCGGCGTAGCCGGGGCGCAGCAGCTTCAGCGCCAGTTGGCGCCGGTACAGGCCGTCGGCGCGTTCGGCCAGCCAGACCTGGCCCATGCCGCCCTCGCCGAGCAGGCGTTCGAGCCGGTACGGCCCCAGTCGGGTGCCCTCGCGCGAAGGCGGGCGGGTGCCGGGCAGCGGGTCGTGGAGGAAGTCGGCTTCGCTGTCCTCCCTGGCCAGCAGGCCTTCGAGGTCGGCGGCCAGCGCCGGGTCCTGCGCCCGCAGCCGCTCCAGTTCGTCCAGGCGCCCGGCGGGCGGCAGGTCGAGGAGGGCGTCGAGCAGCGGCGACAGGCGCTGCCAGCGCTCGGCATCCATGGCCCGGGCCGCCCTTCGCCGTCAGTCCTCGCGCATGGCCGCGAGCAGGAACATGCGCGCCTTCTGCCAGTCGCGGCGCACGCTGCGTTCGGAGCGCCGCAACAGGTCGGCGATCTCCTGCTCGGACAGCCCGGCGAAGTAGCGCAACTCCACCACCCTGGCCAGTTTCTCGTCCACCGACGCCAGCCGCTCCAGCGCGGTGTCCAGCGCGAGAAGGTTCTCGTCCAGGCGCAGGCTGCTCTCGGCCTCCTCGGGGATCTCGGCCACGCGCTTGAGGTCGCCGCCACGCTTGCGTGCCATGCGGTTGCGGGCGTAGTCCACCACCACGCTGCGCATGGCCGAGGCGGCGTAGGCGAAGAAGTGGGCGCGGTCCTCGAAACGGGCGCCGTTGCTGGCGCCGACCAGCTTCAGGTAGGACTCGTGGACCAGCGAGGTCGGGTCCAGGGTGTTGTTCTGCTGGCCCGACAGCTGGCGCCGGGCCAGCGTGTGCAGTTCCTGGTACAGGGTGCCCAGCACGCGGTCGAGCGCCTCGCGGTCTCCGCCGCGCGCGGCGTCCAGCCACACGGTGATTTCGGGGGAACTGTCGGGGGAACTGGCCATCGTCGTCTCCGCGACTGCGCCAAGGGGCCGAATATAGCGAGTTTTTGGCTGGCGGGCGGTTTGCGGCTTCACGCTGGCGGGGTGGCTCCGTCGTGGTGCCTCTGGTGTGAATGTCCCCGGCGCCTCCCTTAGTTGTTTCGGTTCTTCGCCCAACTCCCTGGAAGGCAACCGGGATCCCGGGTAGATGGCAGTTGCCATCGCGACGCTGGGCAGAAGCAGGGGCAAAGCAAAGGCAAAGGCCTCGCAGCTTCGGCCGGGGCCGCCGTCCTGCCGGGGCATGGCTTACCCCTCGGTCGGGCATCCTGCCCTCAACTCGGGGCCGTGGCACCTCCCTGTGCCACTTGCGCCATACCCCGGCAGGACGACGTCCTCGGGCGGCGTTGTGGTCGTGGCTTCCATGGCCTGGCGAAAAGACACCGCGACCTGATGGTCCCGGGTTTCCTGTAGGAGCCCAGCTTGCTGGCGACCCGGGTGTCGGAATCACGAGGGCGTCGCCTGTGCCGAGGTCGTCGTGTCGCCGGCTGAACCCGGCTCCTACAACAGCCACGGCGCGGCCGCTCTTCTGTAGGAGCTGACTTCAGTCGGCGACACGGGCGTCGGGATCACGAGGGCGTCGCCTGCACCGACGGCGTCGCGGGCAAGCCCGGCTCCTACAAGAATCAGGTCGTCGGGCAGCGAACGGAGCCACGACCTGGAATCACTCCGAAGACGTGGCAGGCCGGGTGTGTTGCGGCAGCGGCCATGGATGGCCGCGTCGGCGAGTCGGCACAGGGATGTGCCGCCGAGCCGACCGCAACACACCCGGTCTGCCACGGCTCAGCCCGAAGCCGACCACCCAAACGTTCTTGCCGTTGCCGTTGTCTTGTCGTCGAGCCGCGGTGCAGTGCGGACCTGCCCCTCGGATCGGCGAAGAACCCATTGTTCCGGGCCAAAGGGGGCCTCACGATCGGGGTGCCGATGCCACCTAGCGCGCGCGTCGGTGATGGCCGGCTCAGCGCTGGCAGCGCGGGCACCACACGCTGGCGCGCTGGCCGATACTGGCCTCGCGCAGCGGGCCGCCGCAGGCCGGGCAGGGCAGGCCGCCGCGGCCGTAGACCGACAGCTCCTGCTCGAAGTAGCCCGGCGCGCCGTCGGGGCTGAGGAAGTCGCGCAGGGTGGTGCCGCCGCGGGTGATGGCGTAGGCGAGGATGTCGTGCACGGCGTCGGCCAGGGCGGCGTAGCGCTCGCGCGAGACCTTGCCGGCGGCGCGGTTGGGCGAGATGCCGGCGCGGAACAGGCTCTCGGCGGCGTAGATGTTGCCGACGCCGACCACGATCCGCTGGTCCATCAGGAAGGCCTTCACCGGCGCGCTGCGACCGCGGCTGCGCGCGAACAGCCAGTCGCCGTCGAAGGCGTCCGACAGCGGTTCGGGTCCGAGCCCGCGCAGCAGTTCATGTTCGGTCCCGGCCGGCTGCCAGAGCAGGCATCCGAAGCGGCGCGGGTCGGTGAAGCGCAGTACCCGGCCCGAATCCAGCGCCAGGTCGACGTGGTCGTGCGCGCCGATCGGGGTCGCGGCGGGCAGCACCCGCAGCATCCCGGACATGCCTAGGTGCAGCAGCGCGCTGTCGCCGGCGTCGGTGTCCAGCAGCAGGTACTTGGCGCGGCGGCGGACCGCGGCGATGCGCCGGCCCGGCAGTGCCTCGCGGATCTGGTCGGGGATCGGCCAGCGCAGGTCCGGCCGGCGCAGGACCACGCCGGTGATCCGCCGGCCTTCCACGTGCGGGGCCAGGCCGCGGCGGGTGGTCTCGACCTCGGGCAGCTCGGGCACGACTCAGCCTCCGGCGGCTAGGTAGTGGGCGTGGCCGTGCGGATCGTGCTCCTGCCAGACCCGTACCGGTCCGCCGAACGCCTGCGACAGCAGCTCGCCGGTCAGGGTCCGCGCGCGCGGACCGTCGGCCAGCACCCGCCCCTTCTCGAGCAGGATCACCCGCTCGATCTCCGGCACGATCTCCTCGATGTGGTGGGTGACCAGCACCAGGGTCACGCCCTGCCGCGCCAGCGAACGCAGCATCGCCAGCAGGTGGCCGCGCGCGACCAGGTCCAGGCCGGTGCCCGGCTCGTCCAGCAGCAGTGCCTGCGGCCGGTTGACCAGGGCGCGGGCGATCAGCACCCGGCGCGCCTCGCCGGTGGACAGTTCGGCGTACAGGCGGTGGCGCAGCGGCAGCGCATGGGCGCGTTCGAGCGCCTCGGCCGCACGCCGGCGCATGTCGTCGGTCACCTCGCGGAACGGCGGGACCACGAAACTGGCGAACAGGCCGCTGAGCACCGCGTCTTCCGCAGTCAATGCATGCATGTCGGCCAGGTGGGCACCGAAATCGCCGGTGACGATCCCCAACTGCGAGCGCAGCCGGTCCACCTGCCAGCGCGCCTGGCCCAGCACCTGCACCGGCGGCGGGCCGCTGCTGCGCGCCAGCGGGTACAGCTCGCGGGTGATCAGCTTGATCAGGGTCGACTTGCCGCAGCCGTTGGCGCCGAGGATGGCGGTGTGCTGGCCCTGGTCGATGCGCAGCGACAGCTCGTGCAGGACCCGGACCTGGCCGCGGGTGACGCTGGCGCGGTCCAGTTCGATCAGCGGCGGGCGGGCGGCATCGGCCGCGGGCTGCGGGGCGGGGGACGGCATCCGGGCGGGGTCTCTGCAGGGGCGGGGCCGAGGCTGAACGCCGTACGCGGCCGACGGGTGAAGTTTGCCGGATCAGGCCCCATCATGTCCGCACGCGGGCGTCTCCCGCGCCTCCTCCGACACGTACCAAGAGCCGCCGTGATGCCCGACGCACTGGTTTCCTTTCTCACCTCCGGTGTCGCCGGCCTCGGCTGGCTGGGCCTGCTGGCGGTGCTGCTGGTCTTCACCCAGCTGACCATCTTCTCGGTGACCCTGTACCTGCACCGCAGCCAGGCGCACCGCGGCGTGGATTTCCATCCGGTCCTGAGCCACTTCTTCCGCTTCTGGACCTGGCTGACCACCTCGATGATCACCCGCGAGTGGGTGGCCATCCACCGCAAGCACCACGCCAAGGTGGAGACCGAAGAGGATCCGCACAGCCCGCAGACGCGCGGCATCGGCAAGGTGTTCTGGGAGGGCGTGGAGCTGTACCGCGAGGCGCGCGCCGACCGCGCCTCGATCGAGCAGTACGGCAAGGGCGCGCCGGACGACTGGATCGAGCGCCGCCTGTACACCCCGCACGCCAACCTCGGCCCGGTCGCGCTGTTTTTCGTGAACTTCGTCCTGTTCGGCCTGCCGGGCATCGCCCTGTGGGCGATCCAGATGGCCTGGATCCCGTTCTGGGCCGCCGGCGTGGTCAATGGCCTGGGCCACTGGTGGGGCTACCGCAACTTCGAGTCGGCCGATACCTCGACCAACCTGACCCCGTGGGCGGTGTGGATCGGCGGCGAGGAACTGCACAACAACCACCACGCCTTCCCCAGCTCGGCTCGTTTCTCGATGCGGCGCTGGGAGTTCGACATCGGCTGGGCCGCGATCAAGGGCCTGGAGAAGCTGCGCCTGGCCAAGGTTCTGCGCGTGGCGCCGAGCCTGGACATCCGCCCGAACATAGCCGTGCCCGACACCGAGACCCTGCGCGCGCTGCTGTCGCACCGCTTCCAGGCCATGACCGACTACCAGCGCAACGTGCTCAAGCCGGCGCTGCGCGAGGAGGCTGCGGCCGCCGGCGCCAAGCTGCGCGAACTGCTGCCGCGGCGGATGCGCAAGGGCCTGGTCGACGACGGTCGCTGGCTCAAGCCGGATGCGCGCGAGCAGCTGCAGGCGTGGGTCTCGCAGCGGCCGCGAATCCAGTCGCTGGTCGAGCACCGTGCGCGCCTGGCGGCGCTGCTGGAGGCGCGCAGCCACGATGCGGCCGAGCGCCTGCGCCAGCTGCAGGCCTGGTGCAACGAGGCCGAGGCCAGCGGCATCCGCGCGCTGCAGGAATACTCGATGCGGCTGAAGGGTTACGCCCTGGCGCAATGACCCGGCGTCCCGGCCAGCGTCTATCGCTTCCGCACAGGCCCGGGCGCCCGCGCCCGGGCCTGCTGCTTTGTGCCGGCCTGCTGGCCGCCTCCGCCGCCGTGGCCCAGGTCGAGCGCACCGGCGACTACCTGGCGCGGATGGACACCGACGGCGACGGCCGCGTTTCCGAGGCCGAGTACGTGGCCTGGATGGGCTACGCGTTCGAGCGCATGGACCGCGACGGCGACGGCGTGCTGTCCGCCGCCGAACTGCCGGGCGGCAAGGGCAAGCCGATCACCCTCGAGGAGCACCGCCGGCGCCTGGCCGAGCGCTTCCGGCGCCAGGACGCCGATCGCGACGGCTACCTGGACGCGCGCGAGCTGGCCGCGCCACCGCGCTGATCGGCCACCACCAAAGAAGCGCCGCCAAAAAGGGGTCAGGTTCATTTTCCTTGGAAAAATGAACCTGACCCCTTTTTGGCGGCAAGCCCGGCTCCTACCCGGCGGCGGGGCCGTCGTCCTTGCGCGGCCGCGGTGGATCCACCAGCGGCTGGCCGTTCTGCAGCAGCCACAGCATGATCGTCTTCTGCCGCACGTAGTTGGCGCTGACGAACGACTCGATCAGCCCTGGCCAGCCGTCCAGGAAACCGGCCTTCAGCACGAAGCCGCGGAAGAAGCGCCACGCCGGCGCCAGCACCAGCTTGGCCAGGGTCGCGCGCTTGCCGCGCGCATGGTCGTGCTCGGCCATCATCCGCGCGTAGCGCTGCTTCTTGTCCAGCAGCTGGATGAAGGAACGGTACGGGTGGTGCAGCAGGTCGCCGGGCAGCGGTGCCACCTGGCCGTCCACCGAGACCGCCTCGTGGATCT
Source organism: Pseudoxanthomonas suwonensis (assembly GCF_000972865.1). Lineage (NCBI taxonomy): Bacteria > Pseudomonadati > Pseudomonadota > Gammaproteobacteria > Lysobacterales > Lysobacteraceae > Pseudoxanthomonas > Pseudoxanthomonas suwonensis. The sequence continues at coordinate 2,145,504 of NZ_CP011144.1, forward strand.
CGCGGTCGCCGCGCCAGCCGCCGCGGCGCCGGTCGAACAGGCGCAGCACGCGGTCGGGATAGGCGGTGCCGTGGCGCAGGAAGCGGCCGTAGTATTCGGACATCCGCGCGAAGCGATAGCCGGCCGCGCGCCCGAAGCCGGCATCGCGTTCGGCCTCGATCGCCGCGCGCAGGCGGGCGTCGACGCGCTCGTCGGCGTCCAGGCTCAGCACCCAGTCGTGCGCGCACTGGGCCACGGCGAACTGCTTCTGGCTGCGGAAGCCGTCGAACGGCCGCACCAGCACGCGCGCACCGGCCCGTTGCGCGACCTCGCGGGTGCCGTCGGTGGAGCCGGAATCGACCACCACGATCTCGTCGCAGAACGCCAGCGAGGCCAGGCAGTCGCCGATCCGGTCGGCCTCGTTGTAGGCGATGACGCAGGCCGACAACGGTGCGCGGGCAGACGGGCTCGGCGGGGACGGGCGGGGTTCGGCGGACATGCGGCGGGGCCGGGACGCGGGACGTCGCGGAAGCCTAGCAGGGCGCCTGCGGCGGTGCGCGCCGATGCGATAATCGCGCCACCGCCAGCGTGCACCGGGGTGCGATGTGCCGAAACACTACCTGCTCTATGGATCCGAGCGTTACGCACTGGCCATCCTGCGCCCGATCCAGGCCGCGATCCGCGCCCGTGGCGGCGAGGCGGCCTGGTTCTTCGACGGACCCGGCGCCGAGGACCTGGAGCCGGGCGAGACCCTGCTGACCGTCGGGCAGGTCCGCGCATGGAAGCCGTACGCGGTGATCACCTCCAGCAACGCAGTGCCGCACTTCTTCCCCGGGGTGAAGGTCGAGACCTTCCACGGCTTCGACGCCGGCAAGCCGCGCCACATCTACATCCGCGGCTTGTTCGACCTGTACTGCACGACCGGCCCGCGCGACACCGCCGCGTTCGGCGAACTGTCGCGCGAGCTCGGCCACTTCGCGGTGAGCGAGACCGGCTTCCCCAAGATCGACCCGTTCATGGCGCAGCTGGGCGACGCGCCCGAGCCGGTACGGCAGCCGCCTGTGATCCTCTACCACTCGACCTTCTCGCCCTCGTGGAGCGCGGCGCCGATCCTGCACGACGAAATCGCCCGCCTGTCGCGCACCGGCGAGTGGCGCTGGATCGTCACCTTCCACCCGAAGATGGAACCGGAGACGGTGGCCCGGTACAAGGCGCTGCAGAACGAGTACCTGACCTTCGCCGAGAACGACAACATCCTGGACCTGTTCCCGCAGGTGGACGTGATGTGCTCGGACACGTCCTCGGCGCTCAACGAATTCCTGCTGACCTACAAGCCGGTGGTGACCTACAAGAACCGCCGGCCCGGCCCGCAGCTGATCGACATCGACGACCCGGCGCAGTTCGAGCCGGCGATCCGCCGCGCGCTGTCGCGCCCCCCCGAGCTGATGGCGGCGGTGCGCGAGTTCGCCGACCAGCTGCATCCGTACCGCGACGGCCGTTCCAGCGAGCGCGTGCTGAACGCGATCGACGCCTTCGTCGCGGCCGGCGGGCGCAACCGCAAGCGCAAGCCGCTGAACCTGTGGCGCAAGCTGAAGATCCGGCAGCGGGTCGGCTACTGGGGACCGGCCGGCTGGAAGTGAGCGGCGGCGGTCACCACTTCAGCCGCCGCGCAGCCAGCGTCCGCCCGAGCTGCGCGTACAGCGCGCGCGCCTCATGCTCGGGCAGGAAGCGGATACGCAGCGGCGGCGACATCGCCCCGGCGCCGGCGGTGTCCAGCCACAGCGAGGCGGTGCCCAACCAGCGATCCAGCGGCGAGCGCTGCAGGCGCAGCGCCTGCAGCTTGTCGACCTCGGCGAAGCGCCACCAGCGCGACCACCAGCCGCCGCGCACCGCGACCAGCCGCGCATCGACCGCGTAGCCGATGCGCCCGGCCTGGCGCCAGGCGGCGTACGCCGACCACGGCAGCCACAGCAGCACCAGCAGCGCCCAGGCGCCCAGCTGCCAGGCCAGCACCGCGGCCAGCAGCAGGTTCCACGGCACGCTGCCGGCGAACAGCCGCCACCAGGCCCGCCGCGGCAGCGGCCGCCACTGCGGCGGCGGCCAGGTCGCGCCCGGCAGCAGGTGCGCGGCCAGCGCGTCGCAGGCGTCGGGCGTGGCGATCGGCGCCAGTTCGCGCAGCTTGCGCGGATCGTTCTCCGGGCCGCCGGTGGCGGTATCGATGCGCAGGCTGCGGCGGCCGAACCAGCGGTGCAGCAGGGTTTCCTGCAGGAACCAGGCCTGGATCCGGCGCGGCGCCACGGAGGTGCGGATGCGCGCGAACAGGCCGCGCTCCACGGTCAGCCGCCGCTGCGTCTCGCTCAGGCGGAAGCCGTGGTACTGGGCCAGCGCCAGTGCCACCGACAGCAGCCGCAGCAGGAACACGAATACGCTGACCACCAGCATTGCGGCGCTGGCGATGCCCAGCCAGCCCAGGTGCAGGTCGTCGGCGTAGCCGGCGGCCTGGCGGAAGGAGTCCTCGGCCAGGCGCGCGATCAGGCGCTCGTCGGGAAACAGCTGCCAGAGCAGGCCGAAGGCCGCGGCGAACACGATCATGCCGCGGTTGGATACCAGCCCCAGGCGCACGATCTCGGCGGTGGACATCGCCAGCAGGGTGTGGCTTTCGTCGTCCGTGCGCGCGGTCGCCGCGCCGTCGCTACCGTCGGCCGGGGCCGTCGCCGTGCCGCGGTGGCGCACCAGCCGCTCCAGCGCCAGCGCCTCGTCCAGGCCGAGCACGCGCATCTGCGCCTCGGGCTTCTGCCCGCCGGCCGATTCCAGGCGCACCTCGGCCACGTTGAACGCCCGGTGCAGCAGCGACTGGTGCACGCCCACATTGTGGATCCGCGCGAACGGGATCTCGCGCTGCGAACGCTGCAGCAGGCCGCTGCGGATGGTGATGCCGTCGGAGCCGACCCGGTAGCGGTAGGTGAAGTACTGCAGCACCGACACCACCACCAGCACGCCGACGCCGACCAGCGGCGCCCATTCGGCGAAGTCGCCGCCCGGCCCGCTGCGGCGGCCGGCGAACACCAGCACGATCAGCGGCAGGATGAACTGCCTGAGCTGCTGCAGCAGCACGAACAGCCACGACCAGCGATGCAGCCGCTGCTCGGCCGGCGGCGCGGCGGAGATCTCGTTCACAGCGCGTCGTCGGCTTCGACCTGGCGGGCCAGGTGGGTGCGCAGGGCCTCGGCATCGTCCAGTGCCAGCAACGGCAGCTTCACCGCGGCCATGCGCGTGCCGGCGGTGTGCACCACCAGCGTGGCCAGGCCCAGCCGGCGCTCCAGCGGGCCGCGCTCCAGGTCCAGGTGCTGCACGCGCGACACCGGCACCAGGGTCTCGCTGCGCCACAGCCCGCCTCGGCGGGTGGCGAAGCCGTCGCCGTCCAGCTTCCAGCCGATGCGGCGGTGGCGCAGCAGGCCGACCGCCGCGCCGAGCACCAGGCCGACCAGGGCCGCGGCGATCGCGACCGGCAACCGCGGCTGGTCGAGCAGCGCCGCCGCCACCATGCCCAGGCCCAGGCCGGAGGGAATGGCGATGGCGAAGGCGGCCCCGCCGGCGTAGAGCAGCGCGCCGCGCCGCGGCAGCGGTTGCCAGGCGGAGGAAGCGGGGAGGTCACGGATGCCCGCATCCAGGGGCGGGGGAGAAGCGGCCGGCGATTCGGTCACGGAGTCGGTCGAACCAGGGTGTGGTAGCCGATCGTAAGCGTTCGCGTGGCCGGATGCGCGCCGGCCTGCGGCATGCCGTTGCCGATCGCGTGCGCCGCACGTGTTCTGCGCCTCGGCCTTGGTCGCGTACCCGGCCGGTCACGCCCGGCGCTATACCCAGGCGCGGTCCTCAGTAGGGCGTGACCTCGCCGCTGCCCGGCGGGCGCAGGGTGTAGCGCTTGTAGGTCCACTGGTACTGCGCCGGATCGCGCCGGGCGATGCGTTCGACCTCGGCGTTGAGGCAGGCCACCGCCGCCTTCGGGTCGGCGTCGGCGATGGCCGGCGGCGCCGGTTCGATGTGCAGGACGAAGCCGGGGCCATCGCCGATCCGTTCGCACCAGGCCAACAGCACCGGCGCGCCGGTGCGTTCGGCCAGCCGCGACAGCAGGGTCATGCTCAGTGCCTGCACGCCGAAGAACGGCGCGAATTCGCCGTCGCCGGCCTTGGGTTGCTGGTCGGGCAGGATCCCGACCGCGCCGCCGTCCTTGAGCACCTTCCACAGCTGGCGCACGGCCGCACCTTCGGCGCGGACCTGGCGCACGTTGTCGACGCCGCGGACCTGCTGCAGGAACGCGTCGCCCATCGCCGATTCGGGCGGGCGGTAGACGATCGCGATCGGCCCGCGCGAGGCCAGCCACTGGTTCAGCAGTTCCCAGTTGCCGAAGTGCGGCGCGGCCACGATCACCCCGCCGCCGGCGGCCAGCGCCTGGTCGTAGAGCGCCGCGCCGTGGACCTCGCGGATCAGGGCCAGGTTGTCCGCGGGCGGCCGGGTCCACAGCTTCAGCGTCTCCAGCGCCTGCCGCGCGGTGGTGCGCAGGATGCGCCGGTGCAGGGCCTCGCGCTGGTCCGCGTCCAGCTGCGGGAAGGCCAGTTCGAGGTTGCGCCGCGCGACCCGGCTCTCGCGCGCGTCGCGCCGGCGCCACAGTGCGGCGATGCCGTCGCCCAGGCGGTACAGCACCGCCCATGGCAGGACGCCCAGCAGACGGGTGGCGGCGACGAGCAGGCGGGCCTGGCGTTGGGGGGACATGGGGGCAAGTCTAGCCGCCACTGCCGGCAACCCCATGCCGCCGGCCGGATGCATGGCGCGGGGACAGGTGACAGCCATGCCCGTGCCGGCTGATGCTGGAGCCCCTTCGCCGCCGGTCCGCCGCCCATGCTCGCCCTGATCCAGCGCGTCACCCGTGCCTCGGTGGAAGTGGACGGCCAGGCCGTCGGCCGCATTGATGCCGGCCTGCTCGCGCTGGTCGGGGTGCAGCCGGGCGACGATGCGGCGAAGGTGGCCCGGATGACCCAAAGGCTGCTCGGTTACCGGGTGTTCGCCGACGATGCCGGCCGGATGAACCGCTCGCTGGCCGACACCGGCGGCGGCCTGCTGCTGGTCAGCCAGTTCACCCTGGCGGCCGACACCGACGCGGGCATGCGCGCCAGCTTCAGCACTGCCGCCGCGCCGGAGGAGGCTGAACGGGTCTTCAACCTGCTGGCCGATGCCTGCCGTAGACAGCACCCAGGGCGGGTGGAAACCGGCCGTTTCGGTGCCCATATGGTGGTCAGCCTGGTCAACGACGGCCCGGTCACCTTCCTGCTGCGGGCCTGAGCGCCGCTGAACGCGAGCCGCCCGCAAGTACCTGACGCACAAGGGTTGTCCGGCCTTGGGGCCGGTGCCCTGTTATAATGCTAGGTTCTCTTCACCACACTCAAGCACCGGTGGCGCCGCACATGGCCAACGAACGTCCAGCCCAGCAATCCGAAATCAAGCAGCTCATCAGCAAGGGCCTGGAACAGGGCTACCTGACCTATGCCGAGGTCAACGACCACCTGCCCGACGACATCGTCGATGCGGAGCAGATCGAAGACATCATCGGCATGATCAACGGCATGGGCATCGACGTCCATGAAGTGGCGCCCGATGCCGAAACCCTGCTGCTCAACGACGGCAACACCGGCAACCGCGAGATCGACGATACCGCCGCCGAGGAAGCCGCCGCCGCGCTGACCGCGCTCGACTCCGAGGGTGGCCGCACCACCGACCCGGTGCGCATGTACATGCGCGAGATGGGCACGGTCGAACTGCTGACCCGCGAGGGCGAGATCGCCATCGCCAAGCGCATCGAGGAAGGCCTGGGCCAGGTCCAGGCCGCGCTGGGTAGCTTCCCATGGTCGATCGAGCTGCTGCTCGAGGACTACGAACTGCACAAGGCCGGCAAGAAGCGCCTGGCCGAGGTCGTGGTCGGCTTCAATGACCTGGTCGACGAGACGCCGGAACCGGCGGTGGCCGCGGTCGAGGTCGACAGCGATGCCGAGGCCGACGAGGACGAAGAAGAGGACGTGGCCGACGACGACGAGGCCGAAGCCGGCCCGACCGGCCCGGACCCGGCCGAGGTCGCGCGCCGCATGGAGCAGCTGGCCGCCGACTACGCCAAATTCAAGAAGGCCAACGCCAAGGCCGGCCCGCAGGCCAAGAACGTCATCAAGATGCGCGGCGAGATGGCCGAGCAGTTCGTCACCTTCAAGCTGCCGCTGGCGCTGACCGACACCCTGGTGCGCAAGCTGCGCGAGGTGATGGGCGAGATCAAGGACCACGAGCGTCGCGTGCTGCACCTGGCCACGGTCGTGGCGCACATGCCGCGCAAGGACTTCATCCGCGCCTGGGAAGGCAACCAGGTCAACCTGGAGTGGGTGGACGAGGTCCTCAAGCGCAAGCAGAAATGGTCCTCGGCGCTGCGCGAGGTCAAGGACCAGATCGTCGCCGAGCAGCAGGCCACCATCGCCATCGAGCAGGCCATGTACCTGGACCTGGCCGACATCCGCGAGATCGGCCGGCAGATGGCCTATGGCGAAGCCAAGGCGCGCAAGGCCAAGAAGGAGATGGTCGAGGCCAACCTGCGCCTGGTGATCTCCATCGCCAAGAAGTACACCAACCGCGGCCTGCAGTTCCTGGACCTGATCCAGGAGGGCAACATCGGCCTGATGAAGGCGGTCGACAAGTTCGAATACCGCCGCGGCTACAAGTTCTCGACCTACGCCACCTGGTGGATCCGCCAGGCGATCACCCGCTCGATCGCCGACCAGGCGCGCACCATCCGCATCCCGGTGCACATGATCGAGACGATCAACAAGTTGAACCGCATTTCCCGCCAGATGCTCCAGCAGTACGGCCGCGAGGCCACGCCGGAGGAGCTGGCCAAGGAAATGGACATGCCCGAGGACAAGATCCGCAAGGTGATGAAGATCGCCAAGGAGCCGATCTCGATGGAGACCCCGATCGGCGACGACGAGGACTCCCACCTGGGCGACTTCATCGAGGACACCAACGTGGAGTCCCCGATCGAGAACACCACCAACATCAACCTGTCCGAGACTGTGCGCGACGTGCTGGCCGGGCTGACCCCGCGCGAGGCCAAGGTCCTGCGCATGCGCTTCGGCATCGACATGAACACCGACCACACCCTCGAGGAAGTGGGCAAGCAGTTCGACGTCACCCGCGAGCGCATCCGCCAGATCGAAGCCAAGGCGCTGCGCAAGCTGCGCCATCCGAGCCGTTCGGAGCAGCTGCGCAGCTTCCTCGACATCGACTGAGGGCGCATCGCCGATCCTGTGGTACCCGAAGGCCCCGCATGGCGGGGCCTTCGGCTTTCCGGTGGTTGTCTCTGGTTGCGGCCGCCGGCGCTCCATTACACTTCCATGGCAGCGCGGGCCTGTAGCTCAATGGTTAGAGCGAGGGACTCATAATCCCCAGGTTCCAGGTTCGAGTCCTGGCAGGCCCACCACATGGCACTCCGGCGCAGTCTGGTGTTCTGGAAAGCATAGTTTGGCCGAAACGGACAATACATTTCCGGCAAGCATGAGCGGTCCGGGCTGATAGGACGGGGCTCAGACAGGCCCTACGGCTCGGCTCACCCAGTGAATCAGATTTGAGAATGTGGAAAGCACAGTTCGATTGTTGTTTGACAAAGCGATCTCGCAACGCGTTGGCACAGGACTTGGTAGCTGATAGTTCATTCCAGAAGTCGCGATTTCTTCGGGGCGCCCCAGCTTGTGCGTTAGGCATTTGATTCCTGGCCGATAGTGAACACGGCTTTTCCCATCGTGCGCGGAGCGTTGCTAGTCTCGTCTGATTGGCAATGGGGTGCGGTGTCCAGCGGTCTCACACTGCGGCCGGTGAGCCGTGGCGTACGATTCTTGGAATGGGGCCAAGAAGCAGCAGCCAATCTGTGATTTCAATGCGAGGTCAACTTGTGCTTTCGAGAACATCCGACCCCGACTGATCGCATCAAGAAAATAGCTGAAAAATAAGGATCTTGGGAGCGGCCGCAGTCGAACGGGCATTTCTCCTGGATCAGAACGGCGACGATATGCGAAATGGTGTTCGTTGCTGGGTTGATGATCGAAGATCGGTGTTCAGCAGCAGCTGGTTCGGTTCAACGCACGTGGAGCTGACAGATGGGCGCGCATCCGGAGAAGTACTGCGACCTTGTGATGAAAGGTGGCGTTACCAGCGGCATCGTTTACCCCAATGCGGTATTGGAGCTGGCGAAGTCGTACCGCTTCAAGAGCATCGGCGGAACCTCGGCAGGCGCGATCGCGGCGGCGGTGACCGCGGCGGCCGCGGTGGGTGACCGTCGACAGGAGGCCGGCGAGAAGTTGGGGCCCGATGCCGGCTTCAACGGCATGGCCAATGTGGCGCGCCAGTTGTCCAGCAAGGGGTTCATTTACTGCTTGTTCCAGCCTGCCAACGGGGCGACCAACGCGTTCCGGCTGGTGGTGCTGCTGGCCGGCCACGCCAAATCCTGGCGTAAGTTGCTGGGCGTCTTGGTGGCCGTAGTTGCGATCGCGCCTTTGGAGTTTCTGGCGATCCTGGCGGCATTGTGTACCGTCGGCTACTGGATTGAAGGTTGGGGCGGAGCCAAGGCGGCAATGTTGCCGGCACTGCTGTGCGCATACGGCGGCGCCGCAACCCTTGCTGTGGCCCGCACCGCTCGGGTGGCTCGGCGCAATCTACTCGGATTGTGCTCGGGGCTCAGCGGCCGCCGTGCCTGGCCGTGGCGGCGGCGCCCCTTGGCGCTGACAGAGTGGCTACACCAGACACTGCAGGCGTTGGCCGGAAAGCCCGAAGGCGAGCCGCTTACGTTCGGCGATCTGTGGTCCGCGCCGCGCTACGGCAACGAGCCCGAGTCGGGGTTCTCGATCAATCTGCAAGTCATCACCACCGGTGTCTCCCACCGCGAACCGCGGACGCTGCCCTTCGCGAACAAGAACTTCTGGTTCAGGGAGGGCGAGTTCAGGCGGTTGTTCCCGGCCAGCGTCGTCGAGTGGATGATCCGAGCCGAGGAAGGCGCGCCGCTGGTCGTCGACGGGGAGATCTATCACCGGTTGCCGGAGGGCGATAGGTTCCCGGTTCTGGTCGCAACCCGGATGAGCCTGAGCTTTCCGCTGCTGATCAGCGCGGTACCGCTACACGAGCCCGCCATGTGGGCGCGCCGCCCGGATACAGCCACATCCGAGAGGGGAGAAGACGTTGTCGACGAGGATGCGGAGGCGCAGGGGGAGGGGGCAAACGAGCACAGCGTGCTTGGCACCATGGAAGGACTGGCGAGCGGCGGCCGGCGGCGGACCTCAGACGTAACCGCGATGCGCATCTGCTGGTTCTCGGACGGTGGGATCAGCAGCAATTTCCCGATCCATCTGTTCGACGCGGGGCTGCCGTTGTGGCCGACCTTCGCGATCAACCTACGCTATCCGCCTCCCGATCCTGATATGCGGTGGGAAACGGATGGTGAGGTTCCGCTGGAAGAGCTTGAGGCCGCGGTCTTCCTTCCTGAATCCAACAATCAGGGCTGGAAGCACGCGCATCACCCGATCGCCTCAGAGTGGGCCCCAAAGGAAGTTGCCGGCTTCCTCTTCGGCATCGTCGGGACTATGCAGAACTGGCGCGATCTGCTCCAGTCGCGAGCGCCCGGACACCGGGACCGGATCGTGCACGTGTCGCTGCAGGGCACCGAGGGCGGGATGAACCTGGACATGCCGGCGCCGGTGCTGGAGCGCATTGCGAAGAAAGGTGCCATCGCCGGGCGGCGCTTCGCCGCGTTTTCCTTCGAGAACCACTACTGGGTTCGCTGGCGCAACCTCAGCGCGGCGGTGCAGAACTACACGGTGGAGTTCGCCGATAACACCACGCCGGAGCGCTGGCTGCCGCCATACGCCGCGGCGTGCGGGTCACCGCTTCGTGATGAAGAGTCGCCATCCTATGCGTTCAAGTCCGAGGCGGCGGCCCGCCGGGCGCGCGACATGCACAAGAAGCTGCACAAGCAAGGGAAGCAGTGGAAGAAGGGGGTGGATCTGTCGAAAGGTGCACCGAACCCGGCGCCGCAGTTGAGGATCACACCGACGTTCTGAGCGAGTTGCGACCGAAGGGGGAGATCATGCATTGGGTCAGCAAGACGAAGTCGATCGAGGTGGTGGCGAAGGAGCCGCATCCGGCCAGCGGGCCGAACGTGATTGGCCGGGTGCCGGCCATAAGCAGTATTCAGTTCGGCCCAATGGAACTGTTTGGTGCGATGGCGCGCACCTACCACACGCATCTGATCGATCCAGATATCGTGACCGTACAGTCCCAGTACATGGCGTTGATGCTGATGCATCACGTCGACGATATCAGTTCGGAGTTCGCGATCCTGGCGTCAGCTGATGCGATCAAGGACTACGGAAAAAGCTACTTTGCGGGAACCGTGGCGGCGGGAATCGCCTACCTGGCCATGGTCCGCGACGGCTACATCTGGATGGGCCACTTGGAACAGATGGGCAAGGGCAACGCCGCCGCCAGCAAGATGGCCGACTATGCGTTCCTAGGTTCGGACGGCGTGGCGATCATGGAGGCGAAGGGATCACGCGGATCCTCGTCGTCTAGTTTCAATCGGACCGTCCGACGCGGATACCTAGACCAAGTGAAGCCGCATCTGGGTCACGACTTCAACGGCGTCCGGCCGTCGCACGGTTACTGCATCGGCGCGCACCTGAAATCGCCGACCCGCGCCGATCTGCGTATCCATCATACGAGTACGCCGGATCGGCGCACAGACGATATGCACTCGCCGAATGGGATCGATCAGATTGGTCGCGGACGTTCGGCGGCGGAAGTCCAGCGGCACAACTACGCCACCGTGTTGTCCTTGGTGCATGGCGCGGCGCTGGCGGGCCAGTTCCTGCGAGGGCTGGTGTCGCGATCCGACAGTCCCGGGTTCACGTTCTTCCGTTGGCGCGGTAGGGATTGGTTTGGTCCACCGGAACTGGCGCGAGCCCGTACACAACGCAGCTTGTGGAACGAATACCCGTGGCGAGGAAAACCTCAGCATTTCTTTGCGCTGGAGGCCGGTATCGCGAGAACCGCCTTCGAGCAGTTCGGGTACGGATCCGAGGCACGGACAATGCCCGTGGAACATCTGCTGCTGGACGAGAACGATGTGTGGCGGAGCGAGGCGCGTCCGGATGGAGCGACCTTCCCGGACGGGATGGCGATTGTCTCCCGAGAGGCGGACTTGACCGAGGTGCAGCCCATCGAGTCGATAGACGACCGGTTGAAGCGGGAACTGCTTATGCCGGTCAGCACGTTAACCCGCGAAATCACGATGAAAGAGGAGCCCACACCTCCGCTGCTGCTCGGCCAGGCCAAGCTACTACTTCGGGACGAATAGTTCCGATACGGTTTCGACCAGGGCAACCGCCTGCGCGAGGTAACGGGCGCGGAGCAGTATCGCTACGACGGCCATGGCCGCCGCGTGCTGGCGATCCGTGACGGCCGGAGCCTGTATTCGGTCTACGGGCAGGATGGCGTCCTGCGCTTCCAGCGAGACGAGCGCACTGGCAAGACGACCGACTACGTGCATCTGGCTGGCAGCCTGGTGGCGCAGGTGGAGAATGCGATCCCCTTGTCCACGCCGACGCTGACCGCGCCAAGCTCGAACACGACGGGCAACTACACCGTCAGCTGGACGGCCGTGCCGGTGGCATCGAAATACCAGCTGCAGGAGCGGCTAAACAGCGGCAGTTGGACCACGATCCATGATGCGGGTGGAGTCGGCAAGGACCTGAGCGGCAAGGCGGCAGGGGTGTGGGGATACCAGGTCAGGGCCTGTAGCGAAACCACGTGCGGCAGTTGGAGCGCGGAAAAGGCGGTAACCGTGCAACTGCCGCCCACCGGCGTGCCGACCTTGACAGCCCCGGCTTCCAGCACGACCGGCAGCTATACCGTCAGTTGGACGACGGTGGCGGCGGCGACCACCTATGAACTGCAGGAGAGTGTCAACGGCGGGGGCTACACCACGATCCAGAACAGCGCCAGCACCAGTCTCAACGCCACTGGACGCCAGAGCGGCAACTGGAGCTATCAGGTTCGGGCCTGCAATGCCGTCGGATGCGCGGCCTGGTCGGCGGCGAAGGTGACGCAGGTGACCCTGCCACCGTCGGCCGTGCCAGTGCTGACGGCCCCGGCCAACAACTACACCGGCAGCTACACGGTCAGCTGGAACAGCGTCACTGCCGCCACCCGCTATGAACTCGAGGAGCGGTTGGGCGCCGGTGGTTGGACCCTTGTCCATGATGCGGCTGGAACCAGCAAGGCAGTCAGTGGAAAGACGGCCGGCAGCTGGGGCTACCGCGCGCGTGGATGCAACGTCAATGCCTGCGGCGACTGGAGTGCGATCGTGGCGGTGGTGGTGACCCTGCCGCCGGCCTCGGTGCCGGCATTGACCGTCCCGGCGACGGACAATACCGGTAGCTACAGTGTGAGCTGGACGTCGGTGGCGACCGCCACAAGCTACGAACTGCAGGAGCGCCTGAACGCGGGCAGCTGGAGCACGATCCAGAACACTTCCGCGACGAGCAAGGCAATCAGTGGCAAGACCACGGGAAGCTGGGGTTACCAGGTCCGGGCCTGCAACGCGGGGGGATGCTCCGCGTACTCGGCTGTCGGGACGGTGGCGGTCACCCTGCCGCCGCAGGCCGCGCCAACGTTGACGGTCCCGGCCATCGCGATCAACGGCAACTTCATCGTCAGCTGGACCAGCGTGGCCGCAGCTGCGAGCTACCAGTTGCAGGAACGCCAGGGGATGGGGAGTTGGAGCACGGTGCACGACGCGGCCGGGACCAGCACAGCGGTCAGCGGCAAGACCGCCGGAGCCTGGAGCTACCAGGTGCGGGCCTGCAATGGGGGCGGCTGTGCGGCCTGGTCGACGGTCCAGACGGTCAACGCGCTCTATGCGCCTGCCAGCGCACCGACACTGAGCGTGCCATCCAGCAACTACACCGGCAGCTACACCGTCAGTTGGACGAGCGTGGGCACGGCCGACCGGTACGAGCTGCAGGAGCAGCCGCCCACCGGCGGTTGGAACACGATCCACGACGCGGCCGGGACCAGCACGGCGGTCAGCGGCAAGACCGCCGGAGCCTGGAGCTACCGCGTGCAGGCATGCAACGCGGCTGGCTGCAGTGGCTGGTCGGGCACCAGCGCCACGGCTGTGACCTTGCCGCCGGCCTCGGCGCCTGCGCTGACCACCCCGGCCGCCAACGGTACCGGCAACTACACGGTCAGCTGGACGGCCGTGGCGGCTGCCACGCGCTATGAACTGGATCAGCGCAAGGATGGTGGCGCCTGGAGCAACATCCACAATGAGGCCGCGACGAGCAAGGCGCTGTCGGGACAGGCCACAGGGATCTACGACTATCGGGTCCGGGCTTGCAACGAGGGTGGATGCGGGGCGTACTCGGCGGTCGGCAGCACGCAAGTGATCCTGCCGCCGGCGGGGGCGCCGTCGCTGAACGCCACGATGCCGGACTTCTCGGGGGTGTTCACGCTGAGCTGGAGCACGGTGAGTGGAGCGACCAGCTACCGGTTGGAGGAGAACGTGGCCGGCTGGAACGTGATCCATGAGTCGGCGGGCACGAGCCTGATGGTGATGCGGTCGCCGGGCAGTTATCTGTACCGGGTGCAGGCGTGCAATGCGGGTGGTTGCGGGGGGCATTCGGCGACCCAGCTGGTGATGGTGCAGGCGGCATGTCCGGAGTGCCATCCGGATTCGGTCCCGGCGCCGCCGGAGGAGGAGCTATGAGCGGGCGCGGGATCGTCCAGTGGCTGTTGGTGTTGGCGCTGGGCTTGCCCTTATCGCCGGCGCATGGACAGCAGACGGTGAAGTACGTGCACACGGACGCGCTGGGCAGCGTGGTGGCGATGACCAATGCGTCGGGCGCGGTGATCGAGACGACGCGGGAGTACGAGCCGTACGGACAGCAGCTGGTGCCGGTGATCCAGGATGGGCCGGGATATACCGGGCACGTGCAGGACGCGGCTACCGGGCTGACGTACATGCAGCAGCGCTATTACGATCCGGTACTCGGAATCTTCCTTAGCGTTGATCCGGTGACGGCTTACGAGAGCAAGGACTGGCGGCAGTTCAATCGCTATGCATACGCGTTCAACAATCCATACATGTTTACTGACCCGGATGGTATGAATCCTGTTCACAACTGGCTTGTACGCAACGGGTTCCTTCCGGATGGGCCGAATGCGCATACACCGATTCCAGGCGCAAGCCGTGGGGATGCGAAGGTTGTAGGCTTGGTCGTTGGCTCCGCGGTTGTAGGTGGCGCCGCAGGCGCCGCAGTGGCAGTGGGGGCCCCGGCGATGGTTATGGCTGCGGCGGAAAGTGCAAGCGTGCAGACTGGCCTTGCTGCTCAGCAAGTCGCTAACGCGACAACAGGTGCAATTGCAACAGCTAGTGAGGCAGCGACTAGCGTAGTCATAGGTGCAACCGTACGCACAATGGCGGCAGTTGAATCGGAAGTAAGCATGGTAGCGGGACATGCTGGCGCCAGCGCGGCTAAAGCTAATGCCTATGGTGCGCTCGCTGCTGCTTCGACTCCAGCTGCCATTGCAGAATTGTCCACTGGAGTCATCACCGGTGCCGCTGGCGTTCAAAGTCCTGCCAGCTCAGTTGCAAATCAAATTGGCAGTGCTATTGGATCGACAGCAAATGATAATCTTAATTTACACAAGTAATTGATGACGTTCACGGAGGGTGTATATGTGGTACATCGGGCTTGCTATGCTGTTGCTAATGCTTGGATCTTACTTGTTGTTTGGAAATAGCAGCTATTTTCCTCCTGGTGCAAAGATTCCATTCGATTTTGGTGAGTATAAAAATATTGTTGGTGCTGGCTTAATTTTCTTCGGCATTGTCCTACTGCGAATTGGGATAAAATCATTCAGAGATTGAATAAGAAAGAGGTACATTCTCGGCATCATGGAAAATGAGCCTGACTCCATTTTCGATAGCTTGGAAGAGGGTGCTGCAAGAACCGCGCGATCGCTTAAAACTGACTGAGAAATGGACGAAAAAAGGGATCGGCGAAAAAAAGGAACGTAAAAGGGGCCGGAGGAAATATATGATTCAAACGCTCTTTTTACTCTGGCGCCTGTTTCGGCAGTGGTTATTCGGTGATCCAGCTGGTGATGGTGCAGGCGGCCTGTCCGGAGTGCCAGCCGGATTCGGTCCCGGCGCCGCCGGAGGAGGAGCTGTGAGCGGGCGCGGGATCGTCCAGTGGCTGTTGGTGTTGGCGCTGGGCTTGCCCTTATCGCCGGCGCATGGACAGCAGACGGTGAAGTACGTGCACACGGACGCGCTGGGCAGCGTGGTGGCGATGACCAATGCGTCGGGCGCGGTGATCGAGACGACGCGGGAGTACGAGCCGTACGGACAGCAGCTGGTGCCGGTGATCCAGGATGGGCCGGGGTATACCGGGCATGTGCAGGATGCGGCTACCGGGCTGACATACATGCAGCAGCGCTACTACGATCCGGTGATCGGAAGGTTCCTGTCTACCGATCCGGTAACAGCGCTAAGCAAGCCGGCGCGGATGTTCAACCGCTATAGATACGCTGCAAACAATCCCTATAGATTCGTTGACCCAGACGGTCGGTATGAATGCACGGCAGGAAAGAGCAATTGTGCTCGTCTTGAGAGGGCGGTAAATGAGATCCATAGAGCCGCTGAGAGTGCGCCAAGCGGCTCTCGGGTTGCGCAGGTTAGCCAGTTTCTCGGGAAACCAGGGGAGAAAAACGGGGTTGTGATATCTGGCCAGCTTCAGAACGACAAGAATCTTGGCGAGGCCACCCCGACATTTGGTGGCGGTACACATATCGGATTGAATTTCGCTGCCTTGTCGGATACGGATCGCCTTAGTTCGGTGACGATGCATGAGGGTTCACATGGCGTCGATCAGGATGATAGGAATGTGTCCGATCAGCTCTTGATAATGAGCAGGTCTGCGCTAAATGTGAGTGAGCTCAAGGCCAACGAGGCTTCGGCAAGGATGTTTGAAATACTCGGACGCGACGAGCCATTTGGACTTTATACTAAGGCTAATGGAATCAACTGGGACGCAATCAATGAGCAAGCAGATAGATCTGTTGAGCAGCTATGTCCGACGGCTGATGCTTGTAACCCGTAATTGTGCCGTGGTTGGGTTATATATTGCGTGTGTTCCCTTGGTCTCTTGTGCGTCTGGGGCGGAGCAGGATCGCTCTACGCAAGCGATAAGTGTTGATGCAGAGGACATACTATCGGGTTCGGATAGCTATGATGGTGCTTTTGTCAGGATGGATTTATGCGTGAACGTAACTATTCATGACATCACATTACTTCAGTGCGGAGAAAGAAGGCCGCAGATCAATTTTGAGGCTGGGCAAGGTAAGGCTTCTAGTAAAGCCTATTCGCGTCTTGTGAGGTACGCGCACAACAGTATGGGAAAGAGGCCTGAGGAACTTCCCGTTACTATCGAAGGCGTATATCAGCGGTCGTATGAGGGAAACGAAATCCGGCATACGATCTTCCTGACGAAATTTTCCAATTCATCTGCAGTGGCTGGTCGGGCACCGTCACCACGACGGTGACCTTGCCGCCGGCCTCGGCGCCTGCGCTGACCACCCCGGCCGCCAACGGTACCGGCAACTACACGGTCAGCTGGACGGCCGTGGCGGCTGCCACGCGCTATGAACTGGATCAGCGTAAAAGGCGTAAAAGGGGCCAGAGGAAATATATGATTCATGCGCTAATTTACTCTGGCACTTCTTTCGGCAGGGGCTATTCGGCGGTACCGGCGTCGGAGGAAGAACTATCAGCGCGCGCAGGGTCGTCCAGTGGCTGTCGGTGGTGCTAGGCTTGCCCCTAACGCCAGCGCATGGGCAGCAGACGGTGAAGTACGTGCATACGGACGCGTTGGGCAGCGTGGTGGCGATGACCAACGCCTCGGGCGCGGTGATCGAGACGACGCGGGAGTACGAGCCGTACAGGCAGCAGCTGGTACCGGCGATCCGGGTGATCCGATCGCATTCGGCCTAGACGTTCTTGGTGTCCGCTGGTCAAGTTCCCGAGCAATCGGAGGAACTGCACGCCCTTACTCGAGGCGCTGTGGGCGAAACGTCCGATTCGGACGTCCCAACGGATCGACTTCGATGAGCCTTCAGATCATGTCGCGACACCGTGAGAGATGCGGGCATCCAGTCTGTACGGTTCAGCACCCGGCAACCGGTTCGTCTGCACTTCACGTCGTCGTTCCTGCGGTGGAGGTATCTAGTAGAAGGCGAGAGAAGGTTGGCACCGAAGGTCGCCGACAACGGACACAGAAAGCGGAGCGGTTTCCGCGCGGCACAAGCCCGCGACGAATCATCAGCAGGAACGGAATTGGATTCGAGGACGAGGTACATGCAACAGCTGCCGTTGGCCGTTACGGATGCACGTTCGAACTTCGTGCAACAGCGCCCCGGTAAGGCAGATCGAAGGGACGGCAAGGAACAGGCCGGAGACGCGGAACGCAACCGGGACACGGATGCGGAGGAAACCGTGTTGATGTGGTCTCGGGTGCTCGACATGGATCCGGACGATGTCCGGGTTGCAATCGGCCTCGTGGGCTCATCGCCCGCCGCGTTGTATGGGCATTTCAACCTGGAGTAGAAGATCCGCGCCCCGAGCATCCAGCGTGCCGGCGAGTTGATGAAGCGCATCACCTTCCAGCTTCGTCCGCCCGCATCGGCGACCAGGTCTCCCTGCGATCGCTGCCGCCGTCCCAGCTTTGGCGGCATGACCTGCCACGACTGCCTGGGCAAGGATCTGGCCGACCTGGTCCAGAACCGCGGTGCCGTGCTGCGGTGGGAGCAGTCGCTCAGGGCGCTTGTCCAGGACGAGCGTACGGTTCTCATGTACGCGGCGCGTCGGAGTGTCGACTGACGCAGGGCCGCTGGGATGATCGGAACCCTTTAGGGGTGACCTCTGTTGCACGCGTCCGCGAAGCGGGTAAGGTTGGCAGGCCAACGGCCGGCCCGCATGCGACGCCATTCCGTCGCCGGGCCGGGTGGCTCATCGGATGCCTCCCAACCGCGAACAAGCAGGAGTGGAACCATGAACCGCAATGCCAGCAGAGCTGTACTGGTTTCGATCGTTGTGGCCGCCTCCGCGATTTCAGGATGTGCGAGCACTCCCAGGGACGCCAGCACCTTCGGGCGGGGCGTCTCGGGGGAGGTGCAAAGCGTGGAATGGGGCACCATCCAGGCGGTGCGCGCCGTGGCGATCGAGAGCGGCCGCAGGCTCACCAGCGATACCAGTGCGGTCGAATTCACCGTCGGCCTGGATTCGGGGCAGTCCATCGTGGTCGTGCAGCCGGGTTCGGTGGGCGACTACCGGGTCGGCGACCGCGTCCGCGTCACCAACGACGGTACGCAGACCCGCGTGGCCCGCTGAGGCATACCCCCGTGCTTGCAGTGCGGCTCCAGGCGCGTGGCCGGCTTCCGTAGCCGGCCACGCGCCTGTCCGTTCCCGTACCAGGCGATGCGGGCGCAGCCCGCTAGAACCACCAGCGCACGCCTGCGACCCAGCGTGTGTCGCGGTCCGCCTCTCCCGCCTGCCGCCGGTATTCCGCGGTGCCGCCATAGGCGCGTTCGTATGCGACGCCCAGGTAGGGCGCGAACCGGCGGGTGATCTCGTAGCGCAGGCGCAGGCCGGCTTCGGCCGTCGACAGCCCGGAGCCGGTGCCGCGTTGCGGGTCGTCACGGCCATGCAGCTCGACTTCCAGCAGCGGCTGCAGGATCAGGCGGCTGGTGAACAGCAGTTCGTACTCGATCTCCGCGTTGAAGGCGCTGTGACCGCCGGTCCCGAGGTAGGCGGTGGCCGACACCTCGAACTTGTACGGCGCCAGGCCTTGCAGGCCGACAGCGGCCCAGGTCCGCGAAGGGCCCGGCTGGAAGTCGTGGCGCACGCCGGCCAGCAGGTCCCACCATGGACCGGTGGCGCGGCCGTAGAGCACCTCCAGGTCGGCGGCGTGGGTGCGGCCATCCTCGCGCTCGCCTTCGCTGCGCAGCCACAGCCGTTGCACGTCGCCACCGATCCAGGCGCTGCCTTCCCAGGCCTGGCCGGTGCCCGGATCGGCATCCCAGGCTTCGAAACGGTTGATGCGGACCAGGCTGTGCACGCCGCCGCCATGTGCGTGGCCATGATGCAGCGGGCGGAACGCGGCGGCGCGGTCGGCCTCGGTGGGCACGGGGATCGGCTCGAGCGGCAGCCCGCCGGCGGCGGGCATCGCATGCCCGGCATGCGGGTCGGCGACCGTCGGCGGCACCGCCGAAGCATCCACGGTGCCGCCATGTCCGTCGTGGCCGTGGTGCCCGCCATGATCCCCGGACGTGTGGTGCCCGCGATGGCCGTCGTGCCCGGCATGCGGGTCCGTGGTTGGCGGCTGCACGCCCGCGGCTGGCGCGTGGCCGGCATGTGCGCCATGCCCTTCGTGCGCGTCACCGGATGCGGGATGGTGTGCCGTGTGCGCGTTGTCGTCGTCCGGCTGCACCGCATCATGGTTGGCGTGGTCGCCGTGCGTGTGGTGGCTCCCATGGCCGTGCGACTGTGCCGATGCCGCAGTCGCCGCGAAGGCCAGGGCGAACGCCAGTGCGGTCGGGATCATCGGCCGGCTCATGCGCGCTCCTCCACGCGCACCTCGCGCATCATCCCGCCTTCCATGTGGTAGAGCAGGTGGCAGTGGTAGGCCCAGCGGCCGAGCGCGTCAGCGCGCACGCGGTAGCTGCGGCGCGTGCCGGGTGGCATGTCGACGGTGTGCTTGCGTACCTGGAAGGCGCCGCCGGCGTCCTCCAGGTCGCTCCACAGCCCGTGCAGGTGGATCGGGTGCTGCATCATCGTGTCGTTGACCAGCACGATGCGCATCCGCTCGCCGTAGTTCAGCCGCAGCGGCTCGGCGCTCGCGAACGGGATGCCGTCGAACGACCAGGCGAACTTCTCCATGTGCCCGGTCAGGTGCAGCTCGATCTCGCGTCCGGGTTCGCGGCCGTCGGGATCATCGAACAGGCTCTTCAGGTCGGCGTAGGCGAGCACGCGGCGGCCGTTGTCGCGCAGGCCGATGCCCGGATCGTCCAAGCGCGGGCCGGTGGGCGAGGACTGCATGTCCACCAGCGGGTTGCCGCGTTCGCTGGCCGGGTGGACCACCGCGGCGGCCGCGTCGTGGCCGGCATGCGTCTTGCCATGCCCGCCGCCGTGCATGGCGGCGCCGCAGCCGCCCTCGCCGTGCATCATCGCGCCGCAGCCGCCTTCCATCGGCGCGCCGGCATGGGCGCCGTGCGCGCCGTGGCCCATGTCCTCCATCGTCAGCAGCGGACGCGGGTCGTTGCCCGGCACCGGCGCTTCCAGCCCGTGGCGCACCGCCAGGGTGCCACGCGCCCAGCCGGTGCGGCCCATGTCCTGGGCGAAGATCGTGTAGGCGTCCTGGCCGGAGGGTTCGACGATCACGTCGTAGGTCTCGGCCGCGGCGATGCGCAGCTCGTCCACCGTCACCGGGTGCACGTACTGGCCATCGGCGGCGACGACGGTCATCTTCAGGCCGGGGATGCGCACGTCGAAATAGGTCATCGCGCCGGCGTTGATCAGGCGCAGCAGGACCTTCTCGCCGGGCCGGAACAGGCCGGTCCAGTTGCCCGCCGGCGGCTGGCCGTTGAGCAGGTAGGTGTAGGTGTGGCCGTTGACGTCGGACAGGTCGCTGGGCGTCATCCGCATCCGCCCCCACATGCCGCGGTCGGACAGCGTCGCGCGCAGCCCGTCCTCGCCGGCGTCGCGCAGGAAGTCGCCGACGGTGCGCTTGTAGTGGTTGTCGTAGGAGGGCGCCTTCTTCAGCCTCCGGAACAGCGCGGCCGGATCCAGGTCGGTCCAGTCCGACAGCAGCAGCACGTGCTCGCGGTCGTAGTGGAACGGCGGTGGCTGCAGCGGGTCGACGATGATCGCGCCGTACAGGCCGGCCTGCTCCTGGAACATCGAATGGCTGTGGTACCAGTAGGTGCCCGACTGGCGCAGGGTGAAGCGGTACAGCCAGGATTCGCCGGGGGCGATGCCGTCGAAGCTCATGCCCGGCACGCCGTCCATGTCCGCCGGCAGCAGGATGCCGTGCCAGTGGATCGAGCTGGGTGCGCCGCGCAGGTGGTTGGACACGCGCAGGGTGACGGTGTCGCCTTCGCGCCAGCGCAGGATCGGCGCCGGCAGGCTGCCGTTGACGGTGATCGCCGGGCGCGGGCGGCCGGTGATGTTCACCTCGCTGGCGCCGATGGCCAGGTCGAACGCGGTGCCGGTGAGCACCTGCGGTGCGCGGGTGTTGGCGGCCAGCGCAGGCGCGCGCAGCAGGCCGGTGCCGCCGGCCAGGCCGGCCAGGGCCAGGCCCTGGACGAAGCGCCGGCGCGGCAGCGAGGGCGGCATGGGAGATGCGGGAAAACGGGAAGGGCCGGTCATGACGGTTCCAGCGGACGGCGTGCGCGGTGGGCGCAGGCACGGACGGACAGGGAGGCGCGCACGCCGGGCGTGCGCGGGGCGGTCACGGTACGTGCGTCAGCCGATCGGTGGCCGCTTGGGTGGGCCGTCCGCGGGGCCGGCACGGCCGATATGGCCGGCGGTGTTCCAGCGGCGATCGTGCGCGGCGGCGGGCAGGGCCTGCGGTGCCGGCGGCAGCGCGGTGATCGAGGATGGGCAGGGGCAGGCGGTTTCGCAGCCGTGGCCGGCAGTCGTGTCGCCGCAGCAGTCCGCGGGGTGGCCGGCGCCCGGCGCTGTGTCGCGGTGGTGGGTGCGGGCTGCTTCGGATGCGGGCGCCACTTCTGCGCCATGGCAGCCGCCGGTCTGGGCGTCGGCCAGCGCACCGGCAGGTGCTGCCTGCGGCGCCGTGCTGGCGGCCATCGCCAGGCGCGCCTGCACCGGTGCGCCCGGCAGCAGGGCCAGGGCGAGCAGGCAGAGCGAAAGGCGGCGGAGCAGGGTCATCGGCGGCGGTGTCGGCGGGCGGGGCCACGGTAAGCCAGACGTGGCGCGGGTTCAACGCATGGGCGATGAACGCCGTGCCGGTCGGGGCATTGCACACCCTGGAGCCGGTCCAGGGTCAAGCGGGCGTTGCGGTATTGCCTGGCATGGATGCAGGAGCGATCCACAGTGGCTTGGGGTGCGAGCCTTTTGTAGGAGCCGGGTTCAGCCGGCGACCCGACGCCTCGGCACAGGCGACGTCCTGAGGTTCCGAAGGACTCTTCGGTTGGAGTGCGGTTGAATGCAGCGCCTCTTGCGGCCTCGGGTCGCCGGCTGAACCCGGCTCCTACAAAAGGCCCGCTGGTCAATCGACCAGGTTCCGCAGGGCCGGCGCGCCCCCGCTACGGTTCGACCCGCTCGGCCGCCGGGACCTGTGCGGCCAGCCAGGCGCGCAGCGAGGCCGGCTTCACCGGCTTGGTCAGCAATCGATAGCCGCGCTGCCGCGCCTGCCGCTTGAGTTCGTCGCGGCCGTCGGCGGTCAGCAGTGCGCCGGGGATCGGGCCACCGGCCGCGCGCAGTGCGTCGAGCGTGTCCAGCCCGTCCAGGCGGTCGTGCAGGTGGTAGTCGACCAGCATGGCCTGCGGCGCGCTGTCGGCCATCCGCGCCAGCGCCTCGTCCACGGTGCTGGCGGTGATCGCGGTGGCCTGCCAGCGCGACAGCAGCACGCGCATGCCGTCGAGGATCTCGCGGTCGTTGTCGACGCAGAGCACGCGCAGGCCGGCCAGCGAACCGGATTCGGGCAGCGCCAGCGGACGGATAGCCGGCGCCGGCAGGGCGGCGGCGCGCGGCACCGTGATCGAAAACATGCTGCCGTGGCCGACCTCGCTGTGCGCGTCCAGGCCGTGGCCCAGCAGCCGCGAGATGCGCTGGCAGATCGACAGGCCCAGGCCCAGGCCGCGCTCGCCCCAGTCGAACGGCTGCTGGTAGCGGTGGAACTCGTCGTAGATCTGGCGCATGTGCTGTCCGGGGATGCCCGGGCCGGTGTCCCACACCTGCAGCGCCACCGTGTCGCCGCGCACGCGCATGCCCAGCACGATCCGCCCCTGGCGGGTGTAGCGCAGGGCGTTGGCCAGGAAGTTCTGCAGCACCCGGCGCAGCAGGCGGCGGTCGCTGCGCACCGGGCAGAGGCGTGCGTGCACGCGCAGGTCCAGGCCGCGGCCGGCGGCGACCGGCGCGTACTGCGCGGCCACCTCGCGCAGCAGCTCGTCGGCGTCGAACTCGCGGATGTCGGCCTGCAGCGCGCCGGTGTCCAGGCGCGAGACGTCGAGCAGGCCGTCGAGCAGTTCCTCGGCCGCGCGCAGCGAGGCGTCGACGCGCTCGGCCAGGTGCTGCTGCTCGCCTTCGGCCTGGCCGCCCTCGCGCAGGGCCGAGGCGAACAGGCGCGCGGCATTGAGCGGCTGCAGTACGTCGTGGCTGATCGCGGCCAGGAAGCGGGTGCGCGACTGCTGCGCGTCCTCGGCCTCGCGGGTGCGCTCGGCTACGCGCTGCTCCAGGGTCTCGTTGGCCTCGCGCAGGCCCTGCTCGGCGTGCTTGTAGGCGGTGATGTCGTTGTAGCTGGTGACGTAACCGCCGCCAGGCAGGGACTGGCCGCGCATCTCGATCACGCTGCCGTCGCTGCGCACGCGCTCGAACACGTGCGCGCTGCCGGCGCGCATGTGCTCGATGCGCTTGTGCACGTGTTCCTCGATGTCGCCCTCGCCCAGCTCGCCGCGCTCGGCGTTGTAGCGGATCAGGTCGGCGGCCGGGCGGCCGACGTAGAGCATCCCGGCCGGGTAGTCGAACATCTGCTGGTAGCGGCGGTTCCAGGCGACCAGGCGCATCTCCGGGTCGACCACGCTGACCCCGGCGCTGATGTTCTCCAGCGTGGTGGAGAGGATCTCGCGGTTGAAGCGCAGTTCCTGGCCGGCCTCGTCCAGCAGCGCCATCACTTCGTTCAGGTGCATGCCCGAGCCGCGCAGCACGCTGGTCAGCACCAGGCGCGCGGAGGCCGCGCCGATCGAGGCGGCCAGCAGGCGTTCGGTGAACTGGATCCAGGCGCGGTCGGCAGCGGCGGCCGGGTGCAGCTCGCGACCCAGGGCGATGGCCTGTTCGGAGAACGCGCGCCGCGCATGCCGCTCGCCGACGATGCGCACTGCCAGCGCCTGTAGGTCGCCGACGCTGACGTTGCCGCGCCAGTCGCCCGCGGCCAGGGTCTGGCGCTCGGCGTACGGGTCCAGGAACGGGGCGATGCGCAGGCGCTCGTCCACGCCCGGCCGCCAGCGCGCCGACACCAGCATCATCACCGCGCCGTTGAGCAGCAGCGACCAGAACGTGCCGTGGGTCAGCGGATCCCAGCCGCTGAGCCCGAACAGCTGCCGCGGCCGCAGCCAGTCCACGCCGAACGGGCCCTGCTGCACCCAGGCCGGGTCGAACAGGCCCGAGTCCGACAGCGCCGGCAGCAGCAGGGTGTAGATCCAGGTGGCGAAGCCGGCCACCAGGCCCAGCTCCACGCCGCGGCGGCTGGCGCCACGCCAGTACAGGCCGCCGATCAGGCCCGGCGCGAACTGCGCCACCGCGGCGAAGGCCATCAGCCCGTAGGCGGCCAGGGTGGTGTCGCCGCCGATCCAGCGGTAGTAGGCATAGGCGCACAGCGCCAGCACCAGGATCGCCCCGCGGCGCACCCACAGCACCATCGAGGCCACGTCGGCGGCCGCATGCCGTTCGCCCCAGCCGCGGCGCAGCAGCAGCGGCATCACCAGGTCGTTGCTGACCATGGTCGCCAACGCGATGCTGGCCACGATCACCATGCCGGTGGCCGCCGAGAAGCCTCCGACGTAGGCCGCCAGCGCCAGTGCGTCGCGGCCCTCGGCCAGCGGCAGCGCCAGCACGAAGGTGTCGCTGGCCACGCTGCCGTTGCTGCCGAACAGGGCCACGCCGGCGCTGGCAATGGGCACCACCATCAGCGAGATCACCATCAGGTAGCCGCCGAACATCCAGCGCGCCTTGCGGATGTCGGCCACATCGCCGCATTCGACCACCGCCACCTGGAACTGCCGCGGCAGGCAGACGATGGCCAGGAAGCCGAGCAGGGTCTGGGCGATGAAGCCCACCGGCGGCGCCTCGTGGAACAGCGTGCGCGCCGATTCGGCGATCCGGATCTGGTGGCCGCCCAGCCAGGTCCAGGCGAACACGCCCACCGCCACCATCGCCACCAGCTTGATCAGCGACTCCAGGGCGATGGCCAGCATCATGCCGTGGTGGTGTTCGGTGGCATCGACCTGGCGGGTGCCGAACAGCGCGGCGAACAGCGCCATCAGCAGTGCCACGTACAGCGCCGGGTCGGCGCCGATCCCGACCTGCCCGGCATCCTGGCCGGACAGCACCGCCAGGCTCATCGCCACCGCCTTGTACTGCAGCGCCACGTACGGCACCACGCCGACCAGCGCGATGATCGTGACCAGCGCGGCCAGCCGCCGCGAGCGGCCGTAGCGGGCGGAGATGAAGTCGGCGATGGAGACGGTGTTCTGGCTGCGCGCGATCAGCGCCAGCCGCTCGATGATCCGCCAGCCGAACAGCAGCAGCAGCAGCGGACCGAGATAGATCGGCAGGTAGCCGATGCCGTTGCGCACGGCGCTGCCGACCGCGCCGTAGAACGTCCACGACGAGCAGTACACCGCCAGCGCCAGGCTGTAGACCACCGGCCGCAGCCAGGGCCGGTTGGGATACATCGGGCGACGGTCGCCCCACCACGCCACCGTGAACAGCAGCGCGGAGTAGCCGACCGACACCAGCAGCAGGATCCAGCTCGGGACCAAGGTGGCCCTCCCTCACCTTGAGCCTGCGAGTGTACTGCGGCGCATGGTGGAAACACCGGCGGGCTTGCCTGCGCAGCGCTGTCCCGGCAAGCTCGACAACGCTGTCAACCAGGCGTGGCGCCAGGTGGGGCCCGCTGGCCGTGCCGGACCGCGCCACTTCGGGGGCGAGGCATGCAGCAGGACCAGGACGCACCGGCCGGCCATCCGCGCGCACGCGGCGACACCGCGCGCCTGCCGCTGCGCGAGAAGATCGGCTACGGCATCGGTGACTTCGGCTTCAACCTCTACTGGGCCAACATCTCGGCCTTCCTGCTGATCTTCTACACCGACGTGATGGGCCTGGCCGCGGCCGCGGTCGGCACCATGATGCTGGTCACCAAGCTGGTCGATGCGGTCACCGATCCGCTGATGGGCGCGATCGCCGACCGCACCCGCAGCCGCTGGGGCCGGTTCCGACCGTACCTGCTGTTCGGCGCGCTGCCGCTGGCTGTCACCGGCGTGCTCACCTGGACCGTGCCGGACCTGGACGGTGGCGGCAAGCTGCTATGGGCCTATGCCACCTTCACCCTGATGATGCTGGCCTACACCGTGCTCAGCATGCCGTACTCGGCGCTGTCGGGCGTGATCACCGCCGACAGCCAGCAACGCACCACCCTGATCAGCTTCCGCTTCATCGCCGCGTTCGCCGGCACCACCGTGGTCAACTGGCTGACCCTGGACCTGGTGCGCTGGCTCGGCCGC
The DNA here is from genome assembly GCF_000972865.1 of Pseudoxanthomonas suwonensis. Lineage (NCBI taxonomy): Bacteria > Pseudomonadati > Pseudomonadota > Gammaproteobacteria > Lysobacterales > Lysobacteraceae > Pseudoxanthomonas > Pseudoxanthomonas suwonensis. Next base: position 2,172,135 of record NZ_CP011144.1, read on the forward strand.
GGCGACGAGCCGCTGGGCTGGCAGCTGACCCTGGGACTGTACGGCGTGGTCGCGATGGCCTGCTTCGTCGCGGTGTTCCTGGCCACCCGCGAACGGATCGAGCCGCCGCCGCAGCAGCGCAGCGCGGTGCGCCAGGACCTGGCCGACCTGCTGGGCAACAAGCCCTGGCTGGTGCTGTTCGCGCTGGCGCTGATCATCATGGTCACGATCGTGATGCGCAGCGGCACCCTGGTGTACTACCTCAAGTACCACGTGGTCCGTCCGGAACTGACCGGGGTGTTCCTCGGCAGCTATTCGGTGGCGCTGGCGGTGGGCGCGGCGTCGACCCCGCTGCTGACCCGCTACGTGGACAAGAAGCGGCTGCTGATGTGGCTGATGGCCGGCGTCGGCGTGCTCAGCTGCGCGATGTACTTCGTGCCGAAGGACGCGGTGTGGACCATGTTCGCGCTGAACACCTTCATCGGCCTGCTGCTGGGGCCGAAGTCGCCGCTGGCGTTCTCGATGTACGCCGACTGCGCCGACTACACCGAATGGAAGACCGGCCGCCGCGCCACCGCGATGACCTTCGCCGCGGCGACTTTCTCGCAGAAGCTGGGCGGCGCGCTGGCCTCGGCGGCGATCGCCTGGATGCTGGCGGCGATGGGCTACGTCGCCAACCAGGCCCAGTCCGACGCCTCGCGGCTGGGCATCGTCCTGCTGCTGACCGTGATCCCCGGTGCGGTGGCGCTGCTGGCCGCGTGGGTGATGCGCTTCTACCCGCTGGACGATCCGGCGCTGGCGCGGGTGCAGGCCGAGTTGCAGGCGCGGCGGGAGGCGCTGGCGTGAGCGTTTCGCCGTGCCGCTTCGACGAAGACGGGCGGCGCGTGGTGCTGGCCAGCCCGACCGCGATGCCGCAGGCGTGCACCTTCCTGTGGAACCGGCGCATGCTGCTGCAGCTCAACTGCCGCGGCTACGCCACCGCGCAGTTCATGCAGCCGGAGCCGGCCAAGTACGCGCACGCGCCGGTGCTGGAGGCGAAGACCTTCATGCAGCCGGAGCAGCCGTACTACGCGCACCACCCCGGCCGCTTCTGCTACGTGAAGGACGAGGACAGCGGCCTGCTGTTCTCCGCGCCGCACGCGCCGGTGAACCGCCCGCCGGATGCGTTCGTCTTCTCCGCCGGCCTGGGCGACGTGGCCTGGACGGTGCGTTGCGACGGCATCGAGGTGGAACTGGGCGTGGCGTTGCCGCCGGACGAGGTGGCCGAACTGTGGACCCTGCGCGTGCGCAACCGTTCCGGCCGGCCGCGCCGGATCAGCCTGTATCCGTATTTTCCGGTCGGCTACATGTCGTGGATGAACCAGTCCGGCGGGTACCGCGCGGACCTGGGCGGGATCGTCTGCGCCAGCGTCACGCCCTACCAGAAGGTGCAGGACTACTTCCGCAATCGCGAGTTCAAGGACCGCACCATGCTGCTGCACGAGCGCGCGCCCGATGCCTGGGAGGCGAACCAGGCCGCGTTCGAGGGCGAGGGCGGCCTGCATGCGCCCGATGCGATCGTGCGCCGCGAGCGGCTGGCCGGCGGCGATGCGCTGTACGAGACCCCGGCGGCGGTGCTGCAGTACCGGCTGGCGCTGCCGGCCGACGGCGTCGAGGAATACCGCTTCCTGTTCGGCCCGGCGCGCGACGATGCGGAGGTCGCCGCGTTGCGCGCGCGCCACCTGTCGGCGGACGGCTTCGCCGATGCCGGCGCCGTGTACGCGTCGTACCTGGAGCAAGGACACGGCTGCCTGCACATCGAAACACCGGATCCATGGCTGGATGCCTTCGCCAACCACTGGCTGCCACGGCAGGTCTACTACCACGGCGACAGCAACCGCCTGACCACCGATCCGCAGACCCGCAACTACCTGCAGGACCACATGGGCATGGCCTACCTGCGGCCGGCGACGGCGCGCGCGGCGTTCCTGCACGCGCTGTCGCAGCAGGAGCCGAGCGGGGCGATGCCCGACGGCATCCTGCTGGCCGAGGGCGCCGAGCTGAAGTACATCAACCAGGTGCCGCACACCGACCATTGCGTGTGGCTGCCGCTGTGCCTGCAGGCCTACCTGGACGAGACCGGCGACGACGCGCTGCTGGCGGAAACCGTGCTCGACCGCGAGGGCTGCGGCGCCAGCGTGGCCGAGCGCATCGACCGGGCCATGCACTGGCTGCTGGCACAGCGCGATGCGCGCGGTCTCAGTTTCATCGCCCAGGGCGACTGGTGCGATCCGATGAACATGGTCGGCTGGAGGGGGCGCGGCGTGTCCGGCTGGCTGTCGCTGGCCAGCGCGCATGCGCTGCGGCTGTGGGCCGGCATCTGCGCTCGCAGCGGCCGCGCCGCGCAGGCGGCCGCGTTCGACGAGGGTGCCGCGGCGTTCAATGCCGCGGTCAACGCGCACCTGTGGGACGGTGACTGGTACGGCCGTGGCATCACCGACGACGGCGTGGCCTTCGGCGTGCGCGCCGACGCCGAGGGCCGCATCTACCTCAACCCGCAGAGCTGGGCGATGCTCAGCGGCGCGGCCGACGCCGGCAGGTGCGCACGCCTGCTCGACGCGGTCGACGCGCACCTGGTCTCGCCCTGGGGCGTGGCCATGCTCGATCCGCCCTACACCGGCATGCGCGAGGACGTGGGCCGGCTGACCCAGAAGTTCCCCGGTTCGGCCGAGAACGGCGCGGTCTACAACCACGCCGCGGCGTTCTACCTGCACAGCCTCTACCACGTCGGCGAGAACGACCGCGCCTGGCGCGTGCTGCGGGCGATGCTGGCCGGACCGGAGGCGGAGGACTGCCTGCAGCGCGGCCAGCTGCCGACCTTCGTGCCCAACTACTACCGCGGAGCCTGGCGGCTGCATCCGCGCACCGCCGGGCGTTCCAGCCAGCTGTTCAACACCGGCACGGCGGCATGGCTGTACCGCTGCCTGGTCGAGCAGCTGTTCGGACTGCGCGGCGACGGCGACGCGCTGCGCATCGTCCCGCAGCTGCCTTCGCACTGGCCGCGCGCGCGCGCTTGGCGGCGTTTCCGCGGCGCGGAGTTCGAGCTGGAGATCGAGCGCGTGGAAGGCGTGCGCGGGCGCCGTATCACGGTGGACGGCGAACCGCTGCAGGGCGATGCGCTGGCCGCGGTCGAGGCGGGACGGCGCTATCACGTCCGCGTGGAACTGCCGCCTGCCGTGGCCTCGGCGGAAGGCACCGCCGGAGTATCGCCCGCGTGAGCGCCAGCGGCGGGGTCGCGCGCGTGGCCGTGGCGATGGGCGTGTCCGGCAGCGGCAAGACCACGCTGGCGCGCGCGCTGGCCGAGGCCTGGCCGGCCACCTTCCTGGATGCCGACGATTTCCACAGCGAGGAAGCGCGCGCACACATGGCCAATGGCCAGCCGCTGACCGATGCGATGCGGCAGCCCTGGGTCGAGCGCCTCGCACTCGAGCTGCGGCGGCGCGTGGACGCCGGCGAGCGCGTCGCCCTAGCCTTCTCCGGCCTGCGCCGGCACCACCGCGACATGCTGCGTGGTACCGGCCTGCCGCTGCGGTTCCTGTTCCTGGAGGGCGATGCACCGCTGATCGCCGGCCGCATGCGCGCGCGCAGTGGCCACTACATGCCGGTGTCGCTGCTGGACAGCCAGTTCGCGACGCTGGAGGACCCGCGCGGCGAGCCGGACGTGGTCGCGCTGCCGGTCGACCTGGCGCCGGAGGCGCAGCTGCGGCAAGCCCTGGCCGCGTTGGGGCACACGCTCTTGTAGGAGCCCAGCTTGCTGGCGACCCGGGAGTCGGGAACGCGAGGGCGTCGCCTGTGCCGACGGCGTCGGGTCGCCGGCTGAACCCGGCTCCTACAACGGCCGCGCCGCCGCCGCTCTTCTGTAGGAGCTGACTTCAGTCGGCGACACGGGCGTCGGGGTCATGAGGAAGTCGCCTGTGCCGACGTCGCCGGGTCGCGGGCAAGCCCGGCTCCTGCAGCCGTTGCGGCACACGCCCTAGTAGGAGCCCAGCTTGCTGGCGACCCGGGCGTCGGGAACGCGAGGGCGTCGCCCGGGCCGGCGGCGTCGGGTCGCCGGCTGAACCCGGCTCCTACCACGGCCGCGCCGCCGCCGCTCTTCTGTAGGAGCTGACTTCAGTCGGCGACACGGGCGTCGGAATCATGAGGAAGTCGCCTGCGCCGACGTCGCCGGGTCGCAGGCAAGCCCGGCTCCTACAACTGCGACGCGCCGGATCCGTTGCCGAGCCAGTCGCGCGCGATCGCCTCCGCCTGCACCCGCAGCTCCGGTACGGCGATGCTCTCCCAGGCCTCGCCCACGCGCAGGCTGCCGATCACGCGCAGGTCGTCCCGGTTCCGGCCGCCGGCACCGGCCAGCCGGCCTTCGCGGTCGGTGGCCAGGCCGATGCCGTGCGTGCCGGGGCAGGCGTGGCCGTCGCCGAGCAGCTGTTCGAGCAGGGGATTGCGCATGGCCTGCACGCGCATTTCCAGGCCGGTGGCATTGACCACGTGGTCCACGTCCAGCACCAGGGTGCGGTGGTCTCGGGTGTGCGCGGTGAGCTGCACGCAGCGCTGCCCGGCCACGGCCATGTCCAGCCGCGCGCGGTGCACGCGCAGGCGGCCGTCGTCGCGCAGCTCCTGCAGCACCGCATGCACCGCCGGCGCGATGCGATGGCGATGGATGTCCCAGTGGCGCGCGGCGTGGCGCAGGAAGCGGCGCTGCTCGCCGGCCGGCAGCGAGCGCCACAGCGCCTGCCCGTGCGGGCGCAGCCGTTCCATCACCGCCTGCCAGGGCAGGCCGCGCGCGGCGGCGTCGCGCATCTGCCGGCGCAGGCGCCGCAGGCGCGCGCGCGTTCCCAGCGCATGCAATTCGGCGGCGTCGAAGTCTTCGTCCACCGCGTGCGTGGTGGCGTGGGCCAGCGGCAGCAGGGCGTGGCGCGAGAGCACGTGGATGCGGCCGCGGTGGCCGTTCGCGGCCAGGGTGAGCACCGCATCGGCCATGCTCAGGCCGGTGCCGACGATGCACACTTCGGCGTCGGCACCGATCGAGGCGACCCCAGCATAGTCCCAGGCATCGACCAGCCGCGGCCGGGCCAGCGCGCCCGAGCCACGCACCGGCAGCGGCCGCGGCGCGTTGCCGGTCGCCAGCAGCACGCGCCGCGCCCAGGCCTGGCCGTCGCGCCATTCCAGGCGCCAGCCCTCGCCGTCGTGCTGCAGGCCGGTGATCCGGTGCGGCAGGGTTTCCAGCTGCGCCATGCTGGCCTGCCGCGCCTGCTCCAGGCGCTCGCGCAGGTAGGTGCCGTAGTCGCGGCGCTGCGCGAAGCCGTGGGCCAGCGCCTGGCGCGAGGCATCGGCATGCTCCGGGCGACCGGCGAACCAGTCGAGGAAATCGTCGGGCCGGTCGGGAAAGGCGCTCATCCGGCCGGTGGGCACGTTGAGCAGGTGTTCGGCGCGGTCGGTGGCGTAGGCCACGCCTTCGGCCAGGCGCGGCGCCGGTTCGAACACGGCGATCCGCAACGGCGACCTGGCCTGGCGCAGGCACTGCATCGCCGCCAGGATGCCGGCGGCGCCGCCACCGACGATGGCGATGTCGAAACGGGACTGCATGGCCGCGATTCTACCCGGCCGCCCGTGGCCGGCGGGCCTACATGAACGAGTCGGCCAGCCGCGACAGGCCTTCCAGGCTGCGCTTCCACGACGGCCGCGCGCGCCACTGCTCGAGTGTGAGCATGTCCGAGTGGGCCAGGTAGTCGGCCTCGATCTCATGCATCCGCGCCACCACGCCGGCGTCGTAGCAGAGCAGGCCGATCTCGGCATTCAGCGCGAAGGAGCGGATGTCGAGGTTGATCGAGCTGACCAGCGCCACCGAATCGTCCACGCTCAGGTGTTTGGCGTGCATGAAATGCGGCCGGTACAGGGCGATCTTGACCCCGGCCCGCAGCAGTTCCTCGTAGTACGACTGCTGTGCCAGCCGCACCACCGCCTTGTTGTTGGTCGCCGACAGCACCAGCTGCACGTCCACGCCCGACAGCGCGGCGATGCGCAGCGCGCTCATGGTCGAGTCGTCCGGCACGAAGTACGGCGTGGTCAGCACCAGCCGGTGCTGGGCCAGGTGGATCAGCGAGTTGACCGTCTCGCCGGCGTTGCCGAACGGGTAGGCCGGGCCGCTGGGCAGCAGCTGCGCGGCCACGTCGTCGCCGTGGACCGGGCGCACCGGCGACACCTCCAGCATCTGCCCGGTCTCCAGGTACCAGTCGCTGGCGAACACCGCCTCCATGTGCGAGACGATCGGCCCGCGCGCGCGGACCACCAGCTCGCGGTTGGGATGGCCGGGCACGAACACCGCGTCGGCCAGGTTCTGCGAGCCGACGTAGCCGACGTGGTCGTCGATCACCGCGATCTTGCGATGGTTGCGCAGGTCCATGCGGCTGCTGCGGCGCCAGCGCAGGCCGCCGGGCATCATCCGGTGCAATTCGACGCCGGCCGTGCGCAGCCGCGCGCCGAAGCGCCGGTAGCCGCGCTTGGCGCCGACCGCGTCCAGCAGCACCCGGCAGCGCACGCCGCGGCCGGCCGCGCGCACCAGCGCGTCGGCGACCGCCGCGCCGACCGCGTCGTCGAACATCAGGTAGTAGAGCAGGTGCACGCGCTCGCGCGCGGCGTCGATGTCGGCGATCAGCGCGCGGATGGAGCCGTCGTAATCGTCGAGCAATTCGAGCGCGTTGCCGCGCACCGGCATGAAGTCGCCCATGCGCTCGACCAGCGGCACGGTCTCGGCGGCCGGGCCGGAGGACGGCGGCTGCCAGCGCAGCGCCCGCTGCGGCAGCTGGCCTTCGCGGATCGCCTGGGAAGCCTGGTCCTGGCGCCGCCGCCGCTGCCCGGACAGCCAGGGCTGGCCGACCAGCAGGTACAGCGGCAGGCCCAGCAGCGGCAGGAAGAACACCAGCAGCAGCCAGCTGCGGGCGGCGGCCGGGACCGAGCGGCTGGGGATCCACCACAGCGCGAACAGGCGGACGGTCCAGTCCAGGAGCAGGAGGGTGGTGCCCAGGGACCAGTAGGTCATTGGCGCGGCCTGGCCGGGAGGGGGTAGGGGGATTCTGCGGGGGTGGGGCGGGCAAGGCAAAAGCCTGTCGCGCGGGAGTGGATGACCTGCAACTCGTCATCCCCGCGCAGGCGGGGATCCAGTGACTTTGGAGTGTCGATCAGTAGCTGGGACGCTGGACTCTGCAAAGGGGTGTTTCGTAGAGCCAAGTGTAAAAAGCAGAAGCCCCGCTTGCGCGGGGCTTCTGAAGTCGCTGGATCCCCGCCTGCGCGGGGATGACGTTCCGGCAAAGGCGTTCGCGCTACGCGCGAACGCGCCGGAACGTCACTTGATCTTGCCTTCCTTGTAGATCACGTGCTTGCGGACGACGGGATCGTACTTCTTGATCTCCATCTTGGCAGGCGTGTTCTTCTTGTTCTTGTCGGTGGTGTAGAAGTGGCCGGTGCCGGCCGAGGAGATCAGGCGAATCTTGTCGCGCTTGGATGCCATGGTCGATTACTCCTCAGATCTTCTCGCCGCGCGCGCGCAGCTCGGCCAGGACGGCGTCGATGCCGTTCTTGTCGATGGTGCGCAGGGCAGCGGTGGAAACACGCAGCTTCACCCAACGGTTCTCGGAGGCCACCCAGAAGCGGCGCTCGTGCAGGTTGGGGAGGAAACGGCGGCGGGTCTTGTTGTTGGCGTGCGAGACGTTGTTGCCGCTCTGCACGCCCTTGCCGGTAACTTGGCAAACGCGGGACATAACGCACCTCGAAAGGTCTGGTGTCGCCCATAGCCCGGGAGACGGCGGCCCCGCGACCGGCCCCTCGTTCCAGGCGGAGACGGGGTTCGGCGCACGCGATGCAGGAAGGGGTTCGACTGCCATGGCGGCCCCGGATCGCGCTCCCGGGCCGCCGATCCGGACATGCCGGACGCAGCGAGCCGCGCATTATGCCGGGGCAAGTGCCTGATTGCAACCGGGTTCCGGGCGGGCGCCGGGGTGGTTCAGGGCGCCCGGGCGGCCCCGCCGGCCGTTCCGTCGGCCCGGGCGCGCTCGATGTACGCGCCGATCCGCTCCTCCAGCACCGGCAGCGGCACCGAGCCCTCGGCCAGGATCGCGTCGTGGAAGGCGCGGATGTCGAAGCGGTCGCCCAGTTCGGCCTCGGCCCTGGCCCGCAGGCGGACGATGGCGATCTCGCCGAGCTTGTAGCTCAGCGCCTGCGCCGGCCAGGAGATGTAGCGGTCGACCTCGGTGGTGACCTCGTGCTCGGACAGGGCAGTGCGCTCGCGCAGGTAGGCCAGGGCCTTGTCGCGGCTCCAGCCGTAGTGGTGGATGCCGGTGTCGATGACCAGCCGGCTGGCGCGCCACATCTCGTAGGTCAGCCGGCCGAAGTCCTCGTAGGGCGTCTCGTAGATGCCCATCTCCTTGCCGAGCTTCTCGGTATACAGCGCCCAGCCCTCGCCGTAGGCGGAGATGTAGCTGTCGCGGCGGAACGCGGGCAGGTCCCCCTGCTCCTTGCTCAGCGCCGCCTGCAGGGCATGGCCGGGCGAGGATTCGTGCAGGGTCAGCGCCGGCAGGTTGTACAGCGGCCGCGAGCGCAGGTCGTAGGTGTTCAGCCAGTAGGTGCCCAGGCCGCCGCGGCCGGCGGTCCAGAACGGGGCGATGTCGTCGGGCACCGGGACGATGGTGAAGCGGCCGCGCGGCAGGGTGCCGATGAAGCGGTCGACCTGGCCGTCCACGCGCTTGGAGATCCAGGCCGCACGGTCGAGCAGCTGCTGCGGTTCGGCCACGTAGAACTGCGGGTCGGTGCGCAGGAAGCGCAGGAAGTCCTGGAAGCGGGTCTCGCCGCTGTCGCCCTCGAAGCCGAGCTGGTCGATGATCGCGTCCATCTCGCCCTGGATCCGCGCCACCTCGGCCAGGCCGATGCGGTGGATCTCCTCGGGCGACAGGTCCAGGGTGGTGTACTTGCGGATCTGCTGCCGGTAGTAGGCCTTGCCGCCGGGCATCCGGCTCGCGGCCAGGGTGGTCCGCGCGCGCGGGACGTATTCGTCGCGGAAGAACACCTGCAGCCGGGCGAAGGCGGGGACCACCGCGTCGCGGATCGCCGCCTGCGCGGCCTCGCGCAGGGCCTGCTGCTCGGCGGCCGGTATCTGCGCCGGCAGTTCCCGGAAAGGCGCGTACAGCGGCGACTGGGTCGGGTCCTGCAGGTTCGCCACCGCCGCGATCGAGCCCTCGCGGCCGTCCAGCACCGCGCGCGGCACGCTGAAGCCACGCGCCAGGCCGGCGCGCATGTTGGCGGTCTGCTGGTCGAAATGGCGCGGCACGTCTTCGAGCCGGGCGATGTAGGCACGGTAGGCGGCCGGCGTCCGCATCGGCCGGCGCGCCATGAAGTTCAGGCCGGCCCAGAACGAGCTGTCGGAATTGAACGGCATCTCGTAGCCGCGCAGCCGGGTCTCGTCGGCGAGGTTGCGGACCTGGACGCGGTAGACGGCCAGGTTGATCCGGTTGGTGTCGGACAGCTGCGCCGGGTCGATGGCGTCGAGCTGGCGCAGCACGCCCTCCCACACCTGCAGCCGTGCGTGTTGCGCGGCCGGGGACACGTCCGGCAGGCGCGGGTTGAGGTTGCCTTCGCCGCGGCTGTCCTCGTCGCCGGCGCCGTCCTGCTCCCTGCGCCAGGTCCATTCCTGCTCGTGGATCGCCTGGAAACGGGCGTCGGGATCGGCGACGGCGGGTGCCGGAGGCGGCTCCGCGGCGGTCGTGGCGGCGCCGGGCAGGGCGAGGGCGAGAAGCAGGGCGGCGGACAGCGGCTGGACCATGTGGCGGCGGACCGGTGGCGGGGAACCGGTGATCCTGACATCGGCGGCGGGCGCGGTCACGGGCCGGAAGTCCCGGGCGCACCCGCGGTGCTAGTGCGCGGCGCGGGCGCGGCGCCAGCCGTGGTGGCGGATGTCCAGGTACAGGTTGTAGGAGGCGACGAAGGTCGGGAACAGGTTCTGCAGCACGCCCACCGAGTCCTGCTTGGCCGAGAACAGGAAGTAGCTCAGGGTCATCAGGCTGCCGGCCACGCTCATGTACCAGAACAGGCGCGGGATCACCGGCCGCCGGGCCCGCCGCGAGGCGACGAACTGCACAAGCCAGCGTGCGCCGAACATCAGCGCGCCGGTGTAGCCGATCAGCTTCCAGCCGGTGACGTGCAGGCCGGTCCAGGCCAGCCATTCCAGCTGCCGGTTGAGGTCGAACGCGGGCAGGTCCATATCAGCGCTCCTCGATCCGGGTGCGGCGGCTGCGCGCGATCAGCCAGGCCACCCCGCGCAGGTCGCGCAGGCCGACCAGGGCGCGGCCCAGGTTGTTGTACTTGGATACCCCGGCCGTGCGCGGCCGGTGCGCGACCGGCACGCTGACTGTCTTCCAGCCGGCGCGCTGGACCAGCGCCGGCAGGTAGCGGTGCATGTGGTCGAAGTAGGGCAGGTCCAGGAACACCGCGCGCTCCAACAGCTTGATCCCGCAGCCGGTGTCGGGAGTGTCGTCGCGCAGGATCCGCGCGCGGATCCGGTTGGCCCAGCGGCTGGCCCAGCGCTTGGAGCCGGAGTCCCGGCGGTCCACCCGCCAGCCGGCGAACAGTTTGACCTCCGGCGCGGCGTCGTCGCGCGCGGCCAGCAGCCTCGGGATGTCGGCCGGATCGTTCTGGCCGTCACCGTCGAGGGTGGCGATCCAGGCGCCGCGCGCGGCCTTGATCCCGTTGCGCACCGCGGTGCTCTGCCCGCTTCGGCTGAGGTGGTGCAGCACGCGCAGTTCCGGCACCCGGACCTTCAACGCCTGCAGCACCGCCAGCGAGTCGTCGTCCGAGTGGTCGTCGACGTAGACGATCTCGAAGGACGTGCGGCCGCGCAGCGCGGCGACGATCTCTTCGAGCAGCGGCGGGATGTTGTCGCGCTCGTTGAAGACCGGGACGACGACGGAGAGCTCGGGTGGGGTCATGGCGTCGTGGGTGGGGGAGGAGGTTGGAGCGGGTCAGGCCGCGTCCCCGAAGTAGTCGCGGCACCAGTGCACCACCGGCGGCAGGCCGGACTCGATCGGCGTGTGCGGCTCGAAGCCGAAGGCCGCCCTGGCCCGCGCGGTGTCGGCCATGGTCTCGACCATGTCGCCCGGCTGCATCGGCCGGTAGGCCTTGCGCGCCGGCCGGCCGGCGGCCTGCTCGATCACCGCGATGAAGCGCTCCAGTTCGACCGGGGTGTGGTTGCCCAGGTTGAACACCCGGTGCGGTACCGCTTCGCCGGAAGGATGGTCGAGCGCGCCGAGGACGCCGGCGACGATGTCGGACACATGGGTGAAGTCGCGGCGCATGCGGCCGTGGTTGAACACCTCGATCTCGCGCCCGGCCAGCACCGCGCGCGAGAACAGCAGTGGCGCCATGTCCGGCCGGCCCCACGGCCCGTACACGGTGAACAAGCGCAGGCCGGTGGCGCGCAGGCCGTACAGCTGGGCGTAGGTGTAGGCCATCAGCTCGTTGGCGGCCTTGGTCGCCGCGTACAGCGAACGCGGCTGGTCGATGCGCTGGTCCTCGGAGAACGGCGGCACCGCCGAGTCGCCGTAGACCGAACTGCTGGAGGCGTAGACCAGGTGGGCGACGCCGTGGTGGCGGCACAGTTCCAGCACGTTGACGAAGCCGTCCAGGTTGCTGGCGACATAGGCGTGCGGGTTCTGCAGCGAGTAGCGCACGCCGGCCTGCGCGGCCAGGTGGACGACGCGCGTGGGCCGCACCTCGTCGAACAGCGCGGCCATTGCGTCGCGGTCGACCAGGTCCAGTTCGCGGATGTCGGTGTCCGGGCACAGCGCGGCCACGCGGTCGCGCTTGAGCCTGGGGTCGTAGTAGTCGTTGTAGCTGTCCAGGCCGACGACGCGTTCGCCGCGCTTGGCCAGGGCCTGGCAGGTGTAGGCGCCGATGAAGCCGGCGGCGCCGGTGACGAGGACGGTCATGGGAGAGCCCGTGTCAGCTGGCGGCATTGTCGCAAGCGGCGGGTGAACGGGGAATCGCGCCACCGGCGACCGGTGCTACGGCCCCGGTTTCTTGTAGGAGCTGGCTTCAGCCGGCGACACGTGCGTCGGGAATACGAGGGAGTCGCCTGTGCCAGCGTGGTGTGTCGCCGGCTGAAGCCAGCTCCTACAGAAAGCGGGCAGTGTCGCGACCGGGGTCTACCCCCCGGGCCTCAATCCTGCCGGCTGCGCAGCCGCTCGAGCACGCCGTCCAGGGTGTCCAGGTCGGTGTAGTGGATCACCAGCTTGCCCTTGCCGCCGCGCCCATGGGCGATGGCGACCTTCGTCCCCAGCGACTCGGACAGTTCGGTTTCCAGCGTGGCGATGTCCGGCTGCTGCACGCGCGCGGCCTGCTTGCGCGCGGCGGCGGCGGTCACCGGCACCTTGCCGGCGGCGAACTGCTGGGCGCGGTGCTCGACCTCGCGTACCGACCAGCCGTGCTCGGCGGCCTCGTAGGCCAGCTTGCTGGCCAGTTCCGGCGACAGCGTCAGCAGCGCGCGGGCATGGCCCATCTCCAGCCGCCGTGCCTCGAGCAGGCCGCGGATCGCCGGCGGCAGGTCGAGCAGGCGCAGCAGGTTGGACACCGCCGCGCGCGAGCGGCCGACCGCGGCGGCGGCCTCGGCATGGGTCAGCGCGAACTCGTCGATCAGCCGCTGCAGCGCCTGCGCCTCTTCCAGCGGGTTGAGGTCCTCGCGCTGGATGTTCTCGATCAGCGCCATGGCGATGACGGTGCGGTCGTCCAGCTCGCGCAGGACCACCGGGATTTCGTTCAGGCCGGCCAGCTGCGAGGCGCGCCAGCGGCGCTCGCCGGCGACGATCTCGTACTGCTCGGCGCCGATCTCGCGCACCACGATCGGCTGGATCACGCCCTGCGCGCGGATCGAGGCCGACAGCTCCTCCAGCTTGTCCGGGTCCATGTCCCGGCGCGGCTGGTACCGGCCCGGCTGCAGCTGGGCCACCGGCAGGGTGCGCAGCACGTCGCCGGGCTGCGGCTGCTCGACCTGCGCCGGCGCGGTCGCCGCGGCGGCGCCCTTGGGGCCGAGCAGCGCTTCCAGTCCGCGGCCCAGGCCGCGCTTCTTCGCCGTGCTCATCAGGCGGCCTCCACCGGGGCCGGGCGGGCGGCGGCGCGCTCGCGTTCGTGCTGGCGGCGGATGACCTCGCCGGCCAGGCCCAGGTAGGCCACGCCGCCGCGCGAGGCGCGGTCGTAGCCGACGATGCTCTGGCCGTGGCTGGGCGCCTCGGCCAGGCGCACGTTGCGCGGCACGATGGTGCGGAACACCTTGTCGCCGAAGTGCTCGGTCAGCTCGGCCGAGACCGCGTTGGCCAGGTTGTTGCGCACGTCGAACATGGTCCGCAGCACGCCCTCGATCTCCAGGCCCGGGTTCAGCCGCTGGCGCAGCGCGTCGATGGTCTCCAGCAGCGCGCTCAGGCCCTCCAGCGCGTAGTACTCGCACTGCATCGGCACGATCACCGAGTCGGCGGCGGTCAGCGCGTTGAGGGTCAGCAGCGACAGCGCCGGCGGGCAGTCGACGACGATGAAGTCGTAGTCGCCGCGCAGCGGTTCCAGCGCCTGCTTGAGCTTCTGTTCGCGGCCGTCGATGTCCATCAGCTGGATCTCGGCGGCGGTCAGGTCGATGTTGCCGGGCAGCAGGTCGAAGCCCTCGGCGGTGGTCACCACGATCGAACGCGCGTCGCGTTCGCCGAGCAGCACGTCGCAGGTCGAGGCCTCCAGCTCGCGCTTGTCCACGCCGCTGCCCATGGTCGCGTTGCCCTGGGCGTCCAGGTCCACCAGCAGCACGCGCTTGGGCGTGCGCGCCAGCGCGGCGGCCAGGTTGACGGCCGTCGTGGTCTTGCCGACGCCGCCCTTCTGGTTGGCGATGGCGATGATGCGGGCCATGCGGGAACTGCCTTGGTTGCGGGACGCCTGGGGTCCGGAACGGGCCATTATGCGGATTTCACGCCGCCCGGCCCACCTCGACCAGGTGCCGCTCGGCGCCCAGCCCGGGAACCGTGAGCGGGTGCACGGCCAGGGCGGTCCAGCCGGGCGGCAGGGCGGCGATCTCCTCGGCCGGGTGCACGCCCTTCATCGCCAGCAGGCGGCCGTGCGGGGCCAGCAGGTGGCCGCCGACCTCGAGGATCCCGGCCAGGGTGTCCAGGGCGCGGGCGGTGATCTGGGCGTAGGCGCCGGGCTCGGCGACCGCCTCGGCGCGCGCCTCGGCGACCCGAGCGTTGCCCAGCTTCAGCTGCCGCACCGCCTCGCGCAGGAAGCGCGCCTTCTTGCCGTTGCTCTCCACCAGGGTCACCTGCAGGTCCGGGCGGGCGATCGCCAGCGGGATCCCGGGCAGGCCCGGGCCGGTGCCCAGGTCGGCCAGCGCGCCGGGCTGCACGTACGGATGCATGGCCAGCGAGTCGAGGAGGTGGCGCACGACCATCTCCTCCGGGTCGCGGATTGCGGTGAGGTTGTAGGTGCGGTTCCAGCGCAGCAGCAGGGCCAGGTAGTCCAGCAGCGGCGCGGCCAGGGCGCGGTCCAGGGCCAGCGCGGCCAGGCCGTCGTCCAGGCGCTGGCGCAGGGCGGGGGAGAAGGCGGTGTCCATGGGCGGAGTATCGCCGATGGCGTCGCTGCGCCTGTGGCGTGTCCGTATGAAGGGCGGGCGGCGCTCTGCTTTTGTAGGAGCCGGGTTCAGCCGGCGACGCGACGCCGTCGGCACAGGCGACTCCCTCATATTCCCGACGCCCGTGTCGCCGGCTGAACCCGGCTCCTACAAATGGCGGGGGCGCCAGGCGAGGGCGGCGAGGTAGCCGGGCTGCGGCTCCCACTCGCGCAGCTGCCACCAGCCCGGGTCGCCCAGTTCCGGATCGCAGGCCAGCAGGCGCAGCGGCGCGTCGGCTCCGTCGCCGTCGCCGCCGAACTCCAGCCGGTGCAGGCCGAAGGCCAGGCCGCGGCCGTGCGCCTTCAGCAGGGCCTCCTTGGCGCACCACAGGCGCAGGAAGGCGGTGTCGCGCAGTTGGGGCGCGGTCGCGTGCAGGCGCTCGGTCTCGGCCGGGGCGAAGTAGCGCCGCGCCAGTTCCAGCGCGCGCGGCCGCGGTCGCTGCCGTTCCAGGTCCACCCCCAGGACGACGTCCTGGCCCAGGGCCAGCAGCAGGCGTTCGCCGCTGTGGCTCCAGCCGGCGTCGCGGTCGGCGTACGGCGCCAGCAGGCGCGGCCGGCCCCAGGCGTCGCGGACCAGCGGCGGCGCCACGCCGGGATCGCCGAGCCAGCCGGCGAGCAGGTCGCGGACCTGCGGTTCGCCGCGCAGCCCGGGCACGTGCGGCAGCGCCTGCACCCGCACCGGGCCGAACCGCCACCGGGTGGCCGGCGTCGTCCCGCTCACGGCCGGCGCGGTCCGGCGGCGGCGGGGTATACGGCCGCTTCACGCCCCGGCGCGTCTGATGACCCGGCCCACCCCGGGTACCGGGGTGACTCTTGTGGGATATCTGAGGAGACGGACAGCATGGGCATCATCATCTGGTTGATCGTGGGCGGCATCGTCGGCTGGCTGGCCAGCCTGATCATGAGGCGCGACGCGCAGCAGGGCATCCTGCTCAACATCGTGGTCGGCATCGTCGGCGCGGTGCTGGCCGGCTGGATCTTCGGCGGCGGCATCAACGAGGCCATCACCATCCGCACGTTCCTGTTCTCGATCGTCGGCGCGGTCATCCTGCTGGCGATCGTGAACCTGTTCACCCGCGGCCGGGTGCGCTGACCCGACGGCATCGACGAGGCGGCGGAGGCCCGGTCCTGCCGGGCCTTCGTTGTTTGCGGAGGGCGGCGCGCCAAATCAGCGCGCCAGTTCGATCCAGGCCGGGGCATGGTCGCTGGGCCGCTCCCAGGTGCGCGGCTCGCGGTCGATGCCGGCGGCGGCCACCTGCGGGCGCAGCGCCTCCGACACCAGGGTCAGGTCGATGCGCAGGCCCAGGTCGCGACGGAACGCGGCCTGGCGGTAGTCCCACCAGCTGAACACCCCGCCGTCGCCATGCAGCAGCCGGTAGCCGTCGTGCAGGCCGGTGGCGAGCAGGTCGCGCAGCGCGGCGCGTTCGGGCGCGGAGGTGAGGATGTGCTGGTCGTTCCACACCGCCGGGTCGTGCACGTCGCGCTCGTCCGGGGCGACGTTGAAGTCGCCCAGCACCACCAGGCTCGGGTGCCGACGGGCTTCCTCTTCCAGCCAGTCGCGCACCGCGGCCAGCCATTGCAGCTTTAACTCGTACTTCTCGGTGCCGATGTCCTGGCCGTTGACCACATAGAGGTTGACGATGCGCAGGTCGCCGACGGTGGCGCTGATCGCGCGCCGGTGCTCGTGCTCGAAGCCGGGCACGCCGACCAGCACGTCGCGCGGCTCCTCGCGCGCCAGGATCGCCACCCCGTTGTAGGTCTTCTGCCCGGAGAACACGCTGCGGTAGCCGAGCCCGGCCAGCGCCGCGTCGGGGAAGCGGTGGTCCTCCAGCTTGGTCTCCTGCAGGCCGACCACGTCCGGGCCGAACGCGCGCAGCCACTGTTCCAGGTGCGGCAGGCGCACGTTGAGCGAGTTGACGTTCCAGCTGGCGATCTTCATGGGCGGACCGGTCGGGCGCGTCGGCGCCGGCCCGATAGGATAGCCCCGTGCCGGCGGCGCGGCGGTCGGGTACATTTCCGCCCGCCCGGGCCGATAACCCAGGCCTGGACAGGGGAGCAACGGGAATGCAGGGTCTGGACGCGCGCACGGGGGCGGTGCTGGCGGCATTGCCGCTGCCGGTGCTGTTGCTTCGCGCGGACGGCTGCGTGCTCGAGGTCAATCCGGCCTGCGCCGAACGCTTCGGCGTGGCCCGCGAGCACTGGCTCGGGCGGGCCCTTGCCGAGCACCTGGAGATCCCCGACCTGGCCGGCCTGCTGGCCGCGGCCCTGGCCGGCGAGGCGGTGGACTGCGAGTCGCGCGTGCATCGCGTGGCCGTGCGCAAGCACGTCGGTTTTGCCGTGCACCTGTGCCTGCGCCGGCTGCCGGGCGAGGCCGACGCGCCGCGGCTGCTGCTGAGCCTGCAGGACATGACCCGCGAGCGGCACCTGGAGCGGATCCTGATGGATGCCCAGGCGCGCGCCGGGGTCGGCAGCTGGCATGTCGACATCCTCACCGGCCGTTCGCAGCTGACGCCCGAAGCCTACCGGCTGTACGGCATCGGCGAGGACGAGGTCGTCGACCTGGAGCGGTTCCTGCGCTGCGTCCACCTGGAGGACAAGGCGCACGTGCTGTCCTGCTGGAACCGCGCCCTGGCCGGCGCGCCATACGCGCTGGAGCACCGCGTGGTCGTCGACGGCCAGGAGCGCTGGGTCGAGGCGCGCGGCCTGCTCGAGACCGACGCGAACGGGCGCGCGCTGCGCATGATCGGCTCGGTGCTGGACATCACCCGGCACAAGCAGGCCGAGGAGGACATCCGCCAGCTGATCCACTACGACACCCTGACCCGGTTGCCGAACCGCAACATGGCCGCGATGCAGCTCGAGCGCCTGCTGCACGGTGACGCCGGCGTACCGTCCGAGGTCGGCGTGCTGGTGCTGGACCTGGACCGGTTCAAGGAGCTCAACGACAGCCTCGGCCAGGCGATCGGCGACGAGGCGCTGGTGCAGGTCGGCGCGCGCCTGCAGGCGGTGGCGGGCGGCGGGACGGTGCTGGCGCGGATCGGCGGCGACGAGTTCGTGGCGATCCTGCCCGGCACCGGCATCGAGGGCGCGATCGCGCTGGCCGAACGGGTGCTGCTGTCGCTGGAGCAGCCGTTGCAGCTGGGGAGCGGGCGCCTGTTCTATGTCCGCGCCAGCGTGGGCGTGGCGGTGTCGCCGGAGGACGGCACCGAGCCGGCGCAGCTGGTCCAGCACGCCGAGACCGCGATGTACGAGGCCAAGGCCACCGGCGGCCAGCGTTACGGCCTGTACCGGCGGCAGATGGGCGCGCTGCTGCAGCGCCGGATCCGCCTGGCCACGCGGCTGGACGTGGCCGTGCGCAGCGGCCAGCTGGCGCTGCACTACCAGCCGAAGGTGGACCTGGCCAGCGGCCGCCTGGCCGGGGCCGAGGCGCTGGCGCGCTGGTACGACCTGGAACTGGGCTGGGTGAACCCGGCCGAGTTCATCCCGCTGGCCGAGGAACGCGGCCTGATCGGAACGCTCGGCGACTGGGCGCTGGCCCAGGCCGCGCGCGACTACCGGCGCTGGTCGCGGCGCCGCCCGCTGCCCTGGCGGGTGGCGGTCAACGTGTCGGCGCGGCAGCTGGTGCAGGGCGATTTCGCCGAGCGCGCCGAGGCGGTGGTGCGTGCGGCCGGCGCGGTGCCGGGCGACATCGAACTGGAACTGACCGAGACCGCGATGGCCGGCGATCCGCAGCTGGCCTGCGCGATGTCCGACCGCCTGGCCGACGCCGGCTTCGCCCTGTCGCTGGACGACTTCGGCACCGGATATTCGTCGCTGTCGCAGTTGCATCGCTTCCGCCTGCAGAAGCTGAAGATCGACCTGGAGTTCGTGCAGGGCATGCTTGAGCGGCCCGGCCACCAGGCCATCGTCCGCGCGGTGATCGGCATGGCCAAGGCGATGGACCTGGTGGTGGTGGCCGAAGGCATCGAGACCCAGGCCCAGGCCGACTGCCTGCGCGCGCTGGGTTGCGACCTGGGACAGGGCTGGCTGTATGGCCGGGCGGTGCCTGCCGAAGAGTTCGCCCGCGAGTGGCTGCGCGAGGCGCCGGCGCTGCCGTTGTAGGCGCCCGTCTTGCGGGCGACGCCTGCGTCGGAATCATGGGGGCGTCGCCTGGGCCGGGGGCGTCGTGTCGCCGGCTGAACCCGGCTCCTACAACAGCCCCGGCGCGGCCGCTCTTCTTGCTCTTCTTGTAGGAGCTGACTTCAGTCGGCGACACGGGCGTCGGAATCCCCTGGGAAGTCGCCTGTGCCGACGTAGCGTGTCGTCGGCCAGGACCCGGTGCTCCGTCCCCCATCCCCCGTCGTCACGGCGCACGCCGGGACGACGGGGGATGGGGGCGTTCCTGGGCGATGAACACCCACCACCCTCAGCGCAGCAGCCAGTCGATCATCCGCCGCACCCGCCGGTACGGCGGCCGCAGCAGGTCGGTGGCGCCGAAACGCGCCTGCCACAGCACCGGCAGCTGCTTGCCCAGCGCATCGAACCCGGCGCGGCCGTGGTAGGCGCCGATGCCGCTGGCACCCACGCCGCCGAAGGGCAAATTCTCCGCAGCGAAATGCAGCAGCGTGTCGTTGACGGTAACGCCGCCGGCCAGGGTGTGCCGCAGTACGGTTTCGACCTCGCTGCGGTCGCGGCTGAAGGGATACAGTGCCAGCGGCCGCGGCCGCGCGTTGACGAAGTCGATCGCCTGTTCCAGCGAATCGACCACGCGCACCGGCAGGATCGGGCCGAAGATCTCCTCGCGCATCAGCGCGATGTCGTCCGGCGGGTCCAGCACCAGGGTCGGCGCGAACAGGCGCCGCGCCGGATCGTGCGCGGCGGCCAGCGGCAGCACCTCGCAGCCGCGTTCGCGCGCCTCGTCCAGCCAGCGCTGCAGGCGCGCGAACTGGGCGTCGTTGACGATGCGGGTGTAGTCCTCGGCATCGCCCTGCAGCCCGCCGTAGCGCGCGGCGACCTGCGCGCGCAGCGCCTGCACCAGCGCATCGCGGCGCTGGCGGCCGACCAGCAGCACGTAGTCCGGCGCGATGCAGGTCTGCCCTGCGTTGAACCACTTGCCGGTCGCCAGGCGCGCGGCGGCCTGCTCCGGCGGATAGCCGGCGCAGACGATCGCCGGCGACTTGCCGCCCAGCTCCAGGGTCAGCGGGGTCAGGTTCGCGGCGGCAGCAGCCATCACCTTGCGCCCGACCTCGGTCGAGCCGGTGAAGACCAGATGGTCCAACGGCAGCGCGGCGAACGCGGCGGCGACCTCGCTGCCGCCCTCGGCCACGGCCACGCGCGTGGCCGGGAACACCTCGGCCAGCAGCGAGTGCAGGAAGCGCGCGGTCCGCGGCGTGTGCTCGGACGGCTTGAGGAACACGTGGTTGCCGGCGGCGATCGCGGTCGCCAGCGGCACCAGCGCCAGGTTGACCGGGTAGTTCCACGGCGAGATCACACCGACCACGCCCAGCGGCGCGTGGCGCAGCTGCGCGCGCGCCGGCCACAGGCGCCAGCCGGCGCCGACCCGGCGCGGCTTCATCCAGCCGCGCAGGTGGCGCAGCAGGTGGTCGATGGCCGCCAGCACGGTCATGCCGTCGGCCAGCAGGCTTTCGTCGCGGGAGCGGTGGCCGAAGTCGGCGGCGATGGCGTCAGCCATCTCCGGCAGCCGGCGCATGAGCGCGGCGCGCAGCCGCCGCAGGTCGTCGCGGCGCTGCGCATGGCCGGGCTTGTCCGCCTGCCAGGCCTGGCGCAGGCGCTGCAGCGTCGGCGCCAGGTCGGCGATCGCGGTCACCGGCTCGCGTGCGTCGCCACCGGGCGGCGGCGGCCCGCGGGACTGTTCGGCATTGGCCGCCGCGAGGGCGGCGCCGGCGGCGGTCATGGCCGCCGTGGCGGCGGTGGTGGCAGCGCTCGTGGCAGCGGTGACGCCGGTGGTCATGCCGGCAGTGTAGGCCTTCGCCTGCGCGACCGCGCACTACAATGGCCGCATGACTGCGCCCACGCCCACGCCCACACCCACGCCGCCGCTGCGCCCCTACCTCGACCGCCTGCCGGTGCTGGGCGAACGCGTCTACGTCGATCCGGCGGCGACCGTGATCGGCGACGTGGAGCTGGCCGATGACGCGTCGGTCTGGCCCGGCTGCGTGCTGCGCGGCGACGTCAACTTCATCCGCGTCGGTGCACGGACCAACGTGCAGGACGGCACCATCGTCCACGTCAGCCACCACAGCCCGTTCAACCAGGCCGGTTACCCGACCCTGATCGGCGCGGACGTGACCATCGGCCACGGCACCATCATCCACGCCTGCACCATCGAGGACCTGTGCCTGATCGGGATGGGCGCCTGCATCCTCGACGGCGCCACGGTGAAGAAATACGGCTTCGTCGGCGCCGGCGCGGTGGTCGGTCCGGGCAAGGTGGTCGGCGAGGCCGAGCTGTGGCTGGGCAACCCGGCGCGCTTCGTGCGCAGGCTGAGCGACCGCGAGATCGAGAGCCTGCATTACTCGGCCGCGCACTACGTGCGGCTGAAGGACCGCTACCTGGGCATCGCCGCCGACTGAGCCGCGCTCAGGGCGCGGTCGCCGCCTCCAGCGCGGCCAGGATCGCCATCGCCTCGTCGCGGCTGGCACCGCACATCGCCGGGCCGGGCCTGAGCGAGGCGCAGAACGCCGGCCGTTCCGGGCGGCCGAACAGGCGGCAACGCAACGCCTCGTCCAGCTGCACGCAGGCCACCCCGGCCGGCTTGCCGCGCGGCATGCCGGGGATCGGCGAGGTGATCGACGGCGCCGTGCAGCAGGCGGCGCAGCCGCCGCGGCAGGCGAAGGGCGTATCCATGCGCGCAGTGTAGGCCCGGCGCTGGGCAAGCCGGTGCACGGCCGCTACAGTCGGCGCGGGGACCACGACGAGGACCGCATGCCGCCACAGGCAGTCGCCGCGCACGAGCGGACCGGCACCGCCGCCGCGCCCGCGGCCATGCTCGACACCTATCGTGAGGTGCTCACGCCCGAAGGCGTGGCCCTGCACCTGCCGGCCGCCGGCCCGGTGCCGCGCGCGCTGGCGTGGCTGATCGACCTGTTCGTGCGCGTCGCGGTGCTGCTGGCGCTGTCGATGCTGCTGGGGTTGCTGGGCGGACTCGGCCAGGGCCTGTATCTGGTCGGGCTGTTCCTGGTGTTCTGGGCCTATCCGATCGTGCTGGAGGCGGCCTGGAACGGGCAGACCCCCGGCAAGCGCGCGCTGGGGCTGCGCGTGGTCGCCGGCGACGGCGCACCGGTCGGCTGGCTGCCGGCGGTGGTGCGCAACCTGATGCGTTCGGTGGACATGCTGCCGTTCGGCTACGCCACCGGGCTCGCCAGCTGCCTGTACGACCGCCACGGCCGCCGCCTCGGCGACCTGGTCGCCGATACCGTGGTCGTGCACGTGGCGCCGCGCCGGATCGACCCGGTGCTGCCGCCGGCCACGCCGCAGGCGCCGGCGCAGGTACTGCTGCCGGACGAACAGGCCGCGATCGTGGCCTTCGGCGAGCGCGCGCCGCGGCTGTCGGCCGGACGCCAGGCCGAACTGGCCGCGCTGCTGTTCCCGCTCACCGGCAGCGCCGGCAGCGAGGGCGTGCGCCGGCTGTACGGCCTGGCCAACTGGCTGCTGGGGCGACGCTGATGGCGCACGGATGCGGAGGGCGCGGATGAGGCAGGAGCAGTTCGTGGCCCGCCACCAGGCCGAGTGGGACGCCTTCGAGCTGTGGCTGCAGGCGTGCGGCGAGCGCGTCCGCGCCCGGCGCCCCGGCGACGCGCCGGTGGGCCTGGACGACGGCGAGGTCCCGGCGCGCTACCGCCGGTTGTGCCAGCAGCTGGCGCTGGCGCGCCGGCGCGGCTACAGCACGCCGCTGCTGGAGCGGCTGCAGGGGCTGATGCAGCGCGGCCACGCGGTGCTGTACCGCGCGCCGCCGCCGCGCTGGCGCCGCGCCGCCGAGTTCCTGGTCGCTGGTTTCCCGCAGCTGGTGCGCAGCCAGGCCGGTTGCATGGCTGCTTCGCTGCTGCTGTTCGCGGTGCCGCTGGTGGGACTGTTCGTGTTGCTGCAGTTCCGCCCGGAGTTGATCCACCAGCTGCTCGACCCGGCCCAGATCGCACGGATGGAGGCCATGTACGACCCGTCCGACCCGCGCAACGCGCTGGGCCGCGACAGCGGCAGCGACTGGCAGATGTTCGGCCACTACGTGATGAACAACATCAGCATCGGCCTGCGCACCTTCGCCGGCGGCCTGCTGGCCGGGGTCGGCACGATCCTGGTGCTGATCGCCAACGGCGTGAACATCGGCGCGGTGGCCGGGCACCTGCAGGCGATCGGGCACGGCGATCCGTTCTGGCGCTTCGTCGCCGGCCATGCGCCGCTGGAGCTGACCGCGATCGTGATCGCCGGCGGCGCCGGCCTGCGTCTGGGCCTGGGCCTGGTCGCACCGGGACGGCGCCGGCGCCGCGATGCGCTGGTGCATGCCGGCCGCATCGGCGCGCGGCTGTGCCTGGGGGTGGCGGTGATGCTGCTGCTGGCTGCGTTCGTGGAAGCGTTCTGGTCCTCGACCCAGTCGATCCCGGCCTGGCTCAAGTACGCGGTCTCGGCGCTGTTGTGGGCCGGCGTGCTGGGCTGGCTGTGGCGCGGCGGACACGGCACTGCGGCCGCGGAGGGCGACGATGAGGCCTGAGGACCTGGACGTGGCCCTGCGCCCGCGCTCGTCGTGGGAAGCGATGGAACTGGGCACCGCGCTGCTGCGCCGCCACGCCGGCGCGGTCTGGCAGCCGTGGCTGCTGGCCACGCTGCCGGTGTTCGCGCTGCTCAACGCCGCGGCCTGGATGCTGGACCGGCTGTGGCTGGCGATGGTGCTGATGTGGTGGCTCAAGCCGCTGTTCGAGCGGATCCCGCTGTACGTGCTTTCGCGCGGGGTGTTCGGGCGCACGCCGCCGGCGTGGGAGACGCTGCGCGCGCAGGTGGCGTTCGGCCGCGGCGCGATGCCGGGCTACCTGCTGTGGCGGCGCCTGTCGCCGGCGCGCTCGCTGCTGCTGCCGGTGGACGTGCTCGAAGGTACTGCCGGGACGCAGCGCTGGATGCGCCGGCGCGTGGTCGGCGGGCCGGCGTATGCGCAGGCGGCGCTGCTGACCTGGACCTGCTGGCTGTTCGAGCTGGCGCTGGCGCTGGGTGCGGTGGCGGCGGTGTTCGTCGCCGTTCCGGCCGAGCTGCTGCCCGCGTCGCTGCGCTCGTTCTGGGCGCTGCTGTACGGCGGCCCGCCACCGTGGCTGCTGCTGGGCTTCAACCTGGCCTTCTGGCTGGCGATGTCGGTGATCGGGCCGTTCTACACGGCCGCCGGCTTCGGCCTGTACCTCAACCGGCGCACCGAGACCGAGGCCTGGGACGTGGAACTGGCGTTCCGGCGCCTGCGCGAACGGCTGCTCGCGCAGGCGGCCGCGCCGCTGGCGGTGGCGCTGCTGGCGTGCACGCTGCTGCTGCCGTGGTCGGCGTACGCCCAGGAGCCAGGCGACGATGCGGAGCCGGCGACGCTGGAGCAGGTGTTCGGTCCCCGGCTGGCCGACGATGCCGGTTTCCGCGAGGCGGCCGCGCGCGCCTACCGCGATCCGCCGCTGGGCGGCGAGCGCACGCTGGTGGAATGGAAGCCGAAGGCCAAGGAGCGGCCCCAGCGCAGGCCAGGCCCGGACCTGTCGGCCTTGGCCGCGCTGCTGTCGCTGCTCGCCGAGTGGGGCCTGTGGATCCTGGCCGGCGTGCTGCTGCTGGCGGTCGTGCTGACCGCGCCGCGCTGGCTGCCGTGGCTGCGCGGTTCGCTGCGGCGCAGGCGCACGGTGCCGACGCCGGTGGCGACCGTCGTGCTGGCGGAACCCGAGCCGCTGCCCGACGACATCGCCAGCGTCGCGCGCCGGCTCTGGCAGGACGGCCGCCAGCGCGACGCGCTGGCGCTGCTGTACCGCGGCAGCGTCGAGGCGATGAGCCTGCAGGCCGGGGTCGAACTGCCACCCGGTGCGACCGAGGCGCAATGCCTGCGCGCGGCGCGCCGGTTGCCGCTGGACGCCGCGCGCGAACTGTTCGCGGGCGTGGTGCGGGTGTGGCAGTACGCCGCCTACGCTGGCCGCCTGCCGGAGCAGGACGAGTTCGAGTCACTGCTGGACGCGGCGCGCGTGCAATGGGGATGGAGCCGATGAGGCCGGCCGCGCAGAAGTGGCTGCTGGGCACGGTGCTGGCGCTGGCGGCGGCTGCGCTGGTGGCCGCGGCGGTGGCCTGGTTCCTGCACACCCACGAGCGGGTCGAGCGCCAGGTGCCGCTGCCGCCCGCCGGCGAGGCGGTCTGGAACCCGCTGTACGCGCTGCGCGAGACCCTGCGTGGCGATGGGGTGGAGGCGGTGACCCGGCAGCGGCTGCAGCCGGCGCTGTTCGCGTCGGCGACGGACGACACCGTGCTGTTCGACACCGACCCGGCGCGCCTGCGCGCCGGCGAGGTCGAGGCGCTGCTCGACTGGGTTGCCCGCGGCGGCCACCTGCTGCTGCGCACGCCGCGGCAGGGCTGGTTCGACGGGGAAGACGAGGCCGACGTGCCGCCGTTGCTGCACCGGCTCGGCGTGCGCGAGCTGCTGCCGCCCGGCTGCGTCGAGCTGCAGGTGCGCGACGAGGAACCGCACGTGGAACTGTGCGACGGCTGGCGCATGCGGCTGGAGGGCGTGTCGCCGCTGCGCGCCTGGGGCGATGCGCAGGACGGGTATGCGTTCGTCCGCCTGGCCCACGGCCGCGGCGTCGTCGACCTGCTCGCCGATTTCGATTTCCTCGCCAATTCGCGGCTGGACGAGGCCACGCACCAGGCCCTGGCCCGGCAGCTGCTGGCACCGCGCTACGGCCGCGGGACGGTGCACCTGGTCCACGACGCCCGCCTGGATTCGCTCTGGTGGCGGCTGGTCCGGCACGGCTGGCCGCTGTGGCTGCCGCTGGCATTGCTGCTGGCCGGCTGGCTGTGGCGGCGCGCACAGCGCTTCGGGCCGTGGCTGCCGTCGCCGGCGACCGCGCGCCGTTCGCTGCGCGAGCACGTGCGTGCCGGCGGCGCGCTGCTGTTCCGCCACGGCCAGGCACCGCTGCTGTACGACGCGGTGCGCGAGGCGTTCCTGGCGCGGCTGCGCCGGCGCGACCCGGCCACCGCCGCGCTGGCCGGCGAAGCGCGGGTGCAGGCGCTGGCCGAGCGCCTGCAGCTGCCGCACTACCTGGTCCGCGAGGCGCTGACCCGCAGCGGCGTGCAGGACCGCCATACCTATTTCGCGCGCGTGCGCACCCTGATCCAGATGAGGAACCGGCTATGAACGAGACCGCCACGACCCCGGACCCGCGTCCACTCACCGGCCCGGCGCTGTGCGAGCGCGTGGAGGCCGTCCGCAGCGAAGTGGCCAAGGCCTTCATCGGCCAGGACGAGGCCCTGGACCAGGTCCTGGTCGCGCTGCTGGCCGGCGGCCACGTGCTGGTCGAGGGCGTGCCCGGGCTGGGCAAGACCCTGTTGGTGCGCGCGCTGGGCCAGGCGCTGGAACTGGACTGGGCACGGGTGCAGTTCACACCCGACCTGATGCCCAGCGACGTCAGCGGCCACGCGGTCTACGACCCGAAGACCGAGAGCTTCAAGATCCGCCGCGGCCCGGTGTTCACCCACCTGCTGCTGGCCGACGAGATCAACCGCGCCCCGGCCAAGACCCAGTCGGCGCTGCTGGAGGTGATGCAGGAAGGGCAGGTGACGATCGAGGGCCGCTCGTTCGCGCTGGCGCCGCCGTTCATGGCCCTGGCCACGCAGAACCCGGTCGAGCAGGAAGGCACCTATCCGCTGCCGGAGGCGCAGCTGGACCGGTTCCTGCTCAAGGTGCTGATCGGCTACCCGAAGCTGGAGGAGGAGAAGCGGCTGGTCGAGGCGACCACCTCCGGGCGCAGCGGCGGCGACTTCGACCTGTCGCAGGTGCGGCGCGTGGCCGGCGCCGCCGAGGTGCTGGGCATGCAGCAGGGCACCGCGCAGGTGGCGGTGGACCCGGCGGTGCTCGACTACGCGGTGCGGATCGCGGCGGCCACGCGCAAGTCGCCCGGGATCGCGCTGGGCGCCGGTCCGCGCGGCAGCATCGCCCTGGTCCGCGCCGCGCGCGCGCAGGCGGTGCTCGGCGGCCGCGACTTCGCCACGCCCGACGATGTGCGCGCGATCGCGCTGCCGGCGCTGCGGCACCGGATCATGCTGGCGCCGGAACTGCAGATCGACGGGCAGTCGGTGGACGACGTGCTGCAAGGCCTGCTGGCGCGGGTGGAGGCGCCGCGCCAGTGAGCGATGCAACGTCTGCGATCGCGCCCCGGGTGCGCGGATGAGACCGGCGCCGGCGCTGCTGGTGCTGCTGGCCGCGTGGGCGGTGGTCGGTGCGCTGGTGCTGGCCGGTCGCGTGCCGATGGTGGCCTGGACCGGGTCGGCCGCGGCGCTGGCGGCGGTCGCGCTGCTCGACGCGCTGCGGCTGCGGCACCGGCCGACCCCGGAGGTCGAGCGCGTGCTGCCCGAGGCGCTGCCGGTGGGCCACGGCCGCGAGGTCGAACTGCGCATCACCACCGCGCGCCGGCAATGGCTGGAGGTGTTCGACCTGCATCCGGTCGGCTGGCCGGTCGAGGGCCTGCCGCAGCGGCTGCGGGTGCGGCCCGGCGAGGCGACGCTGCTGCGCTACCGGCTCACCGCCGCCGCGCGCGGGCTGGCCGAGTTCCCCGGCACCCAGCTGCGCCTGCGCTCGCCGTGGCGGCTGTGGACGCAGTCGCGGCTGGCCGGCGCGCCGCGGCAGGTGCGGGTCTATCCCGATTTCGCGCCGCTGGCGCGGCTGGCGCTGCTCAGCGCCGAACAGGCCTCGCGGCTGGTCGGCGCGCACCTGCGCCGCCGCCGCGGCGAAGGCACCGATTTCCAGCAGATGCGCGAGTACCGCGTCGGCGACAGCCTGCGCCGGATCGACTGGAAGGCCACCGCCCGCGCGCGCAAGCTGGTCTCGCGCGAGTACCAGGAAGAGCGCAACCAGCAGCTGCTGCTGGTGGTCGACACCGGCCGGCGCATGCTCGCCAGCGAGGGCGGGCTGTCGCACTTCGACCACGCGCTCAACGCTGCGCTGGTGGTCGGCTGGCTGGGCCTGCGCCAGGGCGATGCGGTCGGGCTGATGGCGGCCGGCGGGCCGGCGCGCTGGGTGCCGCCCAAGCGCGGCATGGGCGCGCTGGATGCGCTGCTGCGCGCCAGCTATGACCTGCAGCCCGAGCCGGTGGCCACCGACTACCTGGCCCTGGCCGGGGAGCTGGCCAGGCGCCAGCCGCGGCGCGCGCTGCTGATGCTGGCGACCAACGTGCGCGACGAGGACAGCGAGGAACTGCTGTCCGCGGTGCGCCTGCTGCAGCGCCGGCACCTGGTGTGCGTGGCCAGCCTGCGCGAGCAGGTCCTGGACGCGTCGCTGCAGGCGGAGGTGGACAGCCTGGACGACGCGATCGACGCCGGCGCGGTCGCGCACTACCTGCAGCAGCGCGCCGCCGCGCACGATGCGCTGCGCCAGCACGGGGTGATGGTCCTGGACGTGGCTCCCGCCGATTTGCCTGCCGCGCTGGTCGAGCGCTACCTGGCGGTCAAGCGTGACGGACTGTTGTAGCCTGTAGGCCTCTCATCCAGATCGGCGGAGCGGCAGATGGCAACGGGACAGGGTTCGACCGGCAACGTGATCGCGGCGCTGTGCAGTTTCGTCGTGCCGGGGCTGGGCCAGCTGATCCAGGGCCGGCTGCTGTCGGCGATCCTGTGGTTCATCTCGGCGTGTATTGCCTTTGCGATCACCTGGCTGCTCACGCTGTCGCTGCTGCCGTTCGGCTGGTTCGTGGTCAGCGTGTTCGCCTGCATCAACGCGGCGGTGTACCGGCGCCCGGCCTGAGCAGCGCCGCGGCGTTCCGGCGCCCGGACATCTGAATATCCCCGTCGTCCCGGCGCACGCCGGGACCCAGCGACTTCCGCCTCTGATGGCGAGGTGTTGCGCTTCGGAAGGGGCCGCCGCGCCCTGGGGTCTGGCGCATC
The DNA here is from genome assembly GCF_000972865.1 of Pseudoxanthomonas suwonensis. Classification (NCBI taxonomy): domain Bacteria; kingdom Pseudomonadati; phylum Pseudomonadota; class Gammaproteobacteria; order Lysobacterales; family Lysobacteraceae; genus Pseudoxanthomonas; species Pseudoxanthomonas suwonensis. The sequence goes on from NZ_CP011144.1 coordinate 2,200,914, forward strand.
GCTCCACTCCGGCGCCCTGCCTCCGAGTCGCGAACGCAGCACATCCCTGTGCTGCTTGCGCCAGACCCCCAGGGCACGGCGGCCTCGCGGCATTGATGTCGTGGCTTCGCTCGAAGCAACAGCAAAGGCATTGGGTCACGGCATGCGCCGGGACGACGGCGAGTCTTCTACGGGTGCGTGGAGGTAGTCGCCGGCGCCGTCAGCGCACCGGCCGCGTCCAGCGCCTGCAGCAGCGGCTCCAGCGGCAACGCCGGCGCGGTACCGCGGTGCCCGTGCACGGTCCGCGCGCGCAGCATCGAGTTGAGGATCGCTTCCTCGGTCGCCTCGGCCACGGCCTGGAACAGCGACGTCATGCCGTCGCCGGCGACGCTGGCGGCCGGCTGCACCGCCACGCCGGGACGGCGCCGGTTCGACTCGGCGGTGGAGAACGCGATCACGTAGTCGCCCGAGCCGTGCGACATGTCCGAGCCGGTACGGGCCAGGCCGACCAGGGCGCGGCTGGCCAGCCGGCGCAAGGCCGACGGATCCAGCGGCGCGTCGGTGGCGACGACGATCATGATGCTGCCGTCGCCGCCCGACGGCGCCGGCACCTGCGCGCGCGCCACCGCGGCCGGATCGGGCAGCGTCTTCCACACCGGCACACCGGCCACGGTCAGGTGGCCGCCATAGTTGCTCTGCACCAGCACCCCCACCGTCCAGCCGCCCTGCGCGGCCGGCAGCGCGCGCGAGCTGGTGCCGATGCCGCCCTTCCAGCCGAAGGCGACGGTGCCGGCGCCGGCACCGACCGCGCCTTCCTCGACTTCGCCGTACGACAGCCGGGTCAGCGCCTGTTCGACCTGGGCCGGGCCGACGGGACGGGCGCGGATGTCGCTGAGGTAACCGTCGTTGGTCTCGCCGACGACCGGATTGATCGAGCGCACCTGCTCCATGCCCGGCTGCGCCAGCAGCCGGGCGGCCAGCGCGTCGGCCGCGTTCCACACGCCGAGCGTGCCGGTCAGCAGCACCGGCGTTTCCAGTTCGCCCAGCTCCTGCACCTGGGTGACGCCGAGCAGCTTGCCGAAGCCGTTGCCGACCACGATCGCCGCCGGCACGCGTTCCAGGTACGGGTTGCCGCGGTGCGGGACGATGGCGGTGACGCCGGTGTTGAAGCGGGTTCCCTGCGCCAGCGTGGCATGGCCGACGCCGACGCCGGTCACATCGGTGATCGCGTTGTGCGGGCCCGGCGACAGGGTACCGACGACGATGCCGATGTCGCGTGCGCGCGGACGCGAAGTGTCATCGGCCTGCGCAACCGGCGCCAACAGGGCCAGCGTCAGCAATGCGACGACGCGGCAGCGGGAGGAAAGCGGGAAACGCGGCGTGGCCGCGGCGGCCCGGCGCCGCAAGTCCAGGGACATCCGGCTCAATCCGCGGTCACCAGCGCGTCCTCGCGCTCGCGCAGCGCGGTGTAGACCGCATCGGTCTGCGGGCGCACGCCGTGCCACTGCTCGAAGGCCTCGGCAGCCTGCTCGACCAGCATGCCCAGGCCGTCGACCACGTTGTGGCAACCGGCCGAGCGCGCCCAGGCCAGGAACGGGATCGCGACCTCGCCGTAGTTCAGGTCCACCGCCAGGGTGCGGCTGTTGACCAGCGACAGCGGCGCGCTGAAGGCGGCGTCCGGGTCGCGCCCGGCCGAGGTGGCGTTGACGATCAGCTCGAAGTCGCCGAGGTCGCGCAGGTCCTTCCAGTAGCGCGAATGCGCGCGGCCGGGCTCACCGAGCGCGTCGGCCAGCGCGTCGGCGCGTTCGGGCGTGCGGTTGACCAGCACCAGTTCGCCGATGCCCGCGTCCAGCAGCGCCGGCGCCACCCCGCGCGCGGCGCCGCCGGCGCCGACCAGCAACGCGCGGCGCGCGCGCAGGTCCAGGCCGTGGCGGCCGGTGAGGTCGCGCACCAGGCCGGCGCCGTCGGTGTTGTCGCCGTGCCACTGGCCGTCGTTGCGGGTCAGCGTATTGACCGCGCCGGCGCGCCGCGCCCGGCTGCTGGTCTGCGCGCACAGCGCGAACGCGGCCTCCTTCAGCGGTGCGGTGACGTTGGCGCCGCGCCCGCCGGCACCGGCGAACCGTTCTAGCTCGGCGGCGAAATCCTGCGCCGGTGCGTCGATGGCGGTGTATTCCAGGGCGATGCCGCACTGCCGGGCGAAGGCGGCGTGGATGCGGGGCGACAGCGACTGGACGATCGGGTGGCCGAAGACGGCGTATCGGGCGATGGACATGGCGTGGTATGAATCCGCGGGTAGGGATCTGGCCGGGAGCGACCGCCATGAAGCGTGCACTGGGCGTCGCCTTCGCTTGCAGTCTACTCTGCGGCCCGGCGCTGGCGCAGCTGGCCGAATACGGCATCGAGGGCATCTGGACCGTGTCCACCCGCGACGCCGAATTGCGTGGCAGCGTGTCCCCCGACGGCCGGCGCATGGTCTGGGGCAGCGACCGCGCCGGCGGTCCCGGCGGCGGCGACCTGTGGCAGGCGCGCAACGAGGATGGGCGCTGGCTCGATCCGCAGCCGCTGCCGTTCAACACCGCGGCCGGGGAGGCCGAGCCGATGTTCGGCGCCGACGGGCGCTGGCTGTACTTCGTGTCCGACCGCCCCGGCGGCGCCGGCGGGCGCGACCTGTACCGGGTCGCGGTGCTTGCCGATGGCGGCTGGGGCGAGCCGCAGCGGCTGCGCGACGGCATCAACACGCTCGCCGACGAGCGCTCGCCGACGCCATTGGCCGACGGCCGCATGCTGTCGTTCGCCAGCGACCGTGCGGGCGGTGCCGGCGGCCACGACCTCTACCTGGCGACCCTGGAGGGAGACGCGGCGCCCGTGGCGGTGCCGGGCGTCAACACCGCCGCCGACGAGATCGACGCGGCCTGGCTGGACGGCGGCCGCGCGCTGCTGTTCTCGCGCGGCGACGAGGCGGCGGGCACGGCCCGGCTGTACGTGGCCGCCTGCGACGGCCATGCCTATGCCGGCGCGTTGCCATGGACGCTGTCCTTCAACACCGAAGACGGCTACACCCGCGCCCCGGTCGCCGATCCGTCGCGCCCGGCCGAAGGCACCGTCACCGGTTCGGCGCGCGCGCCGAAGGCGGGGCGGACCGATCTCTACCGCATCGTGCTGCCGCGGGTCCGCGGCCAGGACGGCTGCCGGCCCGCGGGCGGCTGAGCGCGCTCAGCCCTCGCGCAGCCAGCGCGCCGCGTCCAGCGCGAAGTAGCTCAGCACGCCGTCGGCGCCGGCGCGCTTGAACGCCAGCAGCGCCTCCAGCGCGCAGGCTTTCTCGTCGAGCCAGCCGTTGGCCGCGGCGGCCTTGAGCATCGCGTACTCGCCGCTGACCTGGTAGGCGAAGGTCGGCACGCCGAACGCGTCCTTCACCCGCCGCACCACGTCCAGGTAGGGCAGGCCGGGCTTGACCATGACCATGTCCGCGCCCTCGGCGATGTCCAGCTCGACCTCGCGCAGCGCCTCGTCGCCGTTGGCCGGGTCCATCTGGTAGGTGTGCTTGCCGCCCTTGCCCAGGTTGCCGGCGCTGCCGACCGCGTCGCGGAATGGGCCGTAGAAGGCCGAGGCGTACTTGGCCGAGTAGGCCATGATCTTGGTGTTGACGAAGCCCTCGGCCTCCAGCGCCTCGCGGATCGCGCCGATGCGGCCGTCCATCATGTCGCTGGGCGCGACCACGTCGGCGCCGGCGCGCGCGTGCGACAGCGCCTGCTTGACCAGCGCGTGCACGGTGACGTCGTTGGCCACGTAGCCGCTCTCGTCGAGGATCCCGTCCTGGCCGTGGGTGGTGAACGGATCCAGGGCGACGTCGGTGATCACGCCCAGCTGCGGGAAGCGCGCCTTCAGCGCGCGCACCGCGCGCTGGGCCAGGCCGTCCTCGGCCCAGGCCGCCTCGGCGTCCAGCGACTTGGCCTCGGCCGGGGTCACCGGGAACAGCGCCAGTGCCGGCACTTTCAGTTCCGCCGCCTGTTCGGCCACCGCCAGCAGCGCATCGATCGACAGCCGCTCCACGCCCGGCATCGACGGCACCGTGGCGCGGCCGGGCAGGTCGTGGACGAACACCGGGTAGATCAGATCGTCGGCGCTCAGCACGTGCTCGCGCACGAGCCGGCGGGAGAAGTCGTCGCGGCGCATGCGCCGCAGGCGGACGTGGGGGAAGCTCATCGGGAACTCCGCAGGACGCAGGCGGCCATGATACGCCCGGCCTGCGGCGGGCCTGACCGGTTCACCGACCGCTACGGGCCGCCGGACGGGATTTGCGGCCGATTCACACCGGTCGGCGGATGATGCGGTCACAATCCATCGCCTAACCGTCGGGGACCGCCATGCGCCTGCAGATCGCCATCGTGACCGCTGTCCTGTTCCTGTCCGGCTGCGCCGGGTCGTCCAAGGTGATGATCGGCCAGGCCCGCCCGCCGATCGATCCGGCGCAGGTCCAGGTCTATTCCGTGCCGCCACCCGGCTCGCTGGACGTGGCCCAGCTGGAAGCCTCCAGCGCGATCGGCTTCGGCACCCAGGGCCAGACCGACTCGGCCGTCGAACGGCTCAAGCGCGAGGCTGCGGCCTTGGGCGCCAACGGCATCGTGCTGATCGGCGTCGGCACGGCCGGCTCGCCGGCGAGCATGTCGGTCGGCGCCGGCAGCTGGGGCCGCAGTTCCTATGGCGGTGTCGGCATCGGCATCCCGACCAGCCAGAAGAAGGCGGCGGCCATGGCGATCTGGGTGCCGCCGGGCGCGCAGCAGCAGCCGTCGCCAGCACCGTCGACCACGCCGTTGTAGGAGCCCAGCTTGCTGGCGACATGGGCGTCGGAGTGCCGAGGGCGTCGCCTGTGCCGACGGCGTCGTGTCGCCGGCTGAACCCGGCTCCTACAACGGCAGCGCCGCACCGCTCTTCTGTAGGAGCTGACTTCAGTCGGCGACACGAGCGTCGGAACCACGAGGGCGTCTGTGCCGACGGCATCGCGTCGCGGGCAAGCCCGGCTCCTACAACGGCCGCGTCGCGTTCCTGCAGGAGCCCGGCTTGCTGGCGATGCGGGCGTCGGAATGCCGGGGGCGTCGCCTGTGCCGCCGGCGTCGTGTCGCCGGCTGAACCCGGCTCCTACAAGGCATAGGGCGTCGCGGCCGGTAGCGAACGGCCGCCCGCGTCGACGCTGTCCCCCGCAGCTCAACGCCCCGGTTGCAGACACCGCGCGAAGAAATCCTCCGCCAGCCGGTACCGGTGCAGCGCATCCTTGCCCGCCAGTCCGTGCTTGGCGCCCGGATAGGCCATCAGCTCGAACGGCTGCCCGCGCTGCTGCAGCGCCGCCATCACCGCGGTGGAATTGGTGAACAGCACGTTGTCGTCGGCCATGCCATGGACCAGCAGCAGCTTCGGCGCGCCTTCGCCGACCAGGCCGTCGACATGGGTGAGCACGCGCGCGTCGCGGTAGCCGTCGGGGTTGGCCGCCGGCAGGTCCATGTAGCGCTCGGTGTAGTGGGTGTCGTACAGGGCCCAGTCGCTGACCGGCGCGCCGGCCACGCCGCAGGCGTAGGCGTCGGTGCGGGCCAGCAGCATCAGGGTCATGTAGCCGCCGTTGGACCAGCCGTGCACGCCGATCCGCGCCGGGTCGACCCACGGTTGCGACTTCAGCCACTCGACTCCACGCAGTTGGTCGTCCACTTCCACCGTGCCCTGCCGGCCGTACAGCGCACCGCCGAAATCGCGGCCACGGCGCGGGGTGCCGCGGTTGTCCAGCGAGAACACCACGTAGCCCTGCTGCGCCAGGTACTGGTTGAACAGCGCATCGCTGCGCGACGGCCAGGCGCGGGTCACGGTCTGCGCGGCCGGGCCGCCATAGACGAAGACCACGACCGGGTGCCGCTTCGCCGGATCGAAGCCTTCGGGCTTGATCAGGCTGTAGTGCAGGGGCGTGGTGCCGTCGGCCGCGGTGATCGTGCCGAACTCGACCGGGCGCTGCGCGTCGCGGTACTGCGCGTAGGGATGCGACGGGTCGTCCAGGTCGTTGCGCAGCAGCGTGGCCAGTCGGGTGCCGTCGTTGCCGAACAGCTCGATCTGCGGCGGCGTGCCCGGCGCGGACCAGCTGTCGACGTAGACGCTGGCGTTGCGCGCGAAGCTGGCGGCGTGGATGCCGGCCTGTTGCGACAGCTTCTCCACCGCGCCGCCGGCCAGCGGCACGCGGTAGACATGTTTCTCCAGCGCGGAGTCCCTGGTGCCGGCGAACCATACGTAGCCGGCCTTCGGGTCCAGTGCCAGCACCTCGTCCACCCCCCAGTCGCCGGAGGTCAGCGGCGCGAGCGTGGCGCCGTCCTCGGAGGCCAGGTACAGGTGCTGGAAGCCGCTGCGCTCGGACGACCACAGGAAGCGGCCGTCGGGCAGGAAGCGCAGGCTGTTGTGCAGCGGCACCCAGGTCTTGGAGGTCTCGGTGGCCAGGATGCGCTGCGCGCCGGTGGCCAGGGTGGTCTCGACCAGTTCGAGGGTCCTCTGGTCGCGCGACTGGCGCTGGAAGGTCAGGCGCTGCGGATCGCGCCAGTCGACGCGGGCCAGGTAGATGTCCTGCTCCGGACCGAGGTCGATCCATTGCGGCTTCGCACCGGCCTTCGGCGCGACGACGCCCAGCTGCACCAGCACGTTGCGGTCGCCGGCGGCCGGATAGCGCTGCTCGATCACCTCGGTGCGGTCGGCGTAGACCTCGTAGCGCTTCTGTACCGGCACCGGTGATTCGTCGATGCGGGCGAAGGCGATCGCGCTGTCGTCCGGCGCCCACCAGTAGCCGGTGTGGCGGTCCATCTCCTCGTCGGCGACGAACTCGGCCACGCCGTTGCCGATGGTGTCGCTGCCGTCGAAGGTCAGCTGCGCTTCCTTGCCGCTGGCCAGGTCGATCACCCACAGGTTGCGGCCGCGGACGAAGCTGGCGTAGCCGCCCCTGGGCGAGATCCGCGGGTCGGTGGCGAAGCCGCGGCCGCTGGTGAGGCGGCGCACCGCGTCGGCGCCGCCGCGATCCAGGTCGTAGAAGTAGAGCTCGCCACCGAGCGGAAACAGCAGCGCGCGGCCGTCCGGCGCCCACTGGTAGTCGACGATGCCGGAGTAGGCGGCGATGCGCTGGCGCTCGCGCCGCGCCTTCTCCTCGTCGCTGAGCGTTTCGGCGCCCGGCAGCACCACGCTGGAATCGACCAGCAGCCGGGTCTGGCCGCTGGCGATGTGGTACTCCCACAGGTCCAGGCGGTTGCGGTCACTGTCCTTGCCGCGCAGGAACGTCACCCGCGAACCGTCGGGTGCGACCTGCGGCTTCATCAGGGTCGGGCCGGACAGCGGCGCCGGGCCGGTGATCGCCTCCAGGGTGAGTTTGGCGGCGTGGAGCGGGGCGGCGGCGAGCATCGTCATCAGCAGGACCGGTAGGGCGAGGCGCATGCGGTGTTCCGGTGGGCGGGTGTGGACCAGCGCCGGATTGTAGGGCGCGCGCCCGGTCGGCCGAACGGGCCAACGGCGGTCTTCTAATGTCCAGGTGGTGTCTCATCCGCTGTCTGATGCTGTCCTGCGACATGACAGCGTTGTCGGAATAAGTGAGGCCCAGTTCAGGAATACGCCACGATATGCAATCAAATGCGAATAAATTCAGCGATCATCGTTTTTGTGAAAGTTAGTGGCGCCTTATGGATTGTGCGGCGCAGCGCCGTTCTGGAGGCATCGCTTCCAACGTGTGAAGGCTGGTGCGGTGAGGTGCCAGACTGGCGCATTCGAGTCTGGAATGAGAATTGGTATTCAAATTCAACGAGATACGGACTGCCTGGACGCCCGCGCCCAGCGTCCACCAGCGCATGACAGCGCTGGTCCCTGCTGCTGCGCAGCATGAAAAAACGGCAATTTGGCGTTTTTTTCTGGATTCACTTCCCTGTTTGGCCGGTCAATTTGACAACGCTGTCAGGCGGAACTCCTAATCCGCCGCGTCGGCGCCCTGTCCGGGAGACGGGTGTTGGCCATAACTCAAATCAATTCGTGTGATTCCGGGAGGGAAAGATCCATGAAGCACGTGCAAGCCTTGCCAAAGAAGCGGCTGCTCGCGTCTGCGCTGCTGCTGGCGCTGGCGCCGGCGACCTATGCGGTCGCGCAGGACCAGCCGGCACCGACCGCCGACGCCAGCCCCGCCACGCCCGACGGGGCGCAAGGCGCCAGCGGTGAGACACAGCCCACGACGCTCGACCAGATCATCGTGACGGCCACCAAGCGCGAGACCAACCTGATGGAGACGCCGATCTCCATCACCGTATTCGGCCAGGAAGAACTGGATCGTCAGGGCATTACCAACGTCAAGGACATCTTCACGCTGGTGCCCAACATGGATATCGCCTTCGACTCGTCCCAGGCGGCTCCGGTGATCTCCATGCGCGGCGTGCGCTCGACCAACATCACCGAACTGGGCGATCCGGCGGTCGGACTGCACCTGGACGGCATCTACTCGCCACGGCCGCAGGGCGCCATGGCCCTGATGTTCGACGTGGAGCGGGTGGAGGCCCAGCGCGGCCCGCAGGGCACCCTGTTCGGCCGCAATTCCACCGTGGGCAACGTGAATATCATTTCCCGCCGCCCCGACGCCTCGGCCTTCGAAGCCAGCGTCGGCATGGAAGTGGGTCGGTGGAACCACCAGCAGATGCGCGGCATGGTCAATATCCCCGTGTCCGACACCTTTGCCCTGCGAGGCTCCTTCATCACCGAGCAGCGCGACTCCTATTTGAACGGCTACTACGACCCCAACCAGTGGGATACCCGCTACCTGCCGGAGTCCGTGCGCAATGCCCCCGCCTACTCCGGCACGCCGGAAGAGCGCAACCTGGTGCAGCGCCAGCGCTGGTGGGCCGGTGGCCAGGACGGGCTGCAGGATGTGGTCAAGGCGCACCCCGGCAGTTTCTACAACAACGCCGACCAGTACGCCTTCCGCATCGCCGGCCTGTGGGAACCCTCGGCGGACTTCTCCTGGATGCTGTCCTACGAAAAGTTCCAGGACTCCAGCGCCGGCAGCGCCGACACCATCGACTGCAGCAAGGCCAACAAGCGCGTCTTCCTGCAGGACGGCGAGCCGGCGCCGCTGCAGGGTTGCGAGAACGCCTACGGCCCGGGTGCCGACTCCTACACCGTGCTGGTCAGCGTTCCCGGCATGCTGGACCTGAGCATCGACACCGTCCGTTCCAACATGCGCTGGGACTTCAGCGACTACCTGGCACTGGTCTACAACGCCGGTTGGGCCAAGCAGGTCCGCTCGCAGATGTCGGACATGGACCGCGGCGTGACCGACTGGGACATGTCGATCTTCTTCCGCAAGGCGGACTTCCGTTCCCAGTCGCACGAACTGCAGCTGCAATCCACCGGCGACAACCGCCTGCAGTGGATCACGGGCGTGTTCTATTTCGAAGAGAACAACGACATGCAGGGCGGCTGGATGAACTCCATGGCCAGCGCCAGCTACTGGAACCAGCCGGACCGCACCCTCTCGTCGCAGGCGATCTTCGCCCAGGGCACCTATGAGATGACCGAGGGCCTGCACCTGACGCTGGGCTATCGCCATACCAGGGACGCCAAGGAAGACGTCGGCGGCCGCAACATGGACTGCAACGACTCCAACCCGAACCTGCTCGATCCGGACCTGCACGGCGGCCGCTGCTATCCCGCATGGGATCGCGATGCCTTCGTGCAGCTGCCGGGCGACTACTTCTGGAATCCTGCCATCTTCACCCCGGTCACCAACAACGACATCAAGGGCGAATGGAGCTACAACCTGTGGCGCGCCGGCCTCGACTACGAGCTGACCGACCGCAGCATGGTCTTCGGCTACGTGGCCAACGGCATCAAGGCCGGCGGCATCGGCGACGTGGTGGTGCAGTACGAGCAGGATCCGCTGACCACCGAGTATCCGCTGGATGCCGATGGCAACCGCATCATCAGGCAACTGCATGAGAACACCTACGACCCCGAAGAAGTCACCACCTTCGAGCTGGGCATAAAGTCGACCCTGCTCGACAACCGGCTGCGCCTCATGGCCACGGTGTTCTACAGCGACTACCGCGACATGCAGATCGCCACCGCCAGGCCGCTGTTCGTCACCTATTCCTTCGCGCGGGATGACAACGGGGTCGAGACCGACGAGGTCGAGGCCAACGAGTTCACCGTCTTCCAGACCGACAACATCGGCAAGGCCAAGATCAAGGGCCTGGAAGTGGAGTTCGACTGGGCAGTCAGCCAGGGAGGCCGGCTGAGCGGCTACTTCACCTACCTGGATACCGAGATCGTCAGCGACTTCATCCAGCAGTGGGGCTTCGGCGCCACCGATCTGTTCGAGATCGACCACGGCGCATCGGTGGATCCGGAGAACGAGCAGATCAGGGCCAACCTCAAGGGCAACGAACTGCCGTCTTCGCCGAAGTTCACGGCCAGCGTCAGCTACAGCCATGCCTTCGACCTGAATTCCGGCGCCACGATCCTGCCCTGGATCACGGCGAATTACCGGTCATCGTCCTACTTCACCATCTTCAACACCGACAAGCACGAAGACCTGTTCGCCACGGCGACGCCCGATGCGTTCAGCGACAAGCGGCCGTCGAACACCAACGTCTACCTCGGCGTCAAGTACATCGCGCCAGCCGACCGGTGGAGCGTCGAGGCCTTCGTCAACAACGCCACCGACACGACCGAGTTCTACTGGGCGGGCGGCGGCGACGGGCTGGTCCGCGGTCCCGTCTCCATGCCGCGCTTCTACGGCGTGCGTGCCAGCTACAACTTCCGGTAAGCGGATGCTGCCCCGCCGTGGCCCGACTGCGGCCACGGCGGGGCGTCTCCGTAGGCGACTCGGCGGCCATCCATGGCGGCGATCGGCGCGGGGCCAAACCTCAGCCGCACAGGAGCGGGAGTGGCTTGAGGGGCGGGCGAAGAAATTCGCATTCCACATCAAAGAGTTAGCGCTAACACAACGTTGTCCTCAGGGGTGAATCCTGCGCATGACAGCGCTGGTCTCTGTTGCTGCGCAACATCGGATTACCGCAGTTTTTGCACTTTCTCCGGTGTTTTTGGGGTACTTGCGCGGCCAGTTTGACAACGCTGTCAAGCGGCGCCCTAATCCGCCGCGTCGGCACCACTGTCCGGGGGCAGGTGCTGGCCACAACTCAAATCGATTCGTGTGATTCCGGGAGGGAAGATCCATGAAGCACGTGCAAGCCTTGCCAAAGAAGCGGCTGCTCGCGTCCGCCCTGCTGCTGGCGATGGCGCCGGCGACCCAGGCGCTCGCCCAGGAGCAGATCGCCAACGCCAATGCCGATGCGGACCCCACCGAACTGGACACGGTGGTGGTGACCGGCATCCGCGCCAGCCTCACTTCGTCGATGAACCTCAAGCGCGACGCGCAGGGCATCGTCGACGGCATCGTCGCCGAGGACATCGGCAAGTTCCCCGACACCAACCTGGCCGAGGCGCTGCAGCGCATCAGCGGCGTGTCGATCGACCGCACGTCCAGCGGCGAAGGCTCCAGGGTCACCGTCCGCGGCGTCGGTCCCGACTTCAACCTGGTCCTGCTCAATGGCCGCCAGATGCCGGCCTCCAACCTGGGCCCGGGTGGCGGCGGCACCTCCAACTCGCGCTCCTTCGACTTCGCCAACATCGCCGCCGAGGCGATCTCGGCGATCGAGGTGCACAAGACCGGCCGCGCCGAACTGCCCACCGGCGGCATCGGCGCCACACTCAACGTCAAGACCGCGCGCCCGCTGGAGATCGGCGAGCCGCTTGCCAGCATCGGCTTCAAGACGGTCCACGACCGATCCGCGCGCAACCTGCCGCAGAGCTTCCCGAGCGCGATCGTCACCCCGGAACTTTCCGGCATCTTCAGCAACACCTATGCCGACGGCCGGTTCGGCATCACTCTCAGCGGCAGCTACCAGGAGCGCGAGTCGGGCTACAGCCAGGCCAGCGTGGCCGACGGCTGGATCACCTTCGCCGGCGACGACACCAACAGCTGGAACCGGCTGCCGCAGCCGGGCGAGTCGTACTCCGATCGCATCACCAACATCCCCACGCCGGACAACATCTACGCGCGCCCGCAGAACACCGGCTACAGCGTCAACGGCGTGCAGCGCCAGCGCACCAACGGCCAGCTGACCCTGCAGTGGGCGCCGACCGACAACGTCACCGCCACGCTGGACTACGCCTACATGGAGAACAAGGTCCAGCAGCAGCGCAGCGAGCTGTCGGTATGGTTCACCCAGGGGCCCGGCGACAGTTCCTGGACCGACGGTCCGGTGGCCGCGCCGATCATCTACTCCGAGGACATGGTCGGCTCCGACCTGTCGATGGGTGGCATGCAGCTGGCGACCAAGAACAGCGGCGACTCCCTAGGCTTCAACGTGGAATGGGAGCTCAGCGACGCGCTGAAGCTGCAGTTCGACTACCACAACTCCAAGGCCGAATCCCGCCCCGACAGCCACCTCGGCTCGGCCGGCGTGCTCGGCGTGGCCGCCTTCGTCCGCGGCAACACCACGGTCGACTACAGCGGCGAGATCCCGATCGTCAATGTCCTGCTGCCCCCGGGCATGAGCGCGGTGCAGGCCGCCGATGCGCTGGTCACCGGCTCGGTGTTCCAGAACAGCTACAACCGGTCCGACGTCGAGCAGTTCCAGGCCGGCGGCCGCTTCCAGTTCGGCGACTACTCGGGCCTGGATTTCGGCGTGGCCGCCACCGAGGTCAACAACCGCACCGCCGCGGCGGTGATGCAGCGCGACAACTGGGGTGGCGTCGGCAGCCCGGCCGACTACGACGACAGCATCTGGCACGCCGACAGGATGTCGCGATACTTCAAGAGCTTCGGCAACAGCGGCAACCCGAACTGGACCGACGACTTCCTGGTGTTCGACTTCGAGCGCCTGCGCCAGGCGGCCATCGCCGTGACCGGGTGCGCCGAATGCTACGAGATGCCGACCGAGTTCACCGACGACCTGCGCACCACGGAGAAGTCCAGGAGCGCCTACCTGCAGTACACCACCAGCTTCGACTGGTCGATGCCGCTGGACGTGGCCGTAGGCGTGCGCTACGAGAAAACCGACGTCGACTCCTCGGCGCTGGTACGCATCGCCAACGGCATTTCCTGGGATGCGGCCAACGAGCTGTACGTGACCTACGAGCCCGGCCAGGGCTTCACCGAACTGGAAGGCGACTACGACTACTTCCTGCCAAACCTGGACCTGGCCCTGCACATCACCGACGAGCTGGTCCTGCGCAGCAGCTACAGCGAGACCATCGGCCGACCGGGCTGGCAGCAGATCCAGGGCGGCCAGCGCCTGGCCAACATCGTGCGCGTGGACGGCGGCGACGGCAGCCGCGGCAACCCTGCCCTGGAGCCGCTGCTGTCGCGCAACTTCGACCTGTCGCTGGAGTGGTACTACGGCGAATCCAGCTACGCCTCGATCGGCTACTTCCGCAAGAACATCAAGAACTTCATCAGCGACACGATCGTGCGCGAGACCCCGTTCGAGCTGCACACCCCAGTGGGCGGCGCGTACTGGAACGCGGCGATCGCCGGCGGCTGCGCGTCGACGGACATGCCCTGCATCCGCGACTACATCTTCACCAACTTCGCCGGTTCGCCGGGCGTGACCGTGACCGGCACCAACTCGGCCGGCCAGCTGACCGGCAGCATCGTCGGCCAGCCGGGCGATCCGATCGCCGGGTTCGACATCACCACGCCGGCCAACCAGCGCTCGGACCACCTGGATGGCTTCGAGATCAACATCCAGCACGTGTTCGGCGAGTCCGGCTTCGGCCTGGCGGCGAACTACACCAAGGTGGACTCGGGCCTGACCTTCGACAACACCAACCTGGGCACCCAGTACCCGATGGTGGGCCTGAGCGACTCGGCCAACGTCGTGGCGTTCTACGACAAGAACAAGTGGCAGGTCCGTGCGGCCTACAACTGGCGCGACGAGTTCCTCAACGGCATCGGCGGTGGCGGCACCCCGCCCAACCCGAACTGGACAGAAGCCTATGGCCAGCTCGACGCGATCATCAGCTACGAGGTGATGGAGAACCTCACGCTGAGCCTGGAAGGCATCAACCTCACCGACGAGACGCAGCGCATCCACGCCCGTCACGAGAACATGGTGCGGTTCGCCACCCAGACCGGGCCGCGCTACATGTTCGGGGTGCGCTACCGGTTCTGACGCCCCTGGCCTCGGGCCGCGCGATGCCTCCCACATCGCGCGGCCGGAAGCGCCGCCGGCGCGCCGGCGGCGCCTTCCTTCTTCCTCCGCGCTCGCTTCCGCCGGGCCGGAAGATCGGGCACGATGCCGCAGGACGCGGCGTCCCGCCCCGGCAACTGCAAAGAGCCAGATGAGCAACAACGTCCTGCTGAACAACGTGGACCACCGCGACCTGCGGGTGGATACTCGCCACGGGGTCGGGCTCGGCGACGAGGTGATGTACGCGCCGACCTTCCCGGACGAGTTCCGCAACGTCCAGGCGCACTACCCGATCGTGTTCCATCGCGACGCGTCCGGCGGCTTCCATCCGCTGGCGCTGTTGGGCCTGCAGGAGGGTACGAACCTGTTCCTGGAAGGCGAGCGCTGGGACGCATCCTACATCCCGCTGTCGGTGCAGCGGCAGCCGTTCCTGATCGGGATCTCCGGCGGAGAACGCGTGATCCACGTCGACCTGGACCACCCGCGCGTGCGCAGCGGCGCCGGCGAGGCGCTGTTCCTCGACTTCGGCGGCAACACCGAGTTCCTGGAGCGGATCAAGTCCGTCCTGTCGGCGCTGCACGACGGCATCCTGGCCACGCCGGCTTTCATCGAGGCGCTGCTGCGCCACCAGTTGCTGGAGTCCTTCGTCCTGGACGTCCAGCTTGACGACGGCTCGCACAACCGCCTGGCTGGCTTCCACACCATCGACGAGGCGCGGCTGCAGGCACTGGACGGTGCGGCGCTGGAGCGACTGGCGCGCGACGGGCACCTGCTGCCCGTCTACATGGTGCTGGCCTCGCTGTCGCGCTTCCGCGACCTGATCGAGCGGACGAACCGCCGCCGTGCAGCCGGTCGCTGAGCCCATCCGCGAGCTCTCCGGCCTCGATCCACGGTCGCTGCCGGACGAAGTCCTGCGCTCGCCCGAGCCGCTGGTCCTGCGCAGCCTGGCGGCGCAGTGGCCGATGGTCGGTGCTGCGCGCGAATCGGCGCCGGCGGCGATCGACTACCTCAAGCGCTTCGATCACGGCGGCATGCCGGTGGCGGCCACCGTCGCGCCGCCGCCGGCCGGCGGCCGCGTGTTCTACGACGAGGATCTCAGCGGCTTCAACTTCCGCCGCGAGCAGGTGCCGCTGGCGGTGGTGCTGGACACCCTATGCAAGTACCTGGACGACCCGGCGCCGCCGTCGATCTACCTCGCATCGACCACGATCGACACCTTCCTGCCCGGCTTCCGCGCCGAGAACGACCTGGCCCTGGGCGGCCGCGATCCGCTGGCCAGCATCTGGATCGGCAACCGCAGCCGCATTCCCGCCCACCAGGACGTGCCGGACAACCTGGCCTGCGTGGTCGCCGGCCGCCGCCGGGTGACCCTGTTCCCGCCGGACCAGCTGGAGAACCTGTACATCGGCCCGCTGGACCATACCCCCGCCGGCCAGGCGGTCAGCCTGGTCGATTTCCACGCGCCCGACCACGCGCGTTTCCCCAGGTTCGCCGAGGCCCTGCGCCATGCGCGCGGCGCGGTGCTGGAACCGGGCGATGCGGTGTTCATCCCGAGCATGTGGTGGCACCACATGGAGGGACTGGACGCGTTCAACGTGCTGGTCAACTACTGGTGGCGGCAGTCGCCGGCGTGGATGGATACGCCGATGAACGCGCTGATGCTGGCGATCATGTGCGTGCGCGACCTGCCGCCGGTCGAGCGTGCGATCTGGAAGGACGTGTTCGACCACTACGTGTTCGACTACGACGAGGCCGCCGTCGCCGGCCACATCCCCGAACCCGCGCGTCGCGCGCTCGCGCCGCTGGACGAGGCGCGCGCCCGCCACCTGCGCGCGCTGCTCCTCAAGCGCCTCAACCGTTGAGTACGACCGACATGAACAATCCCGACCAGGCAATCAGTCCCCGTCCCGTCAAGCGCGTCGTCATCGCCGGCGGAGGCACCGCCGGCTGGATGGCCGCCGCGGCATTGTCCAAGACCCTGGGCAAGGTGCTGGACATCGTCCTGGTCGAGTCGGAGGAGATCGGCACGGTCGGTGTCGGCGAGGCCACCATCCCGACCCTGGTCACCTTCCACCGCCTGCTCGACATCAAGGAGCAGGAGTACATGGCCGCGGTGCAGGGCACGGTCAAGCTGGGCATCTCCTTCGAGAACTGGAAGGACGTGGGCCACCGCTACATCCACTCCTTCGGCATCAGCGGCAAGGACCACTGGTCGGCCGGCTTCCAGAACTTCTGGCTGCGCGGGCGCAAGGAGGGCCTGGCCAGCGAGTACAGCGACTACTGCATCGAGCTTCAGGCCAGCCTGCAGGACCGCTTCTCGCACCTGCCGCGCTACCACGTCAATTACGCCTATCACATGGACGCGGCGCTGTACGCGCGCTACCTGCGCGGTTTCAGCGAGCGCTATGGCTGCAAGCGGGTCGAGGGCAAGATCGTGGACGTCGTCACCGACGGCGAGGGCTGCATCTCGGCGCTGAAACTGGAGCGCGGCGAGGTGGTCGAGGGCGACCTGTTCATCGACTGCACCGGCTTCCGCGCGCTGCTGATCGGCAAGACCCTGGGCGTGGGCTACACCGACTGGTCGCAGTGGCTGTTCAACGACAGTGCATTGGCCACCCAGACCACCGCGGTGCGCGACGCGGTGCCCTACACCCGCGCGATCGCCGGAAAGGCGGGCTGGCAGTGGCGGATCCCGCTGCAGCACCGGGTCGGCAACGGCATCGTCTATTCCAGCCGCCACATGGGCGACGACGAGGCGCGCGCGGAGTTCCTCGGCAGCATCGAGGGCGAGGTGATCAAGCAGCCGTGGCCGGTGCGTTTCCAGCCAGGCCAGCGCCAGCAGTGCTGGGTGAAGAACTGTGTGGCCCTAGGCCTGGCCGGCAGCTTCATCGAGCCGCTGGAGTCGACCACGATCCACCTGATCCAGCGCGGAATCGTGCGCCTGCTGCAGGCCTTCCCGCACGCGATCACCCAGCCGGCGATCGACGAGTACAACGCCCGGCTCAACGAGGAACTGCAGCACGTGCGCGACTTCGTGGTGATGCACTACCACATCAGCGACCGGCGCGATTCGCCGTACTGGCAGGAGATCGCGGAGATGCGCATCCCGGACACGCTGCGGCACAGGATCGAGCTGTTCCGCGAGACCGGCGAGGTGTTCAATGTGCCCGGCGAGCTGTTCGGGGTGAATTCCTGGGTCCAGGTGATGCTGGGGCAGGGCATCGAGCCGAAGCGCTACCACCCGACCGCCGACGTGATGAGCCAGGCCGACCTGGCGCGGTTCCTGGGCGACATCCGCCACAACGTGCTGCACACGGTGCGGCAGATGCCGTTGCACATGGACTACATGCGCAGCTACGCGCCGGCACCGGTGCCCGAGGCGGTGCGGCAGGCGGTCTAGGCGACTCGCATGCGGTGACGGTGGCTCGCGGCGGAGCGTCCCGGTGCGAGGATGCGTATCTGTGCAAGCCGGTCCTGCCGGAGACACACCACATCGGTACAGGCGACTCTTTCGTGGTACCGACGCCCGTGTCGCCCACTGAAGTGAGCTCCTACAGAAGAGCCGCCGCACTGCGGCTGTTGTAGGAGCCGGGTTCAGCCGGCGACACGACGCCGTCGGCACAGGCGACACCCCACGGTTCCGACCCGTGTCGCCGCACGACAGGCGCCTTAATGAAACTCAACGCCCAAACAGCTGCTTGCGCTCTTCCTCGCTCAACGGCTTGCCCGCATTCGGGTTGACCTGCGCGGCAAGGGCGTAGGCGCGCTGGGTGGCCGGGCGCGCGGCGATGGCGGCGTGCCAGCGGCGCAATTCCGGGTACGGCTCCAGGTCCAGCGGCGCCTTGGTGTAGGGATTGATCCACGGCCAGGCGGCCATGTCGGCGATGGTGTAGTCGTTGCCGGCGATGAAGGCGCGGCCGGCCAGGCGCTTGTCGAGCACGCCGAGCAGGCGCTGGACCTCGCGGGTGTAGCGGTCGATGGCATAGGGGATGGGCTCGGGCGCATAGACGGCGAAGTGGCCGTACTGGCCGGTCATCGGCCCCAGGCCGGCCATCTGCCACATCAGCCACTGGTTGACCTCGACCTTCTGCCGCACATCGGCGCCGAAGAAACGGCCGGTCTTGTTGGCCAGGTACAGCAGGATGGCGCCGGACTCGAACACGCTCAGCGGCCCGCCGCCGTCGGCCGGGGCGTGGTCGATGATCGCCGGCATCTTGTTGTTGGGCGAGAACGTCAGGAACTCCGGCTGGAACTGGTCGCCCTTGCCGATGTCGACCGGCCTGATCGTGTAGGGCAGGCCGGCCTCCTCGAGGAACAGGGTGATCTTGTGGCCGTTGGGTGTGGGCCAGTAGTAGAGGTCGATCATGGCGGGCTCCTGGGGAGGGGCGTTGCGGAGGGGAGGCCGCGAGTGTAGGTCGCGGCGCCGCGCCGGGGATGGATCACACCGTTCCGGGACGGGCCTGGCGGCCCACCGGGCGCTTGGCAGCCCGCCGCGCGGCCGCTAACCTGCGCCGTCCATTCCGCACCGCAGCATCCAATGTCGCACCCCCACACCGTCGGCGCGCCGCGCCTGAGCCCGCTCTCCACCCTGATCTTCGCCTCGCGCTGGCTGCAGCTGCCGCTGTACCTGGGCCTGATCGTGGCCCAGTGCGTGTACGTGTTCCTGTTCGGCAAGGAACTGTGGCACCTGATCCAGGTCGCGCCGTCGATGGGCGAGCAGCAGATCATGCTGATCGTGCTGGGGCTGATCGACGTGGTGATGATCTCCAACCTGCTGGTGATGGTGATCGTCGGCGGCTACGAGACCTTCGTCTCGCGCCTGCGCCTGGAGGGCCACCCCGACCAGCCGGAGTGGCTGAGCCACGTCAACGCCTCGGTGCTGAAGGTGAAGCTGGCGATGGCAATCATCGGCATTTCCTCGATCCACCTGCTCAAGACCTTCATCGAGGCCGGGACACTCGGCACCGACGGCACCAAGTACACCGAGGCCGGCGTGCTGTGGCAGACCATCATCCATGTCGTGTTCATCCTCTCGGCCATCGGCATCGCCTGGACCGACCGGCTGATGGCGGGAGGCAACGGCAAGCAGGCGCACTGAACCGACGCGCCACCAGCCTCTGCAGGAGCCCATCCACGGGCATCACGGGCGTCGCCTGGGCCGACGGCGTCGTGTCGCCGGCTGAACCCGGCTCCTACACCAGCCGCGGCGCCGCCGCCTTTTGTAGGAGCCCACTTCAGTGGGCGACACGGGCGTCGGGGGCATGAGGGAGTCGCCTGAGTCGAGGAGGCATGTCGCCTGCCGGAGCCCGGCTCCTGCAGCCAGCAGCGCGGCACCGCGTAAAATGCCGGCATGGATGTCTCCCACCTGCTCGACGACCTCAACGCCGCCCAGCGCGAGGCCGTGTCCGCCCCGCCCGGTCATTACCTGGTGCTGGCCGGCGCCGGCTCCGGCAAGACCCGGGTCCTGACCCACCGCATCGCCTGGCTGAACGAGGTCCTGGGCGTGCCGGCGCATGGGATCCTGGCGGTCACCTTCACCAACAAGGCCGCCGGCGAGATGCGCGCGCGCGCCGATGCGCAGCTGCGCCACGGCGCGCGCGGGATGTGGATCGGCACCTTCCACGGCATCGCCCACCGCCTGCTGCGTCTGCACTGGAACGAGGCGCGCCTGCCCGAGGCGTTCCAGGTGCTGGACAGCGACGACCAGCTGCGGCTGGTCAAGCGCGTGGCCCAGCAGCTGGAGCTGGACGACGGCCGCTTCCCGCCGCGCCAGATCGCCTGGTGGATCAATGCGCAGAAGGACGAAGGCCGGCGCCCGCAGCACATCCAGCCCGGCGACGACCCGTGGACCGACGCGCTGCGCCGCGCCTACGCGCTGTACCAGGAGCGCTGCGACCGCGCCGGCCTGGTCGACTTCGCCGAACTGCTGCTGCGCGCGCACGAGTTGCTGCGCGACACCCCGGCGCTGCTGGCCCACTACCGCACCCGCTTCCGCGACCTGCTGGTCGACGAGTTCCAGGACACCAACGCGATCCAGTACGCCTTCGTCCGGGTGCTGGCCGGCGATACGGGCCGGGTGTTCGTGGTCGGCGACGACGACCAGGCGATCTACGGCTGGCGCGGGGCCAAGGTCGAGAACGTGCAGCAGTTCCTGCGCGATTTCCCGGGCGCGAAGACCATCCGCCTGGAGCAGAACTACCGCTCCAGCGCCAACATCCTCAACGCCGCCAACGCGGTGATCGCGCACAATCCCGACCGCATCGGCAAGCAGCTGTGGACCGACAGTGGCGAGGGCGAGCCGGTGGACGTGTACGCGGCCTACAACGAGATGGACGAGGCCCGCTTCGTGGTCGAGCGCATCCGCCAGTGGATGCGCGACGGCGGCAGCTGGCGCGAGGCGGCGGTGCTCTACCGCAGCAACGCGCAATCGCGCGCGCTGGAGGAAGTGCTGCTGGCCGAGCAGGTGCCGTACCGGGTCTATGGCGGCATGCGCTTCTTCGAGCGCGCCGAGATCAAGGACACCCTGGCCTACCTGCGCCTGGTCGCCAGCCGTGCCGACGACGCGGCCTTCGAGCGCACGGTGAACACGCCGACGCGCGGGATAGGCGACCGCACCCTCGACGAAGTACGCCGGCGCGCACGCGAATCCTCGATCTCGCTGTGGCAGGCCGCCACCGCGCTGGTGTCGCAGAACGCGCTGGCGGCGCGCGCGCGCAACGCGGTGGCCGGCTTCCTCAACCTGGTCGAATCGCTGGACGCGGAAACCACCGACCTGGCGCTGAAGGACCGGGTCGACCACGTGCTGGCCCGATCGGGCCTGCGCGAGCACTGGGCCAGCGAGGCGCGCGGCCAGCTCGACGCCGAGTCGCGGCTGGAGAACCTGGACGAACTGGTCTCGGTGGCCTCGCGCTTTTCCCGTGCTGAACTCGACGACGACCAGGAGAGCATGAGCGAGCTGGTCGCGTTCCTGTCCTACGCGGCGCTGGAGGCCGGCGAGGGCCAGGCCCAGGCCGACGAGGACGGGGTGCAGCTGATGACCCTGCACTCGGCCAAGGGCCTGGAGTTCCCGCTGGTGTTCCTGGTCGGGGTGGAGGAGGGCGTGTTCCCGAGCAGCAAGTCGTTGGAGGAGAGCGGGCGGCTGGAGGAGGAGCGGCGGCTGGCCTACGTCGGCATCACCCGTGCTCGGCACAAGCTGGTGCTGACCTACGCCGAGAGCCGGCGCATCCACGGCATGGACATGTACGGCATGCCCTCGCGCTTCCTGCGCGAGATCCCCGGCCACCTGCTCAACGAGGTGCGACCGCGGGTGCAGGTGGCCCGGCCGATGGCCGCGGCGCCGCGGATGGCCCACCCGGTGCTGGAGACGCCGTCGCTGAAGCTGGGCCAGGGCGTGGTGCACGCCAGCTTCGGCCGCGGCATCGTCACCGACTATGAGGGCAGCGGCGCGCACGCGCGGGTGCAGGTCAACTTCGACGACGCCGGCAGCAAGTGGCTGGTGCTGGCCTTCGCCAAGCTGCAGCCGCTGTAGGAGCCGGGCTTGCCCGCGACGCGACGCCGTCGGCACAGGCGACGTCCTCGTGACCCCGACGCCCGTGTTGCCGACTGAAGTCAGCTCCTACAAATGAGTGGCCGCGTCGCGGCGGTTGTAGGAGCCGGGTTCAGCCGGCGACCCGACGCCATCGGCACAGGCGACGCCCTCATGATTCCGACGCCCATGTCGCCGACTGAAGTCAGCTCCTACAGAAAGGCGGTCGCGTCGTAGCGGTTGCAGGAGCCGGGTTCAGCCGGCGACCCGACGCCGTCGGCACAGGCGACATCTTTGTGACCCCGACGCCCGTGTCGCCGACTGAAGTCAGCTCCTACAGAAAGGCGGTCGCGTCGTAGCGGTTGCAGGAGCCGGGTTCAGCCGGCGACCCGACGCCGCCGGCCCAGGCGACGCCCTCGCGTTTCCGACGCCCGTGTCGCCAGCAAGCTGGGCTTCTACAGGAGGCACGCGGTTGCCTGATCGCCGCGGCGGGTGTGCAATGCGGGCACGCCCCCGCAGGAGCCCGCCATGTACGACCGCATCCTGATCGCGACCGATGGCTCGGACCTGGCCGGCAAGGGCCTGCGCCATGGCCTGACGCTGGCCGGTGCGCTGCGCGTGCCGGTGGTGCTGGTGACCGTGACCGAGCCGTGGATGCCGGCCTTCGACGACGCGCTGGCGCTGTCGGCCGATCCGGCGATGCAGCAGGAATACCGCGAGGGCTGCGCGCAATCGGCGCAGCGCATCCTCGAGGACGCGCTGGCCCAGGCCGCCGCCGCCGGGGTGGCCTGCGAGACGGTGCACGTGCCCGATGGCTATCCGGCGGAGGCGATCGTCCAGGCCGCCGGCGAGCATGGCGCCGGGCTGGTGGTGATGGCCTCGCACGGCCGGCGCGGGTTGGGCCGGGTGCTGCTCGGCAGCCAGACCCAGGCGGTGCTGGCCAAGTCGGCTGTGCCGGTGCTGGTGGTGCGCTGACGGTCGGAAACGACGGTCGCTACCGTGTTCCTGGATGCAGGAGCCCGTCTGCGGGTGACACATTGCGGCAAGAGGGCGTCGCCCGCGCCCAAGAGGCGTCGGGTCACGGGCAAGCCCGGCTCCTGCACCCGTCGCGCCGGCGTTTGTGTGTAGGAGCCCAGCTTGCTGGAGACACGGGCGTCGGAATCACGAGGACGTCGCCTGTGCCGACGGCGTCGGGTCGCGGGCTGAATCCGGTTCCTACAACCGCCGCGGCGCGGCCGCTCTTCTGTAGGAGCCCACTTCAGTGGGCGACATGGGCGTCGGAATCATGAGGGCGTCGCCTGTGCCGGCGTCGTCGTGTCGCCGGCTGAACCCGGCTCCTACAACCGCTGAGGCGCGGCCGCTCTTCTGTAGGAGCCGACTTCAGTCGGCGACACGGGCGTCGGGGTCACGAAGATGTCGCCTGTGCCGATGGCGTCGTGTCGCGGGCAAGCCCGGCTCCTGCAACAGAAGCGCTGTCAGGCCGCGCCGGTCAGGTGCTCGTACAGGATCGCCGCGCCGATCAGGATCATGATCGCGCCGCCGACGATCTCGGCGCGCTTGCCGGCCAGCGCGCCGAGCACGCGGCCGAGCATGATCCCGGCGGTGACCATGACCAGGGTACACAGGCCGATCACCGCGGCGACCAGGCCGATCGGCGCATCGAGGAAGGCCAGGCTCACGCCCACCGCCATCGCGTCGATGCTGGTGCCCAGGCCGGTGGCGGCCAGGCTCCAGAAGCCGTGCCGGCGCGGCGCCTCCTCGGCGCCGTCGTCGGGCCGGGTGCCGTTCCAGATCATGTGCAGGCCGAGCAGGCCGAGCACCGCGAACGCAATCCAGTGGTCCCAGGCGGTGATGTAGCGCGAGGCCGCGGTGCCGAGCAGCCAGCCGATGACCGGGGTGATCGCCTCTATCACGCCGAAGATCAGGCCGGCGCGCAACGCCTCGGAGAACCGTGGACGCCGCATTGCCGCGCCCTTGCCGACCGCCGCGGCGAAGGCATCGGTCGACATCGCGATGCCGATCAGCAGGATCGAGAACAGGTTCATGCGGGCTACCGGGCTGGAAGGGCGGACACGGCCCGCCAGCGTCCAACCGTGGACGCGCCGGCAGGCCGTTGGTCTCGCCAGGCCCGGTGGTGGTCACCACGGGTGTCCGCGCCACGGCCGCAGCGGGCCGAGCATGTTGACGCGGACGCTCCGGCTAAGCGCGCGGAGCAGGCTACTCCCCAAGGGAAGGCGCGCAGGATACCACGGCGTCCGCTGGCCTCCGGACGCCGCGCCCGGTGCGTTCATGTGCCGATGTGCACATGCGGGTAGCGCCGGCGACGGTAGGATCGGGGATCCGGCCGCCCCGCGCCGTCCGTCCACGGAGCCACGACCATGCACTCGCATTCGCGCCGCCGCTTCCTCAATTCCGCGCTCGCCACCTCGGTCCTCGCCGGGCTCGGGGCGATGGCCGGGCCGGGCCGCGTGTTCGCCGCGCCCGCGCCGGGCGCGATGCTGACCCGGCCGATCCCCTCCAGCGGTGAACTGCTGCCGGTGATCGGCGCCGGCACCTCGGGCAGCTACGACGTGGACATCGGCTCGCCCGAATACGCCCAGCTGCAGGAGGTGGTGAAGATCTTCTTCGAGGGCGGCGCGCGGGTGATCGACACCGCGCCCAACTACGGCCGCTCGGACACGGTGGTCGGCAGCCTGCTGGAGGACGGCGGTTGGCGCGACAAGGCCTTCATCGCCACCAAGATCGCCGCCGACAGCCGCCAGGCGGCCGAGGCGCAGTGGGCCGAATCGCTGCGCCGGCTGCGCACCGACAAGGTCGAGCTGCTGCAGGTCCACAACCTGCGCGACTGGCAGCGTCAGCTGCCCTATGCGCGCGAGCTCAAGGCGCAGGGCAAGACCAAGTACGTGGGCGTGACCCACTACGTCGACGCCGGCCTGCCCGAACTGGAGCGGATCCTGCGCAGCGAGCCGCTGGACTTCATCCAGATCCACTACTCGGTCAACTCGACCCGTGCCGCGGACACGGTGCTGCCGCTGGCCCAGGACAAGGGCGTGGCGGTGCTGATCAACCGCGTCTTCGACGACGGCAAGCTGTTCGCCAAGGTCAAGGACGTGCCGCTGCCGGCCTGGGCCGGCGAGGTCGGGGTGACGTCGTGGGCGCAGATGTTCCTGAAGTTCGCGATCAGCCATCCGGCGGTCACGGCGGTGATCCCGGCTACCGGCAAGCCCGAGCGCCAGCGCGACCAGCTCAAGGCCGGCAGCGGTCCGCTGCTGAGCGCGGCGCAGCAGCAGGAACTGGTCCGCCAGTTCTCCGCCTGAGCAGCGCGGCATGAATGCTCCCGTCCCCGGCGCCGACGCGCGCCTGCCCTGGCTGTCGCGCCTGTTCGGCGTGCGTCCGCACGAGGCGCCGGCGGTCGCCGCCGGCCTGGTGATGTTCTTCCTGCTGTTCACCGGCTACTTCATGCTGCGGCCGGTGCGCGAAACCATGGGCGTGGCCGGCGGCGTGCACAACCTGCAATGGCTGTTCACCGGCACCTTCCTGGCCACGCTGGCGGTGCTGCCGCTGTTCGGCTGGATCGCCTCGAAGGTGCCGCGGCGGCGGATCGTGCCGTGGGTGTTCGGCTTCGTGGTCGCCAGCCTGCTCGGCTTCGGCGCCGGCCTGGTGCTGCAGCCGGACAACGTGTGGGCCGGGCGCGCGTTCTACATCTGGGTTTCGGTGATCAATTTCCTGCTGATCTCGCTGGCCTGGAGCGTGCTGGCCGACGTGTTCGCCAGCGCCGAGGCCAAGCGCCTGTTCGCGCTGATCGCCGCCGGCGCCAGCGCCGGCGGCCTGACCGGGCCGATCCTGGCGACCTGGCTGGTGCAGCCGCTGGGCCACGGCGGGCTGATGCTGCTGTCCTCGCTGTTCATCGGCGCCAGCGCGGTGGCGGCGCTGTGGCTGCACCGCTGGCGTGACCGGCATCCGTTCGTGGGCGGCGAATCAGCCACGCAGCGGCAGCGGCCGCTGGGCGGCAATCCCTTTGCCGGCGCCACCGCCGTATTCCGCTCGCGTTACCTGTTGGGGATCGCGCTGTTCGTGGTGCTGCTGGCCACGGTGACCACCTTCCTGTACTTCGAGCAGGCGCGGATGGTCGCCGAGCTGTTCCCCGACCGGACCCGGCAGACCCAGGTGTTCGGCCTGATCGACACCGTGGTGCAGACCCTGGCGATCCTGACCCAGCTGTTCATCACCGGCCGCATCGCGCAGCGGCTGGGCGTGGGCGCGTTGCTGGTCGGCGTACCGCTGGTGATGGCGTTCGGCTTCCTGTGGCTGGCGCTGGCGCCGGTGTTCGCGGTGTTCGTGGTGGTGATGGTGGCGCGGCGGGCCGGCGAGTACGCGTTCGTGCGGCCGGGCCGGGAGATGCTCTATACGGTCATGCCAGCCGAGGACAAGTACAAGGCGAAGAACTTCATCGACACGGTGGTCTACCGCGGCGGCGATGCGCTCAGTGCCTGGGTCAAGCGTGGCCTGGACCTGCTGGGCGAGCATCCGGCGCTGGCGATGATCATCGGCGCCGGCGTCGCCCTGGCCTGGGCCGGTACCGGCTTCGCCCTGGGCCGCGCCCAGCGCCGCCGCGAATCCGCGTCCATGTAGGAGCCGGGTTCAGCCGGCGACAGGGGCGTCGGAAACACGAGGGAGTCGCCTGTGCCGGCGTGGCGTGTCGCCGGCTGAACCCGGCTCCTACAAATGCCGGCCCGGTGGGGCTCCCCGCCCATGCCCGCCCGTCGTCCCGGCGAACGCCGGGACGACGGTTTTCGGGATCGGTCCTGGCGCCTTTACGGATCGGTGCTGCCGCGATGCGGCGTCACCTGGTGCTCGACGGCTCCGCTTCGCCCTCGGCTTCCGCCTCCGCCTCCAGTTCCAGGAACCCGCCCGACTGCCGCTGCCATAGCTGCGCGTACAGCCCGCCGCGGGCCAGCAGCTGCTCGTGGGTGCCCTGCTCGGCGATCCGGCCCTGGTCCATCACCACCAGCCGGTCCATCGCCGCGATGGTCGACAGGCGATGCGCGATCGCGATCACCGTCTTGCCTTCCATCAGCCGGTACAGGTTCTCCTGGATCACCGCCTCGACTTCCGAGTCGAGTGCCGAGGTCGCCTCGTCCAGCACCAGGATCGGCGCGTTCTTCAGCAGCACACGGGCGATGGCGATGCGCTGGCGCTGGCCGCCGGACAGCTTGACCCCGCGCTCGCCGACCTGGGCGTCGTAGCCGCGCCGGTCCTTGGCGTCGACCAGCTCCTGGATGAAGCCGTCGGCATTGGCCTGGCGCGCGGCCTCGACCAGTTCCGCCTCGGTCGCGTCCGGGCGGCCGTAGAGGATGTTGTCGCGCACCGAGCGGTGCAGCAGCGAGGTGTCCTGGGTGACCACACCGATCGAGGCGCGCAGCGAATCCTGGGTCACCGTGGCGATGTCGGTACCGTCGATCCGGATCGCGCCGGCCTCGCGGTCGTAGAAGCGCAGCAGCAGGTTGACCAGGGTCGACTTGCCGGCGCCGGAACGGCCGACCAGGCCGACCTTCTCGCCGGGGCGGATGTGCAGGTCCAGGCCCTCGATCACGCCGCCCTGCTTGCCGTAGTGGAAGGTGACGTGCTCGAAGCGGATGTCGCCGCGCACCGGGCCATGCGCGTCCAGCGCCTGCGCGCCGGGCGCGTCGTCCACCGTGGCCGGCAGCGCGATCGAGTTGATCCCGTCCTGGACCGTGCCGATGTTCTCGAACAGCGCCGACATCTCCCACATGATCCACTGCGACATGCCCATCAGCCGCAGCACGAAGGCGATCGCCACCGCGATCGCGCCGACGCTGACCGCGTCCTGCATCCACAGGCCTATGCCGGTGGCGGCCACCGCGAACAGCAGCAGCATGTTCAGGGTGTCGTTGCTGACGTTGACGATGGTGGCCAGGCGCATCTGCCGGTGCACCGTGCCCAGGAACTCGTCCATCGATTCGTGCGCGTAGGCCTCCTCGCGCCGCGAATGCGAGAACAGCTTGACCGTGGCGATGTTGGTGTAGCTGTCGACGATCCGGCCGGTCATCATCGAGCGCGCATCGGCCTGTTGCTGGGCGACCTTGTTCAGGCGCGGGATCGCGTAACGCAGCAGCGCCGCGTAGCCCACCAGCCACACCGCGAACGGCAGCATCAGCCGCCAGTCGGCCGCGGCGGCCACGATCAGCGCGCCGCCGAAGTAGACGACCACGTAGTTGCCCACGTCCAGCAGCTTGATCACCGTCTCGCGCACCGCCAGCGAGGTCTGCATCAGCTTGGTGGAGATGCGCCCGGCGAACTCGTCCTGGAAGTAGCCCATCGACTGGCGCAGGAGGTAGCGGTGCACCTGCCAGCGGATCCGCATCGGGAAGTTGCCGAGCAGCGTCTGGTGGATGACCAGCGCGCTGAGCAGGTTCAGCGCCGGCATCACCACCAGCACCACCAGTGCCATCAGCACGAAGTTCCAGCCCTCCGCCTGCAGGAAGGTGGCCGGGGTATGGCTGGACAGGCGATCCACGATCGAGCCGGTGAACGCGTACAGCGACACCTCGGTCACAGCGATCGCGGTGGTCAGTAGCGCCATCAGCGCCAGCCACGGTTCGGTGCCGCGCGTGTAGTGGCGGCAGAACGCGTACAGCGAGCGCGGGGGCTGGGTGGCGGGAGCGGCCGGATACGGGTCCAGCCGGGTTTCGAACCAGCGCAGCATGGTCTTGTCGATCCTGTCCTTGTGGGCACGGACCGGCATCCGTGCGGGCCGCCCATTGTCGGCCAATCGCGGCGCGCCAGCGTGAGCGCCGGCGGAACGCGCTGGTTCAGCCGTCGAGCGCCGCCTTGAAGTGGAACGCCACGATCCGCAGCCGCTCGCGCAGGTAGAAGGCGTGGGCGTCGATCCGCTGGGTGCCCGAATCCAGCTGCAGGCTGGTGCAACCCAGCCCGGCGGCGCGTTCCTTCAGCCAGTCCAGCAGCGCCTTGCCATGGCCGGCGCTGCGGGCGTGCGTGTCGGTGACCAGGTCGTCGACGTACAGCAAGCGGCCGTGGGCGAGCATCTCCTGCACGCGCCAGCCGGCGAAGGCGCGGACCACGCCGTCGGCGTCGTGCAGCACCGTGGCCTGCCAGCCCTCGGCCCGCTGGCGCAGGGCCGCGGCCACGAACGCGTCCTCGTCCAGGTGCGGGCGCAGCTGCGCGACCACCGGCCAGGCGGCGCGCAGGGTGGCTTCGTCGTCGGCGGGGCGGATGTCCGCCGTGGCGCCGTTCACCACGAGAACAGCTTCCAGTAGGTCTGCGGCAGCTTGTCGGCATCGTCGCGGTCGAGCGCGCCGTCGCCGTCGCGGTCGTACAGGTAATAGGGTGCGCCGCGGACCGGGGTGATCTTGACCATCCGCAGCTGGCTGCCGACCCGGTATTCCTCGAGCACGTCGCCGTTGTCGAGGGTGCGGACCGCCACTTCGGCGCCGGTGAGGTCGACCGGGGCGCCGCCCTGGGTGGCGCAGCCGGCGGACAGCAGCGCGGCGAGCACGGCGGCGGACAGGATCGGCAGGCGCATGGCGGGATCTCCTCGACGTGGACCGGCATTATGCGCCAGCGTGCGTGGACGGGATGCGTGCTTCGGGATGGGCCGCCGTGATCGATGCGTCCACGCTGTCGCAGGACGACCCCGGCACGTCGGTTCACCGACCTTGTAGGAGCTGGCTTCAGCCGGCGACACGGGCGTCAGGAACCATGAAGGAGTCGCCTGTGCCGGCGTGGCGTGTCGCCGGCTGAAGCCAGCTCCTACAAGAAGATCGGGGCGGCGGAGCCGTCCGCCGGCAGCGGCCGCTAGAATGCGCCGATGACACGCCTCGTACTGATCGACGGTTCCAGCTACCTGTACCGCGCCTTCCACGCGCTGCCGCCGCTGAGCAACGCGGCCGGCGAGCCGACCGGCGCGCTGTTCGGCGTGGTCAACATGCTGCGCGCCACGCTCAAGGAAAGACCCGACTACGTCGCCTTCGTGGTCGACGCCCCGGGCAAGACCTTCCGCGACGACCTCTACCCCGAATACAAGGCCAACCGCCCGCCGATGCCTGACGAGCTGCGCGCGCAGGTGCAGCCGATGTGCGAGATCGTGCATGCACTGGGGATCGACATCCTGCGGGTGGAGGGCGTGGAGGCCGACGACGTGATCGGCACCCTGGCGGTGCAGGCCGCCGCCGCCGGCATGGAGGTCACCATCTCCACCGGCGACAAGGACTTCGCCCAGCTGGTGCGCGCCAACGGCGCCGCCGCGGGCTCGATCGTGCTGGTCAACACCATGACCGGCAGCCGCATGGATTCCGACGCCGCGGTGGAGGAGAAGTTCGGCGTGCCGCCGCAGCGCATCGTCGATCTGCTGGCGCTGATGGGCGACACCATCGACAACGTGATCGGGGTGGAGAAGTGCGGGCCGAAGACCGCGGCCAAGTGGCTTGGCGAGTACGGTTCGCTGGACGGGGTGATCGCCCAGGCCGGCTCCATCAAGGGCAAGGTCGGCGACAACCTGCGCACGGCACTGCCGCGGCTGCCGCTGAACCGCGAACTGGTCACCATCAAGACCGACGTCGCGCTGGAGTACGGTCCCGACGCGCTGCGCCTGCGCGAGCCGCACGTGGATGAGCTGCGCGCGCTGTACGCCCGCTACGGGTTCAACCAGGCGTTGAAGGAACTGGAGGCCGGCGCGGTGGCCGCCGAGGGCGGCAGCGGTGGCCCGGTGCTGGCGGTGGCCGAGAAGGAGCCCGGTCGTTCTCGCGGCAGCGGCTTCGTCGCCGCCATGGCCGAAGCGCCGGCTGCCGGCCTGGACCCGGCGCTGGCCGCGCCCGGCGAGTACGAGGCGATCTTCGATGCCGAACGCCTGCAGGCCTGGATCGCGCGTCTGCGCGCGGCCGGCGAGTTCGCCTTCGACACCGAGACCGACAGCCTGGACCCGATGCGCGCCAGCCTGGTCGGCCTGAGCTTCGCCGCCGAGCCGGGCGTGGCCGCCTACGTGCCGCTGGCCCACGACTATCCCGGCGCGCCGCCGCAGCTGGACCGCGCGCAGGCCCTGGACCTGCTGCGCCCGCTGCTGGCCGACCCGGCCGTGCGCAAGCTCGGCCAGCACGGCAAGTACGATCTGCACGTGATGCGCCGCCACGGCGTCGAGCTGGCCGGCTACGCCGACGACACCCTGCTGGAGAGCTTCGTACTTAACTCCGGCAGCGCCCGCCACGACATGGACAGCCTCGCCCGCCGCTGGCTGGGCTACGAGACGCTGAAGTACCAGGACGTGGCCGGCAAGGGTGCCAAGCAGATCCCGTTCACCCAGGTGGGCGTGGACGAGGCCACCCGCTACGCCGCCGAGGACGCCGACATCACCCTGCGCCTGCACCGGGTGCTGGCGCCGCAGCTGGCCGCCGAGCCGGCGCTGGAGGCGGTCTACCGCGACATCGAGATGCCGCTGGTGCCGGTGCTGGCGCGGATCGAGGCCAACGGGGTCAAGGTCGACGTCGAGGAGCTGCGGCGGCAGAGCGCGGACTTGTCGCGGCGCATGCTCGCCGCGCAGCAGAAGGCCACCGAACTGGCCGGCCGCGCCTTCAACCTGGATTCGCCCAAGCAGCTGTGCGCGCTGCTGTTTGAGGAACTCAAGCTGCCGGCGCTGGTGAAGACGCCCAAGGGCCAGCCCTCGACCAACGAGGAGGCGCTGGAGGCGATCGCCGACCAGCACGAACTGCCGCGGGTGATCCTCGAGTACCGCGGCCTGGCCAAGCTGCGCAGCACCTACACCGACAAGCTGCCGGAGATGGTCAACCCGGACACCGGCCGGGTCCACACCAGCTACCACCAGGCCGGCGCGGCGACCGGACGGCTGTCCTCGTCCGACCCGAACCTGCAGAACATCCCGATCCGCACCGACGACGGCCGCCGCATCCGCCGCGCCTTCGTCGCCCCGCCGGGACGCAAGCTGGTGGCCTGCGACTACTCGCAGATCGAGCTGCGGATCATGGCCCACCTGTCGCAGGACCCGGGCCTGGTGCGCGCGTTCGAATCCGGCGCCGACATCCACAAGGCCACCGCCGCCGAGGTGTTCGGGCGGCGGCTGGAAGAGGTCACCGGCAACGAGCGGCGCGCGGCCAAGGCGATCAACTTCGGCCTGATGTACGGCATGAGCGCGTTCGGCCTGGCCAAGCAGCTGGGCATCGGCCGCGGCGAGGCCCAGGACTACATCGCCCTGTACTTCAGCCGCTACCCGGGGGTGCGCGACTACATGGAGCGCACCCGCGAGCAGGCGCGCGGGCAGGGCTACGTGGAGACCGTGTTCGGCCGCCGCCTGTACCTGGAGTACATCCGCGCCGGCAACCAGGCCCAGCGCGCCGGCGCCGAGCGCGCGGCGATCAACGCGCCGATGCAGGGCACCGCGGCCGACATCATCAAGCGGGCGATGATCGCGGTGGATGGCTGGCTGGCAGGGCACCGGGACCAGGCGCTGATGATCCTGCAGGTCCACGACGAACTGGTGTTCGAGGCCGAGGAAGGGTTCGTGCCGACCCTGGTCGAGGAGGTGGGCCGGCGGATGGGGTCAGCAGCGCAACTGAGCGTCCCGCTGGTGGTGGAAAGCGGCATTGGCGACAACTGGGACGAGGCACATTGACGGCGATTCAGGCACTTGCCGCACATTCGCGAAGCGATGTCACAGTGCGGTGGCCCGACCCCTGGCGCACGGATGAATCCGTGCTAAATCCAAGCTTTTTTTAACCCGTTCCTTCACGATCCATCAATGTGTCGGATGCTGATATAGGCCCCGACAGGTGCAACGCCTGTCGCGGATCTCTCCCTTCCCCTGGAGCAGATCTACCCGGAACGGGGCTCCTCCCCAAGCACCGTTCCCCAGCCCCGTCGACCTCCCCCTGGTCGGCGGGGCTTTTTATTTGCGCCGCCCCAACCCTCGCACCTTCACATGTGTTGTAGGAGCCGGGTTCAGCCGGCGACCCGACGCCGTCGGAATCACGGGGGCGTCGCCTGTGCCGACGGCGTCGGGTCGCCGGCTGAACCCGGCTCCTACAACAAGCAAGCCGAGGCCGCGCGGTGGGCCGCCTACACCCAGTCGCGCGGCACCAGGTACTCCTGCAGCCGGGCCTCGGCGCTGTCCGGCTCGGGCTGGAAGCCGTATTCCCAGCGCACCCGCGGCGGCAGGCTCATCAGGATCGACTCGGTGCGTCCGCCGCTCTGCAGCCCGAACAGGGTGCCGCGGTCGTAGACCAGGTTGAACTCGACGTAGCGGCCGCGCCGGTACAGCTGGAACTCGCGCTCGCGTTCCCCGTACGGGGTGTCCTTGCGGCGGGCCACGATCGGCAGGTAGGCGTCGAGGAAGCCGTCGCCGACCGCGCGCAGGTAGGCGAAATCGCGCTCGAAGTCGCCGTGCAGGTCGTCGAAGAACAGGCCGCCGACGCCGCGGGTCTCATGGCGGTGGCGCAGGAAGAAGTACTCGTCGCACCAGCGCTTGTGCTCGGCGTAGCGCTCCGGGCCGAACGGCGCGCACAGGTCGGCCGCGGTGCGGTGCCAGTGCGCCACGTCCTCGTCGAACGGGTAGAACGGGGTCAGGTCGAAGCCGCCGCCGAACCACCAGGCCACGGTCTCGCCGTCGCGCTCGGCGCGAAAGTGGCGGACGTTGGCGTGGGTGGTCGGCAGGTACGGGTTGCGCGGGTGGAACACCAGCGACACCCCGGTGGCCCGCCAGGAGGCGCCGGCCAGTTCCGGCCGCGCCGCGCTGGCCGAGGGCGGCAGGCGGGTGCCGGCCACGTCGGAGAAGCCGATCCCGGCCTGCTCGAACACCGCGCCCTCGCGCAGCACCCGGGTGCGGCCGCCGCCGGCATGGGTCGCGCCGCCCTCCGGGCTGCGGCGCCAGGCGTCCTCGGCGAACCGGGCCTGGCCGTCGACGGCCTCGATGGCCGCGCAGATCCGGTCCTGCAGGCCAGTCAGGTAGTCGCGTATGGCGTCGAAGTTCGGGTCCATGCGGCGCATTCTAGCGGGGGCACCTGGGCTGCCCTTGATCGCGATCAAGCCCTGTCAGGCGCCGCGCCGACCGAATTCGGCGCGTACCGGGGCCGTGCACAGCTTCCACACGATCCAGCCGTGCAGGCCGGCGAAGAACAGCGCGCCGAGCAGGCTGGTGGCGAAGGTGGTGTTGCGGTTGAACTGCATCTGCGCGGTGAACTGCCGGCCGTCGGGGGTGTCCAGGTACTCCGCCGGGAACATGCCGACCAGGCCGTCGAAGAACGGCCCGACCAGGGCCAGGCCGGCGAAGTTGGCCAGCGCGCCGGCGACCAGCAGGGCGATGAAGCCCAGCCGCGCCCATTCGCGCCGCTTCAGCAGGCCCCAGGCCACCGCCAGGAACAGCGCCGACAGCAGCAGTACCGCCAGCGACAGCGCGTGCCGGTGCTCCAGCGTCCACAGCAGCCCCGGCGGCACCCCGGGCTCGGCCGCCATCCGGGCCACCGCAGCGTCCGGCAGCAGCAGCGCCAGGACCGTCTGCGCCAGCGCCCAGAGCAGGCCCAGCGCCGCCAGCACCAGCGAGATGCGGGCCAGGACGGTGACGAAGCCGGTGGCGACGGGCAGCGGGGGCGGTGTGTTCATGCGGGGCCTGGCGGGGAACCAGGCCCATTGTGCCGGCACGTGGCCGTCTGTAGGAGCGGGCATGACCGCGACCCGACGCCGTCGGAATAACGAGGGCGTCGCCTGTGCCGACGGCGTCGGGTCGCGGTCATGCCCGCTCCTACAACCGCCGGGCCGGGGCGGGGATCAGTGGACCCCCGCCCCCGGGAACGGCGGCTGCGGCGCGCGCCGCCCCGTCCGCCGCGCTCACTTCAGGGTGTTCTCGAACAACTTGAGGATGCGCTTGTACTGGTCCAGCCACGAGTCGGCGCGGGTATAGGCATGCCGCTCGAGCGGGTAGGCGGCCAGCTCCCAGTCGTCCTTGCGCAGTTCGATCAGGCGCTGGGTCAGCACCACCGAGTCGCGGAAGAACACGTTGTCGTCGATCATGCCGTGGGCGATCAGCAGGTGGTCCTGCAGGCCCTCGGCGTACTCGATCGGCGAGGACTTGCGGTAGGCCTCCGGGTCGAGCTCGGGGGTGTTGAGGATGTTGGACGTGTATTCGTGGTTGTACTGGGTCCAGTCCACCACCGGGCGCAGCGCGGCGCCGGCCTTGAACGTGCCCGGCGAACGGAACAGGGCCATGAAGGTCATGAAGCCGCCGTAGCTGCCGCCGTAGATGCCGGCGCGGTCGCGGTCGCCCTGGTGGTTCGCCACCAGCCAGTCCAGGCCATCGAGGTAGTCCTCCAGTTCCGGGTGGCCCATCTGCCGGTAGATCGCGGTGCGCCAGTCGCGGCCGTAGCCCTTGCTGCCGCGGAAGTCCAGGTCCAGCACCACGTAGCCGCGCTCGACCAGCAGGTGGTGGAACATCTGCTCGCGGAAGTAGTTCGGGTAGCGCGCCGAGACGTTCTGCAGGTAGCCGGCGCCGTGCACGAACATCGCCACCGGATACTTGCGGCCCGGCTCGTAGTCCTTCGGCCCGTAGAACTTGCCCCACACCACGCCGGCGCCGTGCCTGGACGGCACTTGCACGTATTCGGGGCGGATCCACTCGCGTGCCTTGAACGCGGCGCTGCGGGTGTCGGTCAGCACGCGGGCGTCGCCGCCGGCCACCGGCGCCACCGCCAGCTGCGGCGGCAGGTAGCTGTCGGAGTAGCGCACCAGCACCTGGCGGCCGTCGGGCGAGAGGCTGAAGTCCTCCACCCCGTCGAGCGCGGTCAACTCGCGCACCTGGCTGCTGGCCAGGTCCAGCGCGCAGACCTCGTAGTCGCCCGGCCACTGCCGGTTGCACAGGAACAGGAAGCCGCCGCCATCGGCGCTGGGCACCGGCGCGGAGACCTCCCACTGGCCGGAGGTGCGCTGCCGCGGCCGCTCGCTGCCGGCCTGGGTGTACAGGTGCGAGAACCCGGATTCCTCCGACAGCAGCCACAGCGTGCGGTTGTCCGCCAGCCAGCCGAAGTCGTTGAACTCCCAGTTGATCCAGGCCGGATCGGTGAGCCGGTGGCGCGGCTGCAGCGTCGCGGCGCCCAGGTCGACGGCGGCGATCCAGCGGTCCTTGTTGTCGATCGCGCGCAGCATCACCGCGGCCTGGCGGCCATCGCCGCTCCAGCGGATGTTCGGCCCGCCGCGGCCGCTGCCGACCTGAACCGGGCGCAGGCCCTTGAGCGGATCCTTGCCGGCGGCCCGGCGCAGCGCGGCCAGCGGATCGACGCCGATCCCGGGCAGCGGCTCGAACGCGAGCGGGCGCACGCGGCCGTCGGCCGCGTCCACCAGCCACAGCGCGTGCGGCAGCGGGTCGTTGCGGCCGACCCGGGTGCGCACCGTCTCGAACTCCTCGTAGCCGGATTCGGTGACGTAGGTCGGCATCTTGCCTTCGCGGCCGGCGTCGGCGCCCTTCTTGCGGGTCACCACCAGCAGGTGGCGCGCGTCCGGCGACAGGCTGCTGTCGACGATCTCGACGTCGTCGCCAAGGTAGGCCGGGCCGGGCGCGCGGGTCGGATCGGCCTTGCGCCAGGTCTCCTCCTGCGCGCGCTGCGCCTCGCGCTGCTCGCGGTCGCGGCGCAGGGTGTCGAGGGTGCGCAGCTGCTGCTCGCGCAGCGCGTCGGGCTTGGGCGCCGCGGCCGGGTCCTTCTCGGCCTTGAGCGAGGCGACCTGGACGGTGCCGCCGCCGGCGCTCCACTTGAACCAGTCGTGGCCGGCGCGCCACAGCACCCCGCCGTCGGCGGCGAAGCGCGGCTGCGACTCGGCCGCGGCGCTGCGGGTGAGCTGGGTCAGCGCACCGCTGGCCAGGTCGCGCAGGAACACGTCGCCGTTGCGGACGAAGACCATGCGCCGGCGCTGCGCGTCGTAGACCGGATCGGGCGCGTCCAGGCCGCCGCGTTCGGCATCGCCCACCTTCTGCAGCGCGCCGCCGGCCACCGGCTGGCGCCAGGTGTCGCGGATCGGGCCGCCTTCGCGCTTGAGCAGCAGCTGCGCCTCGCGGCTGTCCCAGCTCCACCAGGCACGTTCGACCGGCGGGCCGATCCAGTCCGGGTCGGCCATGGCCTGTTCGATCGCCAGCGGGGTGGCGGAGGTCGTCGGCGCCTCCTGGGCGGCGGCCGGCAGCAGGGACATCGGCAGCAGGAGCAGGGGCAGGGCACGCAGCAGCGGTCGGGTCATCGGACGGGACGGAAGTGGAGGGCGAAGCCGCGCAGGGTAGCAGCCCGGTCCGCGGCGGCCACTGTGGAAGGTCATGCCGGGGCGGGCCGGGCGCACGCTTTGGCGGGCCGGCGCGGCCGTCTTGCCTGGCCGGGCCGGCGCCGCCAAGCTAGCCACGCATGCAGGGCAGGCGCGGGGCTTGCCGGGGGAGTGGATCAGCCCGATGTCGGCCGTCATCCAAGCGCACAGTCCGCCGTCCGGGCGCCTGACCCTGGCGGCCGGCGACCCGGAGCGCGTGCTGGTCTTCGGCGACGGCGGAACGCTGACCCTGGGCGCCTTCCAGGCCCGGGCCCGCGCGCTCGCCGCCACCCTGCCCGAGGCGCGCCACGTCGTGCACCTGGCCGAGGACCGCCAGCGGTTCCTGCTCGGCTTCTGCGCCGCGGCGCTGCGCGGCCAGGTCGCACTGCTGCCGCCGTCCGGCGCGCCGGGCACGGTCGCCGAGATCCTGGAAGCCCACGCCAGCGACGGTGCCTACCGCCTGGACGCCGCCGCGGCTGGCGCATCGCCGGTGGCGGCAAGTACGGAAGCGCCGGCCGGCGCCGGCTTCGAGGTCGACGCCGGCGCCCTGGCCGCGATCGGCTACACCTCCGGCAGCACCGGCAAGCCGCAGGCGCACGCCAAGACCTGGGCCGCCTTCGCCGCCGGTACCACGCAGAACCTGGCGGCGCTGCAGGACCTGTGGGGCGCGGCAGCGCCGTGGATCGTGGCAACGGTGCCGCCGCAGCACATGTACGGGATGGAACTGTCGGTGCTGCTGCCGCTGCTGGGCGGCGCGGCGGTGCATGCCGGCCGGCCGCTGCTGCCGGCCGACGTGGCCCGCGCGCTGGAGCAGGCGCAGGCATCGCGGCTGCTGGTGACCACGCCGGTGCACCTGCGCGCGCTGCTGCAATCGGAGGTGGTGCTGCCGCCGCTGGCCGGGATCGTGTCGGCCACCGCGCCATTGCCGCAGGAACTGGCGGCCGCGGCCGAGGCGCGCTACCGCACCGAGGTGCGCGAGCTGTTCGGCTCGACCGAGACCTGCGTGATCGCGTGCCGGCGCACCGCGCACGACGCGGCGTGGACGCCGCTGCCGGGCGTGCGGCTGGCGCCGCAGCCGGACGGCACCCTGGTGCAGGCACCGCACCTGCCGGCGCCGGTGGCGCTGGCCGACCTGGTCGAACTGCAGGCCGACGGCCGCTTCCGCCTGTGCGGGCGCCAGGCCGACCTGCTGGAGATCGCCGGCAAGCGCGCCTCGCTGGGCGACCTGACCCGGCGCCTGCTCGCCGTGCCCGGCGTGGAGGACGGGGTGGTGCTGCAGCTGGAGCCGGACCGCGCCGGCGGCGTCGGCCGCATCGCCGCGCTGGCGGTGGCGCCGGGGCTGGCGGCCGCCGACATCGTCGAGGCGCTGCGCGGCTCGGTCGACCCGGTGTTCCTGCCGCGCCGGCTGCGGCTGCTGCCGCGGCTGCCGCGCAACGGGACCGGCAAGCTGCGCCGCGACGCGTTGCTGGCGCTGCTGGAGGAGGCGGCGCATGCGCATTCATCCGCCGTCCCGGAAGCGGGCGCCGGCGCGTCCTAGAATCACGCCGCCGCATGCCGCGGCGCCCGCCCGCTCTCCGGTCCCGTGAAAACCCGGCCTTCCCCGTCCATGTTCCCGCGCCGTGCGCTGCCAGCCCTGGCCGCCTTCGTCGTGGCCGCGCTGGTCTCCGCCTGTGGCGGCACGCGGCCGGAAGCGCCGCCGGAGGCGCCGGTGACGCCGCTGCCGCCGGCGCGCGTGGATCCGGTTGTCCCGCCGGTGCGGATCGGCCTGGCCCTGGGCGGCGGCGCGGCCAAGGGTTTCGCCCACATCGGCGTGATCAAGATGCTGGAAGCCAACGGCTTCAAGCCGGACGTGGTCGCCGGCACCAGCGCCGGCAGCGTGGTCGGCGCGCTGTACGCCAGCGGCATGGACCCGTTCCAGCTGCAGGAAAAGGCGGTGGCGCTGGACGAGGCCAGCATCCGCGACGTGCGCCTGTTCGCCGGTGGCCTGGTCCAGGGCCTGAAGCTGCAGGACTACGTCAACGAGCAGGTCGGCAAGCGCCCGATCGAGCGCATGCCCAGGCCGTTCGCGGCGGTGGCCACGCGCCTGGAGACCGGCGAGCGCACCGTGTTCGTGCGCGGCAACGCCGGCCAGGCGGTGCGCGCCTCCAGCAGCGTGCCGGGCGTGTTCGAGCCGGTGACCATCGGCAGCTGGCAGTACGTGGACGGCGGCGTGGTCAGCCCGGTGCCGGTGGACGCGGCGCGCGAGCTGGGCGCCGACTTCGTCATCGCCGTGGACATCTCCAGCAAGGCCCGCGGCAAGCGTCCCGACGGCATGCTCGGCATCGTCAACCAGTCGATCGCGATCATGGGCCAGCGCCTGGGCGAACAGGAACTGGCGCGCGCGGACGTGGTGATCCGGCCCAACGTACTCGACTACGGTTCGGCCGACTTCACCCGCCGCAACCAGGCGATCCTGGAGGGCGAGAAGGCCGCACTGGCCGCGCTGCCGCAGATCCGCGCGCAGCTGGAGCAGCTGCAGGCGCAGCGCCTGGCCGCCGCGCGCGAACAGCAGGCGCGCCTCGCCGCGCAGCGCGAGGCAGCGCTGGTGCCGCCGCCAAAGCCGGCGTGCGAGGACGAGGGCTCGCGCTGGAACCCGCTGCGGCGGAAGGATGCGGCGTGCGGAGCATCGAACTGAGGTAGCGGCTTGTGGATCGATGGAGCGGCTTGCTGCCGAACCATCGTTTCACCGAGCGCTAGCCGTGTCCTGCGCCATTCGCGGGCATCCGGCAGCAATCCGACGCGCCTCCCGCCATTACGCCGTCGTCCCCGCGCAGGCGGGGACCCAGTGCCTTTCGTTCGTGATGGATCCCTGGGGGCCGAAACAGCAAGTCGCTGGGTCCCGGCGTCCGCCGGGACGACGGGAGCGGGCTACTCCCGCGGTGCGGCCGCGGAACTGTCGTCGGCGTACACGGCGTCGCGGAACGCCTTGTGCAGCGGCACCTTGCCGAACGGCACGTACTGGGTGAACAGCACCGCCGCGATCCGGTTGAGCGGGTCGACCCAGAACAGGGTGTTGGCCATGCCGTCCCAGAAGAACTCGCCGACTTCGCCGGAAGCCTCCTCCGCGTTGGCCGGCGGCGCCGTGCGCACCGCGAAGTCGATGCCGAAACCGACCTGGCCCTTGCCCGGCAGCCACGAGCGATCGGTGGCCGCGGCGGGCAGCGCGTCGCTGGCCATCAGCCGCACCGTTTCCGGCCGCAGCACGCGCACGCCGTCCAGCTCGCCGCCGTCGACCAGCATCCGCGCGAAGCGCATGTAGTCGTCCAGGGTGGACACCAGGCCCCAGCCGCCCGGCTTCATCGGCCAGTCGCGGCGGTTGAACTCGAACGCCTTCGCATCGGGGACGCGGGTCATCACGCCGTCGTCGCTGCGCGTGTACAGCGCGGCGATCCGCCCGCGGTCGCCGTCGTGCAGCACGTAGCCGGTGTCCCCCATCCGCAGCGGATCGAAGACATGCTCCTGCAGGTAGCGGTCGAACGGCTGCCCGGACAGCACCTCCACCAGCCGCGCCTGCACGTCGACCGCCGACGAATACAGCCAGCGCGTGCCCGGCGGGTACAGCAGCGGCACCGAGGCCAGCCGGCGCGACGCCTCGGCCAGGGTGATGTCGATGCGCTCCAGGTCGGCCTTGCGATACAGGTCGCCGAACTGGCCGGGCTCGCTACCGCCACCGGCGAAACCGGCGGTATGGCGCATCAGGTCGCGGACCGTGATCGGCCGTGGCGGCGCCGCCAGGATGGGGCGGCCCTTCACGTCGGCGCCCGCGTACACGCGCACGCCGTCGAACTCCGGCAGGTACTTCGCCACCGGGTCGTCGAGCTGGAATTTCCCCTGCTCGTACAGCTGCATCAGCGCCACGCCGGTGACCGGCTTGGTCATCGAGAAGATCTGCACCAGGGTGTCGCGCGCCATCGGCCGCCCGGCCTCGCGGTCGGCCAGGCCGAACGCGCCGAAGTACGCTTCCTGTCCGTCCTGCCAGACCAGCGCCGATGCGCCGACCAGCGCGCCGGAATCGACCAGGCCGCCAAGGACCGTGTCGATGCGTGCGCGGTCGACGCGCGCGACGTCGGCGTGGCCGGGTTCCGCTCCTGCGGCGATGGCGGGTGCAGGGACGAGGGCGGCGAATGCGCCGGCCAACAGCATGCACAGGAACGGACGAGCCATCGCATTCCCCTCCCCGGGGCGTGTCGCCGGCACGGCGGCGGTGGTGCCGCAGTATGGCAAACGCGGGTGGCGGGGGTCGGCAAGGCGAATGCGCCAGCTTCCCGCATGCGCCTGACCGCTCTACCTGCAGGAGCCCAGCTTGCTGGCGGCACGGGTGTCGGAAACATGAGGGCGTCGCCTGCGCTGACGGCGTCGTGTCGCCGGCTGAACCCGGCTCCTACAAACAGCCGCGGTGCGGCCGCTCTTCTGTAGGAGCTGACTTCAGTCGGCGACACGGGCGTCGGCACCATGAGGGCGTCGCCTGTGCCGACGGCGTCGCGTCGCGGGCAAGCCCGGCTCCTACAAGGGCGGTGCGCCGTGCACGCCGTCGATCTCCACCAGCAGTTCGCGCCGGCACACCTGCGCGTGCAGCAGCAGGCAGGGCACCGACCGATCCAGCCGCTGCGCGAGCCGGGCCGCGATCGCCTCGGCGTCGTCGTGATCGCGCACGTAGACCTTGAGCAGGCTGCCGGCGCCGAGCGCCGCCGGCAGAGCCGGCGCCTGCACGCGCGCGGCCGCGACCAGGCTGTCGAGGTTGGCCAGGGTCTCGTCGACCTGCGCCCGCACCTCGCCCGAATGCAGCGAGGCATGGCCGACGATGGCCGCGGTGCCCGACAGCAGCAGCGGCATCGCCGCGTCCGCTGGCGGCAGCATGGCGCGGGCGAAGCTCGGCGACTGCGGGCCGTACTGGCGCGGATAGCGGTAGGCGCTGACCTGGCGCGGGTTCTCCACCGGCCGCCCGGGCGCGCGCGCCGCCAGCCAGTACACCTGCAGCCGGCGCACGCCGTCGCAGCGGCCGATCGCGGTGGCCGCGGGCAGCCGCGCCACGTCCAGCGTCTTCACCCCGGCCATGCCGGCGACGCGGCCGACGCAGAAGCGGCGGTAGCGCTCCTCGTCGTCATCGCCGAGGGTGATGGCGTCCATGTAGTTCCAGATCCGCAGCAGGTGCGGGGTGTCGCAGCCGGCCATGAACGCGCCGAGGCGCGCATAGGCCTGCCTCGCGGCCGCCTCGATGTCGCCTTCCGGTTCGTCGATCTCCAGCGCGCCGAACAGCAGTTGGCCGTCGCTGGCCCACGCCACCTCGCCGTCGCGCCCGCAGTCCACCGGGCCGCCGGCGCGCCACACCTCGACCACCGGCGCGGCCGCGCGCAGCGGCTGCAGCGGCACCCGCAGCCAGCGCGGATCGGGATGGGCCGCGGTCGCGTCGCCGAAGCCGAACACCGCCAGCACGCGCGGGTCGGCCAGCTGCCGTGGCAGCGAGTCGGCCGGCGCGTACCTCACCTCCAGCGCCGGCTCGGCCTGGTGGCCGGCGAAGGGCTGCGGCCGGCTCACGGGTTGCCGCCCTGCAGGGTGTCGCCGCTGAAGCGCTCGCCGACCTGGCGCCGCCGGCGCAGCCAGCCGGCGAACGCGCGCGGCGCCATCTGCAGCGCGGTCAGTGCGTAGACCAGGCGGAACACGCGCAGCCGCCAGCGCACCGGCTTCGAATCGAACACGTCGCCGGCCAGCATCGAGATCACCGCCTGCTCCAGCTGCAGCACGTTGCGCGGCTGCGCGAACAGCGCCTCCATCACCGGCGTGGTGAAGCGGTAGATGAACCAGGAGAAATGGCGCAGGCCGCGGCGCAGGCGCCGGTCCATCGCGCGCTGCTCGGCGGCTTCCCGCGACGGGTCGCGCAGGATCGCGTCCACCGTCCTGGCCGCCTGCTCGCCGCCGTTCATGCCCAGGTACACACCCGAGGAGAACACCGGGTCGATGAAGGCGAAGGCGTCGCCGGCCATCACCCAGCCCGGGCCGTGCATGCGGGTGCAGGTATAGGAGTAGTTGCCGGTGGCGTGCACCGGGGCGATCCGCTCGGCTCCCTGCATCCGCACCCACACCGAGGGCGTGTCGCGCAGGGTCTGCATCAGGAACGACTCGTTGTCGCCCTGGCGGGTCTTCAGGTATTCGGGGAAGCACACCGCGCCCACGCTCATCACGTCGTCGCGCAGCGGGATCAGCCACATCCAGCCGTGGGCGAAGCGCTCGACGGTGATGTTGCCGGCCTCCTCGCCCTCGCGCCGGGCGACGCCGCGGAAGTGGCTGAAGATCGCCGCCGACTGGTGCGCCGGGTTCTTCTCCTTCAGCTTCAGCTTGCTGCCGAGGAAAGTGTCGCGGCCGCTGGCGTCGACCAGGTAGCGCGGACGGAAGGCCAGCGCGTTGCCGTCCGCGTCGCGGGCATGGACCGACGAAGGGCGGCCGTCGGCGCCGAAGTCGACCCGCTCGACCCGGGTCTGCTGCCGCGCATCCACGCCGCTGGCCAGCGCGTTGTCGAACAGCAACTGGTCGAACTCCGAGCGCCTGACCTGGTAGGCGTAGCCGAAGCGCGGGTTGAGCGCGCGGTCGAAGCGGAACACGTTGACGCTGTCGCGGTCGCCGCGCATCGGGAAGTCGGCGCCGGGCTTGTGCACGCCGATCCGGCGCACCTGGTCGAGCACGCCCAGGCGCTCGAGGATCGGCAGGTTCATCGGCAGCAGCGACTCGCCGATGTGGAAGCGC
The DNA here is from genome assembly GCF_000972865.1 of Pseudoxanthomonas suwonensis. NCBI lineage: Bacteria > Pseudomonadati > Pseudomonadota > Gammaproteobacteria > Lysobacterales > Lysobacteraceae > Pseudoxanthomonas > Pseudoxanthomonas suwonensis. The sequence goes on from NZ_CP011144.1 coordinate 2,244,753, forward strand.
GGGTGGACGTCCTTCTCCAGCAGGGTCACCTGCCAGCCGCGGCGGGCCAGGAAGGTGGCGGCGGTGGTGCCGGCGGGGCCGCCGCCGATGACCAGCACGTCCACCGGAACGCCGGTCCCGGTCGCCTCCGTCGCCGCGTCCGTCGCCCGCTGCTGCGCCTCCGGCGTGGACGGTGCGTTCGACGGGTCGGGGCGGGTCATGCGCAGGCGGCCGGGGCGTGGCGTATGGAGGCCGCGATGATAGCGCGGGCGGTCGCGGCCCGGCGTCACCGCCGCCGCGGACTTGCGCGGGGGCGGCCGATGCCGGATCGTGGCCGGCCTTGCGCAAGTCCCGGAACCGAAGATGTCGCAGCAGACCGATGCCGAACGCGAACTGGCCGAACTCCTGGTCGAGAGCCTGAACCTGGAGGGCGTGGAACCGCACGCGATCGACCCGGAGGCGCCGCTGTTCAACGAGGGCCTGGGCCTGGATTCGATCGACGCGCTGGAGCTGTCGCTGGCGGTGGCCAAGCGCTACGGCGTGCAGCTGCGCGCGGAGGGCGAGGACAACCGCCGCATCTTCGCCTCGCTGCGTGCGTTGTCGGCGCATGTCCAGTCGCAACGCGGTGGCTGAGATGGCCGGCGACCGCGCCGGCGCGGCGGGCCGCGACCCGGCCGGGGCGGTGGTCGTGCCGGCGCAGCTGCTGCTGGGCGTGGCCTATCCGTTCCTCGCCCACCTGGCGGGGACCCGCGGCGGCGCCTGGCCGGCGCTGGCGCTGGCCGACCTGGTCGTGCTGCTGCTGGCCGGCCCGCTGCTGCGCCGCCGCTGGTGGGCGCTGGGTTTGCTGGCGGTGCTGCTGGCCGCGCTGGCCTGGGGCATGGGCACGCCCTGGCTGGACCTGCTGCTGCTGGCGCCGCCGGTGCTGTTCACCGGCTGGCTGGCCTGGTTCTTCGCGCGCAGCCTGCTGCCGGGGCGCACCCCCTTGGTGGAGCGGATCGTGACCGCGCTGTACGCGCAGTCCGGCTGGACGCTGCCGGCGGGACTGCCGGACTACGCGCGCCGGCTGACCGCGGCCTGGGCGCTGCTGCTCGGCTTCCTGGCGGTGGCCAACACCCTGCTGGCGCTGTGCGCCGTGCCCGGCGGCGTGCTGCATTCGCTGGGCCGCACGCCGTGGATCGCGGTGCCGCATTCGGCCTGGTCGTGGTTCGCCAACCTGCTCAACTACGGCCTGGTCGCCGGCTTCATGGTCGGCGAGTTCCAGTACCGCAAGCGCCGCTTCCCGCAGCGTCCCTACCGCAACGGCGCCGAGTTCGCACGGCGGATGGCCGCGTTGGGGCCGGCGTTCTGGCGCGGCCTGCTGCGCTGAGTCCGGCCGCCGCGCGGCTATGCTTGGGCGATGCGTTTCGTCATCCCGCACGACCACCCCTGCCTGGCCGGGCACTTCCCCGGGCGGCCGCTGGTGCCCGGGGTGGTCCTGCTGGAGCGCGTGCTCGAGGCGATCGAGGCCGCGCACGGGGTGCAGGGTCCGCTGCGCCTGCCGCAGGTGAAGTTCCTGCGGCCGCTGCTGCCGGACCGGGAGGCGCAGGTGGTGCTGGACGGCAGCGCCCCGCGCTGGCGTTTCGAAGTGCTCGGCGCCGACGGCGTGCTGGCCCGCGGCGAAGTGCAGGCCGTTGCGACGGGCGACGCGGGTAGCGGCGCATGAGCGGATCGCAGGCGCAGGTGCGCCCGGCCTGGAAGCAGCGTCCCGAAGGCGGTACGCGCGGCGCGCTGGCGCTGATCGTGGCCATTGCCCGGCACGGCGGGCGCGGCCTGGCGCGGCTGTGCCTGTACCCGATCACGCTGTACTTCCTGCTGGTGCGCGGTCCGGAACGCCGCGCCTCGCGCGCCTGGCTGGCGCGGGCGCGCGGCCGCCGCGCCGGCCTGTGGCAGGCGGCCCGGCACATCCACGTCTTCGCCGCGACCATCCTCGACCGCGTGTACCTGCTCGGCGGCCAGCTGTGGCGCTTCGACATCCGTGTGCACGGCCTGGAACCGCTGGTGGCGCTGGTCGACCAGGGCCGCGGCGCGCTGCTGTTCGGTTCGCACCTGGGCAGCTTCGACGCGCTGCGGGTGCTGTCGCGGCAGCGGCCCGGGCTGAAGGTGCGGATCGTGCTGGACCGCGCGCAGAACCCGGTGCTGACCGGGATCTTCGACTCGCTGGATCCGGCGCTGGCGCGCTGCGTGATCGACGGCGGCCAGCCGGGCGCGGCGATCGCGCTGGAGATCCAGCACGCGCTGGAAGCCGGCGAACTGGTCGCGTTGCTGGTCGACCGCGCGCAGCCGCACGAGGACACCGCCGCGGCGCCGTTCTTCGGCGAACCGGCGCGCTTCCCGCTGACGCCGTGGAAACTGGCCGCGGCGCTGCACGCACCGGTACTGCTGTGCTTCGGCCTGTACCGCGGCGGCAACCGCTACGACCTGCACTTCGAACCGTTCGTCGATCCGTCGGCCGGCGACGTGCCGGTGCGCGGCGAGCGCGGGGAATGGCTGCGCCGGCACGTGGCCGACTATGCGGCGCGGCTGGAACACCACGCGCGGCAGGCGCCGCTGAACTGGTTCAACTTCTACGACTTCTGGAGCGGACAGGACCGATGAGCGCACTAACTACGGCCGCGCGGCGGTTCCTGGCACTGGCCTGCGCCTTCGCGCTGCCGTGCGCCGCGGCGCAGGCACAGGTGCCCGACGCCGACTGGATCCTGCAGGCGGTGGCGCGCCCGGCGCCCAGCCGCACGGTGTTCGTCGAGCTGCGCGACTCGCCGATGCTCAAGCAGCCGCTGCGGCTGCAAGGCGAATACCGGCGCGAGAGCGACGGCCGCCTGGTGCGCCAGGTGCACGCGCCCTATGCCGAGACCACCACCCTGGCGGACGGCGAGGCGGTGGTCGAGCGCGCCGGCCGCGCGCCACGGCGCATCGCCCTGGCCCAGGCGCCGGAACTGGCCGCGATACAGGCCGGCTTCGGCGCGCTGCTGGCCGGCGACCGCGAACTGCTGCGCAAGACCTACGACGTGCAGGCCGGTGGCGCGCGCGAGCAATGGACGTTGCGGCTGGTGCCGCGCGACCCGCGCCTGGCTGCCGCGCTGGCGCGCATCGACCTGTACGGTCGCGGCGCCGAACTGCGCTGCGTGGAAAGCCATCCGGCCAAGGGCGCGCCGCAGCGCACGCTGATGGCCGGCGCGGCCGCCGCCGCGGACGGCGTCGCCGATGCGGCGGCGCTGGCCGCGCTGTGCCACGGCGACGCGGCGCGGTGAAGCCACGGCCCGTGGATGCCGTCCCGGGCACCGGCGCGCGGCTGGGCCTGCTGCTGGCGTGGCTGGCGGTCCTCGCCGTCGCCGGCTGGGCGCTGGGCCGCGGCCTGCGCGTGGAGGAGGACCTGCGCCGCTTCCTGCCGACCCCGCGCACCCCGGCGCAGGTGCTGCTGGTCGACGAACTGGGCGAGGGGCCCGGGTCGCGCGCGCTGCTGCTGGCCGTGTCCGGCGCGCCACCGCAGGCGCTGGCGGCGCGCTCGCAGGCGCTGCACGACACGCTCGCGACGCGGGGAGAAATCGCGCTGGCGGCCAACGGCGACCACGGCGGCCTGGACGCGGTGCCCGAGCACCTGCGCCCGTACCGCTACCTGCTCTCGCCGACCCTGGACACGCAGCCGCTGGATGCGGCGTTCCTGCGCGACGAGCTTGAGCAGCGGCTGCAGGACCTGGGTTCGCCGGCGGCCGACCTGGTCGAACCGCTGCTGCCGTCCGACCCGACCCTGGAGACGCTGCGCCTGGCTGAACTGTGGCAGCCGGCCAACGCGCCGCAGCGCCGCCACGGCGTCTGGTTCGACCGCGCCGGCGCGCAGGCACTGCTGCTGGTGCAGACCCATGCCGCCGGCTTCGACAGCGCCGGCCAGCAGGCGGCGGTGGCGGCGATCGGGGCCGCATTCGCCGCTGGCGTGCAGGATGCGCCGGAGAGCGCCGATGCGCGCCTGGAGATCTCCGGCCCCGGCGCCTTCGCCGTGGCCATCCGCGACCGCACCGAGCGCGAGATGCGCTGGATCGGCACGGTCGACACGATCGGCCTGTTGCTGCTGCTCGGCCTCGCCTACCGGCGCTGGAGCATGCCGCTGTTCGGCGCGCTGCCGCTGGCCAGCGGCGGCCTGGCCGGGCTGGGCGCGGTGGCGCTGCTGTTCGACGGCGTGCACGGCATCACCATCGCCTTCGGCTTCACCCTGATCGGCGTGGCCCAGGACTATCCGATCCACTTCTTCAGCCATCTGCGCCCGGGCCAGTCACCGCGCGCCAGCGTGCGCGCGCTGTGGCCGACGCTGGTCACCGGGGTCATCGCCACCTGCATTGCCTACGCGACCTTCCTGTTCTCCGGGGTTGAGGGGCTTAAGCAGCTGGCGGTGTTCACCGTCGCCGGCCTGGCCGTCGCCGCGGGCTCCACCCGCTGGCTGCTGCCGCGGCTGGTGACCCCGGCGCGGCGCGACCCGGCCGATTCGCGCGTGCTGGCGCGGCTGTGGCATGGCGTGGCGCGGCTGCCGCGGCCGCGCGCGGCGCTGGCCCTGCTCGCGGCGCTGGCGCTGGCGGTCATCGCGTTCGCGCCGGGCGCGTTCTGGCAGAACGACCTCTCGCGCCTGACCCCGGTGCCGCCGGCCGACCTGCAGCGCGACGCGCAGCTGCGCGCCGAACTCGGCGCGCCGGACGTGCGCTACGTGCTGGCGGTGCAGGGCGACGACGCCGAAGCCGCGTTGCAGGCCTCCGAACGCCTGCCCCCGGTGCTGCAACGCCTGAGCGGCGAAGGCGTGCTCGACGGCTACGACCTGGCCGCGCGCTACCTGCCCAGCATCGCCACCCAGCGCGCGCGCCAGGCGCAACTGCCCGACACGCCGCAGCTGCGGCAGGCGCTGGACGAAGCGTTGGCCGACCTGCCGTTCCATGGCGACGCCTTCGACCCGTTCGTCGACGACGTGGCCACCGCGCGCGCGGCCGACCCGCTCACCCCCGGCCGCCTGGCCGGTACGCCGCTGGAACTGGCGGTGTCCGGCCTGTTGCTGGAGGGCGAGGGACATGCGACCGCGCTGGTGTCGCTGACCGGCCTGCACGACCCGGCCGCGCTGGCCGCCGCGGTGGCGCCGCTGGGTGCGCAGCTGCTGGACCTGAAGGACGCCTCCGAATCGCTGGTCGCGCAATGGCGGGTGCGGTTGCTGGCGGCGCTGGCGGCGGCCGCGCTGCTGCTGGCCGGCGTGGTCTGGCTGGCGCTGCGTTCGCCGCGGCGCGTGCTGCGGGTGCTGGCGCCGATGGCGCTGAGCACGCTGCTGATCCTGGCCGTGCTGCGCGGGCTGGGCGTGGAGCTGAACCTGTTCCACCTGGTCTCGCTGATCCTGGCTGCCGGCCTGGGCCTGGACTACGCGCTCTTCTTCGACCACGCCGGCGACGACCGCGACGAGCAGTTGCGCACCCTGCACGCGGTGATCGTGTGCAGCCTGGTCACGCTGCTGGTATTCAGCCTGCTGGCGCTGTCCTCGATCCCGGTGCTGCGCGCGATCGGCGGCACCGTGGCGCTGGGCGTGCTGTTCAACTTCGTGCTGGCGCTGCTGATCGCCCGCGCCCCGGCGGCGGAACGCGCGCCGTGACCGCGCCCGCGCTCGACCGCGCCGGCATCCTCGCCCTGGTTCCGCACCAGGGCGCGATGTGCCTGTGGTACGAAGTGGCGGCGTGGGAGGCGCAGCGCATCCGCTTGCGTGCCTGGAACCATGTCGACCCGGTGCATCCGCTGCGCGCGCGTGGGCGGTTGCCGGCGCTGGCCCTGTGCGAATACGGCGCGCAGGCCATGGCGGTGCATGGCGGCCTGCTGGCGCGGGGGCAGGGCGGCCGCGCCGCGGCCGGCGTGCTGGTGGCGTTGCGCGAGGTGGAGCTGGCGGTCGCGCGCATCGACAACCTGGCCGGCGCACTGGAGGGCGAGGCCGAACTGGTTGCCGCCTCCGACGCCAGCCAGCAGTACGCCTTCCGCATCCACCACGGCGGTCGCCTGCTCGCCAGCGGCCGCGCCGCGGCGATGCTGTTGTAGGAGCCGGGTTCAGCCGGCGACACGACGCCATCGGCACAGGCGACGCCCTCATGGTCCCGACGCCCGTGTCGCCGACTGAAGTCAGCTCCTACAGAAGAGCGGCCGCGCCGCAGCTGTTGTAGGAGCCGGGTTCAGCCGGCGACCCGACGCCGTCGGCCCAGGCGACGCCCTCGTGATCCCGACGCTCGTGTCGCCGACTGAAGTCAGCTCCTACAGGAGAGCGGCCGCGCCGCGGCTGTTGTAGGAGCCGGGTTCAGCCGGCGACCCGACGCCGTCGGCCCAAGCGACGCCCTCATGGTTCCGACGCCCGTGTCGCCAGCAAGCTGCGCTCCTACAATGGACGCATGACCGGCGAACCCAGCTTCCCAGCGTCGCGCCCTGGTCACCGGCGGCAGCGGCGACATCGGCGGCGCGATCTGCCACGCCCTGGCCGACGCCGGCCTGGCGGTGGTCGTGCACGCGCACGGCAACCTGGCCCGTGCCGAGGCGGTGGCGGAGGCGATCCGCGGGCGTGGCGGCCATGCGCAGGCGGTGGCCTTCGACGTCGCCGACGGCGCGGCGACGGCGGCTGCGATCGACGCGCTGCTGGGCGAAGGCCGCATCGACGTACTGGTCAACAACGCCGGTGTCCATGACGACGCGCCCATGGCCGGCATGAGCGACGACCAGTGGCGGCGCGTCATCGACGTGTCGCTGCACGGCTTCTTCCACGTCACCCGGCCGCTGCTGCTGCCGATGGCGCGCGCGCGCTGGGGCCGGATCGTCAGCGTGTCCTCGGTGGCGGCGGTGCTGGGCAACCGCGGCCAGGCCAACTACGCCGCGGCCAAGGCGGCGCTGCACGGCGCCAGCAAGTCGCTGGCGCGGGAGATGGCCAGCCGTGGCATCACCGTCAATGTGGTGGCACCGGGCGTGATCGAAGGCGCGATGGCCGCCGCGCAGTTCCCGCCCGAGGCGGTGAAGCAGCTGGTGCCGGCCGCGCGTGCCGGGCGGCCGGAGGAAGTGGCCGCGCTGGTCGCATTCCTGTGCTCGGATGCGGCCGGCTACGTCAACGGCCAGGTGATCGGGATCAACGGCGGCATGGCCTGACGCGACGTCGCCTCAGTCGCCAGTGTCGGCCCTGCGTTCCGGCGCGGCGCGCGGTGCGCGATGTCCGAACAGGGTCAGCAGCGGCCCGGTCATCAGCGTGGTGGTGAGCGCCAGCAACAGCAGCAGGGTGAACATCTCCGGGCCGATCAGGCCGGCGTCCAGGCCGACCTTCATCACGATCAGCTCGATCATGCCGCGTGCGTTCATCAGCGAACCGACCGCCAGGCTGTCGCGGGTGCCATAACCCGACAGCCTCGCGCCCAGGCCGCCGCCGAGCAGCTTGCCGGCCACCGCCACCAGCAGGATCAGCAGGAACGCGCCCAGGCCGGCGGCGGTGAACGCGTCGGCGGTGGTGCCCATGCCGGCCAGGGCGAAGAACACCGGCATCAGCAGCACCAGCGCCAGGTGCTCGATGCGCTCGACCAGGCTGTGCATCAGCCGCTCGTCGCGCGGCAGGCAGGTGCCGAACAGGAACGCGCCGAACACCGCGTGCAGGTGCAGCCATTCGGTGGCCGCCGCGCAGGCCAGCAGGCCGACCAGCAGCGCGGCCAGGACCGTGCCGGAGGGCTTGCCGTCGCTGGCATGGCGCCGCAGCAGCCACGCGTACAGTGGCCTGAGCCCGGCGTAGACCAGCACCAGCAGCAGCGCCAGCCCGGACAGCGTGCGCACCAGCGTGGACCAGCCGCCGTCGCCGGTCAGCGCCACCAGCAGCGCCAGCACTATCCAGGCGCCCACGTCCAGCAGCGCCGCCGCCGACAGCGCCAGCCGGCCGATCGGGCTCTGCTGCAGGCCGCGGTCCTTGAGGATCCGCGCCAGCACCGGGAACGCGGTGACTGACAGCGCCACGGCGAGGTAGAACGCGAACGGCCAGAAGCCGACCCCGGCCGGCGCCAGCGGGCCGTGCAGCAGCGGCGCCACCGCCAGCGCCAGGCCGAACGGCAGCAGCGCCGACAGGCTGGCCACCCGGGTGGCGGCCAGCACCTGGGCGCGGGCGCCCTCCGGCGCGCGCAGTTCGGCGCCGATCACGAACATGAAGAGCACGATGCCCAGGGTCGACAGCCCGGACAGGCCCTGCATCGACGCGGGCGGGAACAGCGCCGCATGCACCTCGGGCAGCGCCGCGCCGAACACGATTGGCCCCAGCAGCACGCCCGCCGCCATCTCGCCGATCACCGGCGGTTGGCCGAAGCGGACCAGGAGCAGGCCGCACAGGCGCGCGGTGACCAGGATCACGGCGATCTGCAGCAGCAACAGCCCGGTCATGCATTCCTTCCCCAGGGAAGTCGGTTTCCAAGGTCCGAACAATTCGCTTCTTGTTCGTCATTCCCGCGCAGGCGAGAAGCGATCCGCAGCGGCCGGATGGCTGATCATCCAGCGACCTGGCATTCAACAGCTTGAAGTCACTGGATGACCAGCCATCCGGCTTTTGTGAAGCTCTTCGGCTGTGGTGAAGCATTTCCCGCCTGCGCGGGATGACGACAGTTTTTTCGAACCTCCACCAGGCAACTACTAGCCGGCGCACGGCTACCGGCGCCTCGAAGATAACCGGGGGCGTGCTCAGGTGCCGGAATCCAGCCGCGGCGCCTGCGCGCGTACCCGCCGGTACTCGCTCCACACGTCGCCGTGCGCCAGTACCTGGCGGACCACGTGCGAGGTGATCCGGTACAGGTCGCGCAGCGGACGGAAATGGCTGCGCCGCAGCGGGCCGCCGTCGCGGCCGCGGTAGCGCGTCTCCACCGGCACCGACACGCAGCGCACGCCGAGCCGGCGCGCGGCCGAGATCAGCAGCTGCGCCTCGTACACGTAGTCCTCGCCGGGCACGTCGTCCAGGGCGATGACCTCGGCCGGGTAGTAGCGCTGCCCGCTCTGGGTGTCGGCGATGCGGTGGCCGGCGGCCCAGGCCACGCCCCAGTCGCCGAACGCGTTGGCCAGGCGCCGGTGCACGGGCGCGGCGGCGCGCTGGCGCAGACGCGCGCCGATGACGATGCAGTGCGGATGGCGGTCGGCCGCTTCCAGCAGGCGCGGCAGGTCGGCCGGATCGTGCTGGCCGTCGCCGTCCAGGGTCAGCACGCCGCGCGCGCCGCGTGCCAGCGCCTCGGCGAAGCCGGTGCGCAACGCCGCGCCCTTGCCGCGCCGCTGCGGATGGCGCAGCCGCGTCACCGGCAGGCCGTCCAGGCATGCGCCGGTGCCGTCGTCGGAGCCGTCGTCGACCACGATCACCCAGCGGCAATGGCGCAGGGTGTGTTCGACCACCTCGCGGATCCGCAGCGCCTCGTTCAGTGCCGGGATCACCACCGCCACGCCGCCATCGCGGATGCCCGCCTCAACCATGGGCCAGCTCCACCCGCAGCACGCGGCCCGGGCCGGCGGGCAGTACCACCGCCGGCGCGCCGCGGGCCAGCGCCTCGAACAGTGGCAGCATCGGCGCCATCGCGTTGCCGGCGGCGACCGTGGTCGAGGGCGGCGGCGCCTCGCCGTCGTCCAGGGACAGGGTCAGGCGCGGCCGGCCCGGCGCCGGCGGGCCCAGCACCAGCGCGCCGCCGAGCAGGCCGTCGGTGGGTGCGACCTGGCGCAGCAGGGCCGGCGCGCTGCCGTCGTAGCCGACCAGCAGCACCGCCGGCGCGCCGGTGGCCAGCTGCGCCATCGCCTCGAGCAGGCCCATCGCGAACTCCGCGCTGAGCGCGGTGGCCGGCGTGGCCGCACCACAGGCGATGGTCCAGTAACCGGCGGCGGCGTTGTGCACGGAATTGTGGAAGCGGGTGGGCGATAGCTCCCGCGGCGCGGTGGCCAGGGTCTGGCACAGGTGCTCGGTGATCGCCAGGTCGCCATAGGTGGAGACGAACACCGACGGCAGCGTGGCCGGGTCGCGGCCGGCATCGGCGCAGGCCGCCTGCGCCGCCTCCAGCGCGACCAGCACCGTGTCCGGCGCGCGGCGGCGTTCGTTGGGTGGCAGCAGGGCCGGCGCCGGGCGCGTGGCGGTTTCCGCCGCCGGGGTTGTTCCCGCCAGCAGCGCGCGGTAGGCCGCCCACGAGGGCGCCTGCGCGATCCACAGGCCGACGCCTTCGATGCCGGCGGTGAGCGCGGTGGCGGTCATGCGCGGGCGAACACCAGCGAGCAGTTGTTGCCGCCGAAGCCGAAGGCGTTGTTCATCGCGTAATCGATCCGGCGCTGTGCGGTCTCGAACCGCACCTGCGGCCCGCAGGCCGGATCCGGATCGCGGCTGTTGAGCGTGCCCGGCAGCAGCCCGTCCTCCAGCGCCAGCAGGGTCAGTACCGATTCGACGATCCCGGCTGCGCCGAGGGTGTGCCCGGTCCAGCCCTTGGTCGAACTGGCGTGCAGCGTCTCCGGGAACATCGCCGCCACCGCCTGCGCCTCGACGCTGTCGTTGGCCGGAGTGGCGGTGCCATGCAGGTTGAGGTAACCGACCGCGTCCGGTTCCAGCCCGGCGCGCGCCAGCGCGTCGGCCATCGCCCGGCGCGCGCCAAGGCCCTGCGGATGCGGCGCGGACATGTGGTGGGCGTCGCTGGATTCGCCGTAGCCGCGCAGCCAGCCGCGCGCCTGGCCGTCGCGTTCGAGCAGGGCGAAGCCGCCGGCCTCGCCCAGCGACAGACCGCGGCGCTGGATGTCGAACGGACGGCAGGGTTCGTCCGAGACCAGTTGCAGCGAGTTGAAGCCGTACAGCACGCTGCCGCACAGCGTATCGACGCCGCCAACGACGGCCGCGTCGGCCAGCCCGGCCTGCAGCATCCGCGCCGCCAGCGCGAACACCTTGGCGCTGGACGAGCAGGCCGTGGCCACGGTCATGCACGGCCCGCGCGCGCCGGTCGCCAGTGCGACGAAATCGCCCAGCGCGTGCGGCGTGTGCACCAGCAGCCGCACCAGGGCCTCGGGGAAGCGGCCGTCGACCTGCTGCGCGTAGGCCGCCTCGGTCTCGCCGATGCTCGAGGTCGAGGTACCGACCAGCACCGCCACCCGGGTAGCGCCGTGGCGAGCGACCGCGGCGCGCGCGGCCTCGATGAAGCCGTCCTGGTGCAGCGCCATCCAGGCCAGGCGGTGGTTGCGCGACTCCCAGTCCGCCAGCGGCGGCGGCAGCGGCGCCTGCTCCAGGCCGCCGACGCGGCCGATCCAGCAGTCCAGCCGCGGCGCGTCGCCGAAGTCGTTGCGGCGCAGCCCGCTGCGGCCGGCGCGCAGCGCCTCGCGCTGCGCATGCAGCCCGGCCCCGAGCGCAGTGGTCGCGGTATGGGCGGTGATGGCGAGCGGAACGCTGCGCGAGGGTGGAAGGGCGTGCTGCACGTGTCCTGCAATAAGCCGGGCCGGCGGGTTGGCCGGCGAGTTTGCCACAGCCCGGCGTGCATCCCGCGTTGGGGAAGATGAACCGGTGCGGCACGCGCCACCGCGGCCTTCGCGCTTCCGCGCCTGCCGCATTTCCTACACAATCCCCCGGGTTCCCCCTATGGAAGACAGGCGCGGCGCGCGCGCATGCAAGCCTACGTCTACAAGAGCCGCCACAAGGCCGACACCTACGTGTTCCTCGCCATCCGCGACGACTTCGCGCGGCTGCCCGGGCCCGTGCGTGCGCAGCTGGGCGAACTGGCGTTCGTGCTCGAGGTCGCGCTGACCCCCGGACGCCGCCTGGCCCAGTCCGATCCGGAGCAGGTGCGCGCCAATCTGGCCGTGCACGGCTTCCATGTGCAGTTCCCGCCCGCGCCCGACGGTAGCCAGCGGGACGGTGCGGAGCCATTTGATGCCTCCTGAGGCGCGCGCGCGCGTCCCGCGTCCGGCGCTGCTGGCCGTGGCCGTCGGCGTGTTGCTGGCGGTACTGGCCGGCTTCGGCGGCGCGGCCGCGTTGCTGGCGGGCGTGCTGGCGCAGCCGGCGCTGGCGCTGGGGGTGTCGTGGTGGCGCGGCACCCGGCCGCTGCCCGTCCATGCACGCACCGTGGTCGCCGAGGGGCTGCCGTTGCTGGGCGCCTGGGCGCTGGCGCTGCTGCTGTCGGCGCTGGTGGTGGCCTGGCCGCTGGCGGCGCTGAGGGAGAGCGGCAGCCTGGGCGCGGCGGTCGGCCTGAGCGCGATGGCGAGCGCGGTGCTGCTCGGCCTGTGGCGCACCTGGCCGCTATGGCACGCGCTGGAGCGCAGCGGCGGCCGCCTGGCCGCGCTGTGGCGGCGGCTGCCGCAGCAGGAGACCGGCAGCTGGCGCGGGCTGGCGGTGGCCGGCGCGCTGGCCGCGGCGCTGGCCGCGGTGCTGCTGCTGGCCTGGCCGGAACTGCTGCCGGCGGCGTGGCGCTGGCCGCTGGCGGCCACCTTCGCGGCACTGCTGCCGATCCTGCACCTGGCGCTGCAGCGCGTCGCCCCGGCGGCCGAGGTGGCCGCGCCGCTGGATTTCCTCGGCCTGGCCGACACCCCATCCGCCGAACCCGAGCCGCTGCCCGACCCCGGCGAGCTGGCCGCCGAGCTGCATGCCGCCGCGCGCAGTGGCCGGGTCGATCGCGCGCTGCAACTGCTCGATGCCGGCGCCGACGCGCACGCCGCGCCTCCGGCCGGCGAGCGCGACCGGCGCAGCCTGGCCGCGCTGGCGGCGGTGCTGCCGGACCTGCGCCTGCTGCGCGCGCTGATCGCGCGCGGCGTGGACCTCAACGGCGGCGACGGCGCGACCCCGCTGCTGGCCGCCACCCGTGACAGCTGGCACGGCCGCCCCGAGGCGGTGATGACCCTGCTGGCCAACGGCGCCGATCCGCGCGCCACCGACACCGACGGCAACACCCCGCTGCACCATGCCGCGCGCAGCACCGACCCGGGCGTGGCCGCGCTGCTGCGCGACGCCGCCGCCGAGATCGACGCGCTCAACCACGACGGCTTCTCGCCGCTGGCCGTGGCCTGCGTCAGCGGCAACTGGCGGCTGGCCAAGTTCCTGCTCGAGCGCGGCGCGCGCCCGGAACCGGAGGGCGGGCAGCCGGCACTGCTGGCCGCGGCGGCGACCGAGGAAGACGATCCGGCCGGGGTGCAGCTGCTGCTCAAGTTCAAGGCCAGGGTCGCCACCCCGGGCCGCGAGGGACGTACCGCGCTGCACGAGGCCGCGCTGGCCGGGCATGCCGACATCGTCGCCGCGCTGCTGGCCGCCGGCGCCGATCCGCAGGTGCGCGACGCCGCAGGCCGCACGCCCTGGCTGGAAGCGGCGCGCGCGCTGCGCGGCGGCGTGGTCGAGCACCTGGCCATGCAGCGCATCGATGTGACCGCCGCCGACGCCGAGGGCCGCAACGCGCTGGTCCTGGCCGCCGGCGCCGAGCAGGCCTCGCTGGCGCTGGTGCGGCGGTTGCTGGAACTGGGCGTGGACCCGGCGCAGGCCGACCACGCCGGCCGCCGCGCGGTCGACGTCGCCGCCGAAGCCGGGCGCTGGTCGATCGTGTCCGCGCTCGATCCGGACTATCCGTTGCCGGTGGCGGTGGCCGAAGGCGCGGCCGAGAGCGCGATCGACGAACGCCCGCCGCTGGCGCTGCTGCGCGACGGCCTGCAGGCCGGACGCATGGAAGGCCTGGCGGCGCTGGCGCGGCTGTGCGCGCCGGCCGAACTGGGCGGCCTGCTGCACGACCCGGCGCTGCGCACGCAGCCGGCGCCCGTGGAGTGGCTGCTGGCGCATGGCGCCGACCCGGAAACGGCGGCGGAAGGCGAAACCGCGCTGACCGCGCTGCTCGACCAGGGCGGCGATGCTGCCGCCGCGGTCCAGGTGCTGCTGCGCCACGGCGCATCGCCGGCCGGCGCCGGCGGCCTGGCCCGGCTCCTCGCCGCCTGCGTGCAGCGCGACCAGGTCGCGCGCGGCAACGAGCAGCTGGCGCTGGACCTGTTCCTGCAGGGCGCCGATCCGTTCGCGGCCGCGGACGGCGGCGATCCGCCGTTGTCGCTGGCAGTGCGGCTGGGCTGGCTGCGCCTGCTCGAGGCGCTGCTCGATGCGGGAGTCGACCGCGAGGTGCGCGACGGCCACGGCATGACCGCGCTGCACCTGGCCGCCGCGCTGGGCCGCGAGTCGGCGCTCAAACGGCTGGTCGCGCAGGGCGCCTCGCCCGATGCGCGCGCCGCCGACGGCCAGACCCCGCTCGGCGTGGCCCTGGCCAGCGGCCGCCGCGACCTGGCCGACTGGCTCGACTGGCGCGTGTGGCCGCTGCCGAAGCGGCCGCTGCGCGAGGCCGACGTGGTCGCCGCGGCGATGGCCGGCGACGCCGACGCGGTGCGGCGCCTGCTCGAACTCGGCTTCCCGGTCGACGCGGTCGACGCCCAGGGCTGCACCGGCCTGCTGCGTGCAGCCGGTGGCGGCCATGCCGCCGCGGTCGACCTGCTGCTGGCGCGCGGGGCCGACCCGCAGCACGCCGCGCACAGCGGCGCCACCCCGCTGTCGGCGGCGGTGAGCATGCGCCAGACCGCGATCGTGACCGCGCTGCTCGACGCCGGTGCCGACCTCGAGCACCGCCTGCCCGGCGGGGTCACCGTGCTGATGCTGGCCTCGGCGCTGGGCCTGCCCGACATCGCTGCGCGCCTGCTCACCGCCGGCGCCGACATCGACGCCGGCGACAGCCAGGGGCTGGCGCCGCTGCACTGCGCCGCGCTGTACGGCTTTACGGGCCGCGACCGCGCGCGCCTGCTGGCCCTGTTCGACACCCTGCTGCTGGCTGGCGCCGAGCCGGACATGCCCGCCGCCGGCGGCGTGACCCCGCTGCTGCTGCTGCTGGGCGCGCGCGCCGAACCGGGCAGCGCCTGCGACGAGAACGTGGTGCTGGCCGGCCTGGAGCGGCTGCTGGAGGAGGGCGTGTCACTGGAGTCGCAGGACCCGCGCGGATTCGGCCCGCTGCACCTGGCCGCGCTGCACGGCCTGCGCGGCGTGGTCCAGCGCCTGCTGCGCGCCGGCGCCGACCCGGACCTGCGCGACACCCTCAACCGCAGCCCGCGCGAGGTCGCGGTGATGCGCGGCTTCGTCGACGTCGCTGGCGAGTTCGCCCCGACGCAGCCGGGCGTGTCGATGGCCCGCTTTCTGCGCGAACCGCGCGGCTGAGCCCCGATTTCTTCCGGGACTCAGCCGATCGGCGCATCGGTTTGTCGATATCGCCCGGCTGGCATCCCATGGCCCGATATCTTCCGTCGCCGCCCGTTCCACCGCCGCGCCACCGCATCGGGCCAGGCTTGCGGGAGATTGGATACGCTGATGCCCTAGGGGAGGTGCTGACGGTGCCACCGGCAGCTGGTCAGCGATCTGCCGGTGGGTCTTGCGGGTGAGCCGTTGATCCGGACCCGCCCGGCCAGGGCTGGCAGGATGGCAGCGACGGGGTGCGACGCAGGCATCGAGTTCAGCGCGTGCGCCGGCGTGCCATGCGTGCGCCCCGGCGCGCAGGGCTCCTCCCAGTGCCCGCTGCGTCCATCAGCGCACTGGCCTGTCCTCGCGGAGAACCGGTGGGCGGTCCCTCGGCGCCGGCGGGCAGAACGATTGGCTGGTATGCGGGCAGGGGTCGCAACCGTCGGGCAAACCGTCGCCGTCGCTGTCGATCGCCCGTGGCCGGTTCCGTGGGCAGGTCGTCGCCGAGCCCGGGCCGGCGATGGCCCACACCGGATTGGCGAACGCGTAGCGCGGGATGCAGCGCCCGATCTTCGGGTCGACCGCGCAGGTTCCGCTGCTGCCGACCATGGGCACCGAGCGCGCATAGGCGCGGACGAACATCCGCTCGGGGAGCACCAGGCGGCCGCCCCGGATCGCCTGCCTGACGGAGAAAGCCTGGAGCGGCAGGTCGATTCGACGGGTTCCGGAGAACGAGGCTGGCTGGAAACGCATCAGGCCTCCTGTCGGATCGTCGTAATAGTACTCGCCCCTGCGCTTGACGAAGGTGCGGTTGTCATCGATTTTCCGGGTGTGCTCGACCTGTTCGCTGGCCTGGGTTAGGCGCGTGCGCGGTCCGTTGTTGAAGGGAGCGAATACCTCTTCGAACCGGCCGGCTGCGGAATGCGGAGTGCTGATTCCAACGATCAGGTCGACCTGGTATACGGGCCCCCATTCTTCGTTCGACTGCCACTCGACCAGCAACGGCAGGGTGACATCGCCGTAGGTCTCGATGATCCCGCCCATCGGTGTGTCGGCGTCATCGATGCGACCGTTGCCGTTCCTGTCGATCGCAATGCGCAGTGCCGGTCCGTCGGTGACCGAGAATGCACCTTCGGCCAGCGCTGCCACGATCTGCGACTGGCTGTAGGCGTTGACCTGATCATCGAGGACGCTGGTCGCAGCGGGGACACCCGTGGGGCCTGTGGCGCCAGCGCCGCCGGTGGAGTTCTCAACTCCCGCTGTTGTTGCGCGGTTGTCGGCCAAGGCTTCGCGGCCACGCGGGCTGACATGGCGCGATGACGAGAGCCCCAGGCGATTCAACGCAGTCTGCGGCTTGCCCGCCATTACCAGGTTGCGCGGCTTGCCGATGGCCATGTCGTCCACCCGTTCCAGCCCGAGCATGTAGCCGGCACGGTGGTGGTTCAGGTCACCGTGGGCGTCCGAGCCGCCGGCCATAAACAACCGCCGCGGATCGCCCGCGGGCAGCCAGTCGATGGAGGCGGTCTCACTCGGCGAAAGGCCCTTGAGCATGAGTTGGTCCCAGAGACGCGTGCCGGTAGTCAGCATCCATTCGACACCCTCGCAATGGCGTGCGTAACTGGGGCGGTCGCGGTGGTGCCAGGGCTGCAGTTCGAACGCGCCGTCGGCGAACCCGCCGGGAGGCGAGTTCCTGAAGCCGTAGCCGCCATCGTCGTCGTCGGAGTGGAAGCCCGTTTCCGTGGTGTCGCCGTCGCCGCTTCGGTTGAGCATCCGCACATCCTCGTTCCACAGCTGCAGGCCGAGGACAGCGCGCGAACGGAACGCCTGGTCGAGCATCTGCTTCGTGTAGGGGACGACGTCGGGTCCCGGACCTCCGCGCAGGTTGGGTGGCCCGCCGTCGCAATTGCCGAAGGGGATCGGATGGGCCAGGAAGACGTAGCCCTTGCCGCGGTCCCCGCCAGCCTCGATCTCGGGCAGGAGGGCATCGCTTCCCTTCGTCATCTGCCGGCTTGCGCCGCCGTAGCGGCCAGTGCGGCTGGAGACGAAGGCGTCAGCGCGGGCGGCGTCCCGCGGCAGGTAGACCATGTGCGCCCGCGCCGGGTGGTATTCGTTGATGCCCTGGACGTCCTTCAGGATCGTGGCGCCGTTGCGCTGTTCCCGGAGGCGGGATGGGTTGCAGTCGGTGATCGGGTGCTTCCAGCCGCCGCAGAGGTCGTTCAGGCTGATCTGGCCGCCCGCATAGCTCCAGGACGTGCTGTTGTCGTTGGCGCCCACCTCGGGCACCACGTCCACCTCGCCGCCGAGGAAGATCTGCGGCGCGATCCGGCGCGCACGCACGGTCTGCGGCGGAAGCGAAGGGCTGGAGCCGCGAAAGGCGCTGTCGAGGTTCGCCCCCTGTGGACGCCAGAGTTCGCCGTGCAGGAAACGGAAGCGCGGCGCGCTCATGTCGCGCAGGATGAGCGGATGGTCGCTGAAGCCTGCCTGGATTCCACCGATAAACATCGGTCCGTAGCCGTCGAAATCGACATCGACGATCTGCAGGGAATCGGACGCGTGCTCCGTCGCGAAGGCGAAATCGAGCCCGATCGCGCCCATCGCCTTGAGCGTGCCGCGGTAACCGTAACCCTGCTCGCCCTCGTTGTCCGTGCCCTGGCTGTGGTAGTGCAGGTCGCCGTAGGCCCAGCGATCGTCGAATCTCGGCAGCGGTGCCTCGCCCGCGTGGACGGACACGTGGTTGGTCAGCGACAGGAAGTCGGCGTCGTGCACGCTGTCGCAGGACACCTCCGGGCCAGTGGTGAAGATCGCGGTCAAGGTCAGCGGCAGGTCCGCGCCCGGGACGAAGCCGTCGGCGGGCACCGGCGTGTACCAGGCGGTCGCGTACCATTCGCTGGTGCCGTGCGGCGTCCGCGAAGACGCACAGGACGGTTCGCCCGGTTTGCAGACCCGGTGCGATGGCGATTCGTTCCCACCCATGTAGCCTGGTCCCCAGGCACCGGTCTTCCATGTGGTGCCGGAATGACCGGTGTGCTCGATCTCCGACAACTGCTCGAATCCGATGTTCTGCCGCCAGGTGCCGCCGGCACCGAACACCTTCAGTTCGCAGAAGTTGCCGATCCGGTACTTCTGCCTGTCGTCATCAGGATTGTCGAACGGGATGATGTTGGCATCGGTGACCGCGATGATGATCGGGATGGCCCCGTAGGACCGGTTGCCGAGCTGGTCGACCACCGGCTCGATGCGCCAGGGTGCGTCGATGGCGAACTCGAAGGTGCCTTCCTGTCCGTTTCCGGCGGACACGTTCGAGCAGACGGCCAGCAGAAGGAACAGGCTGAGGGATGCGATTCTGCGCATGGTGGCAAGCTCCAGGAACCAGGTAGATGTCGGTGGTGGCTTCATAGCCGGGCGATATCGGGCGCCTTCGCACCGAACCAGGCGTTGTCGTACGCCTGCCGCGCCGCCTTCTCCGCCGCCTTGTCGCCCTTGCGCCTGTAGACCTCGGTCAGGCCCGCCAGCGCCCAGCCGTTGCCGCGCGAGCGCAGCAGCGATTCGCGCAACACCTGTTCCGCCGCGTCGAGCCGGCCCTGCCGCAGGTAGACCGAGCCCAGCGACTGGCGGATGGGGTAGTACCAGTAGGGCGGTTCCATGTAGGCAAGCGAATCCTCCACCGCGATGGCTTCCTCGTAGGCCTTCGCTGCCGCGGGCAGGTCGCCCTGGGCGTCGGCGA
This sequence comes from Pseudoxanthomonas suwonensis, assembly GCF_000972865.1. Classification (NCBI taxonomy): domain Bacteria; kingdom Pseudomonadati; phylum Pseudomonadota; class Gammaproteobacteria; order Lysobacterales; family Lysobacteraceae; genus Pseudoxanthomonas; species Pseudoxanthomonas suwonensis. The sequence continues at coordinate 2,263,679 of NZ_CP011144.1, forward strand.
GGCGGGCGGTGGCGACCAGGCGCGCGGTCCGCACGATTTCCTGTCCGGGCACGTACCAGTCGACGTAGGGCTGGAAGTCGGCGTTGCGCTCGATGCCTTCGATGGCGGCGATCTCGTGCACGGCGTTGTCGAAGTCCCGCTTCGCGGCATGGGCCAGCGCGCGCGAGTAGTGCGCCAGCGCCGCCACCACCACCTGGTTTTCCGCCGGAGCCTTCAGCGCGAGGATGTCCGCCGGCGGGCTGAAGATGGCGTGCGCGAGGTAGGGCGCGGCCTTGATCGGCTCCAGCAGCGGGAATTCCGCGACGACCTCGTCGGCCAGCGAGGCGTCGAGCTTGCCGGCCGCGTCGATGGCGGTCTCCCCGTCGCCTCCCATCTGCGCGGACACCAGCACGAAGTGGATGTTGTGCGGGTAGTAGGCCGCCTTGTAGAGCGGATCGGACGGCGAGGTCGCGAAGTACGCCTCGTCGGCGGCCATCGCCCGCTTGTTGGCCTCCAGCGACTCCTTGAACAGGCCCATGCGGTAGTAGATGTGCGCGGGCATGTGCACGATGTGCCCTGCGCCCGGCATCAGCGCGGCGAGGCGCCGGGCATGCGGCAGGCCGCGTTCCGGCCAGGCGGAGGCCTCGATGGCGTGGATGTAGAGGTGGATCGCGCCCGGATGTTCCGGGTTGCGGGCCAGGACTTTCTCGAGCGCCGCGAGCATCTCGCCGGCGTGGCCCTTGGGCTGGGTTCCAGTCGCTTCCCAGTAGTCCCACGGCTGCGTGTCCATGATGGCTTCCGCGTAGAGCGTCTGGATCGTGTCGTCGTCCGGGTACTTCCTGGCCACGGCTTGCATCGCGTCGGCGAAGGCGGCGTCCAGCGTGGCGCGGTCGGCTTCGGGATCGGCCGAATAGCGCTCCTGCAGCGCAGCGATCAGTGCGCGGTCCTTCGCCGGCGCGGCCGGCGCCAGTTCCACCGCCTTTGCCAGCGCCGCGAACGCCGGCGCCACGGCCTCGGGCGGCATCGGCGCATTGATGTTCGGTCCCAGCACGAAGGCCTCGCCCCAATGCGCCATCGCCAGCTTCGGGTCTTCCTTCTGCGCGGCCTGGAACGCGCGCTGCGCCTCGGCGTGGTTGAACGCGAATGCCCAGCGCAGGCCCTGGTCGAAGTACGCCTGCGCCTTGGTGCTTTGCGTGCCGACCTTCAGGCTCAACCGGCCGAGGTTGTCGTACAGCGGTACCGCGCCATCGGCCGCCTTCATTGGCGGCACCGGGAAAGGCCGGGTTTCGCCGGTCTGCGCCAGCACCAGGGCGTCGAGCAGCGCGGGGCGGCCGGCGACGGACGCAGAGCAGAGCGCGCTCCCCGGGTCGAGCAGGGTGTCGTACGCCAGGGGCGCGTCCTCCGACCGCCACATCAGGCTGGCGAAGCCGCCGATGCCGGCAAGCGCGACGGACAGGACGATGAGGCGGGGCGATGGCTTCTTCATGGGGGATCCCTCGAGGGAGGCTGGCTGTCGGGAAGACGCATGCGTGGCTGGCGCACGGCGTTTGGACCAGGCAATCCTGGCCGGCGGAAATGTCCGGAACGGAGATCCCCTCGTCCGCCGGGTCGCGGCCTGGCAGGGGCTGCGGTCCGCGCTTGCTCGTTCGGCGCTCTCCTCCGGGGTCGTCCCCGGTGCAGCCAGCTTCCCGCCGTGGCGTGGGCCAGTCTTTAGGCCAGTCGCAGGCGAGTCGCAGGTTGCTGAGGAATGGCTCAGGAAGGGCCCGGGCCGGCCGGGCGGACTCCCTCCTATACTTGGCCGGGTGGGGTCTGCCCGCTGGGAACCGTATGCCGCAGCCTGCTCCGGATCGCCTCGCCTTCGACGACCTGGTCATCGACTTCGCCGGCCGGCGGCTCGCGCGCGGGGGCCGCGAGCAGGCGCTGGAACCCAAGGCCTTCGCCGTGCTCGCGCTGCTGGCCGGATCGCCTGGCCGGGTATTCACCCGCGACGAGATCCTGGATGCGGTCTGGGGCCACCGGCACGTCACCCAGAGCGTGCTGAACCGGATCATGAGCCTGCTGCGGCAGACGCTGGGCGAAGACGCGCTGCACCCGCGCCTTCTGCATACGGTGTACGGGGTCGGCTATCGCTTCGACCTGCCCCTGTCCGAGCCGTTGCCTGGTGCGATGGCGGGAACCGGGGACGACGCTGCCGGAGTGGAGGAGGCAGTGGCGGCAATGCCGGCCGCGCCCGCTGTGGCAGCGGGTCCGGAGCCGGTCCGGGTGCGCTGGCCCTGGCTCGCCGCCATCGCTGCCGTGGCGCTGCTGGCCGCCGCCGTCGCCGCCTGGCTGTCGCGCCAGGACGAGCGGGCGGCGCCCGCCGCTCCGGCCGATGCGCCTGCAGCCGCAGCTCCGCCCGCGCTGGCGGTGCTGCCGTTCGCCGACCTTTCCCGGGCGCGCGACCAGGAATACCTGGCCGATGGCCTGGCCGAGGAAATCCTCAACCAGCTGGCGCAGTCGCAGTCGCTGAAGGTGGTGGGGCGCACATCGAGCTTCTCGTTCAAGGGCAGGAACGAGGACCTGCGCTCCATCGGCCGCAAGCTCGGCGTCGCCTACCTGCTGGAAGGCAGCGTGCGCAGGGACGACGACGATCTGCGCGTCACCGCGCAGTTGGTCCGTGCCGACGACGGCACCCACCTGTGGTCGAAGACCTACGCGCGCGAGGCGCGCGACATGTTCGCCGTGCAGGAGGAGGTCTCGCGCGACGTGGCCCAGGCCCTGAGCGTGAAGCTGGACGTGGCGACGTTCAACCGCGAGCAGGGCGGCACGACCAACGTGGAGGCCTACGAGCGCTTCCTGCGCTGGCGAAGCATCGTGATGCGGGAGCTGTACGATTTCGCGCACGATCGCGAACGCCTGCGGCTTGCGCGCGAAATGGTGGCGCTGGATCCGCAATGCGTGCTGTGCTGGGATGCGCTGGCCGTTTCTTTGGGCGCGATGGCATACGAAGTCGGCGGTTCGCAGGCCGAGAAGTTGCGCGCCGAGGCGCTGCAGGTCCGTGAGCGCATCGCCCGCATCGCGCCGGACAGTTGGGTGGCCAGGCGCGACCGATCCAATGCGTTGTGGCGCGAAGGCCGACGCGCCGAGGCCATCGCCCTGGCGAAGGAAATCGTGGATTCCGGCCCGCTGACCAAGGAGCGCGTCTGGGATTACAGCTACATGATCTTCGCCATGGGCCACCTGGACGAGATCGTGGCGCTGGTCGAGCAGGTGCGCGCGGTCGAGCCGATGGCGCTGTTCCTCTCGCGCGACCTGCAGTACGACTACACCGCGACGCGCCGCTACGAGGACGCCGAGGCCGAATACCGTCGTGGCCAGGGACTGGAAGGCAGCCAGGTGGAGCCGGACTACGTCGCCTTCATCCGCCAGTTGGCCGGCAAGCGGCCCGGCGGGCCACAGGAATTGCGCGAGCTGCACCGTCGCTTGCTGCAACAGAGCCGGGCTTTCGACACGCCGTTCTTCCACGACTTGGGCGCAGTGCTGGATAGTCGCGAGGCGATGCTCGGCCTCGTGCGCAAGGCTGTCGCGGACCAGGCTTACGGCGGCCCCCCCTACGTCTTGGTCAACATAGCCGATGCGCTGGACGACGCCGATCTGGCCGTGACCGCATTGCGCGAGCATTTTGAAACCCGGGACGGATTCAAGGAAGGCAACATGACCCAGTACCCTTATGCCGACTTCTGGATTTCCCCGTATTCCGGCCTGCGCGGGCATCCGGACTTCAAGAAGCTGCTGGTCGAGGCCGGCGTGGCCGACTACTGGCGGCAGACCGGTCGCTGGGGCGACGGCTGCGGGCCGGTGGGTGCTGACGACTTCCAGTGCCGATGAGGTGATGCCGGATCCGGTCGATGCGCGTCGCTGGAACGAAGAAGCCCCGCTTGCGCGGGGCTTCTTCTCTCGAGCATGAAGCGGGATTCAGCGCTTCATCGAGCTGAAGAACTCGTTCATCTTTTCATACCCACCTCCGTCATTGCCGCAATGTACGGCTTGGAGATGGCTACTGAACCCGGGGCGATTCACCCCATCCCCGACCCGGAGGATCGTGTGGGCCGCGCCGCGGGAACGGCACGCTCTACATTTTCGGCTGCATGTCGAAGGCGACGGTCAGGCGCGATTCCCGGGCATCGAAGGGCACGGTGCCATGCCACATGTAGGAAGGGAACAGCGCCAGATAACCCGGCTTGGGCTGGATGACGCGCCGCGGCGACAGGTCGAGTCCCAGCTCTTCCAACGGCTGTCCGAACTGGATCCATCCGTCGCGGGATTCGCTGCCCGATTCCAGCACGCTGCCGGGCAGCGAGACGTAGAAGGCGGAGCTTGCCCAGCCCTCGGAGTGGATGTGGTTGGAATGACGCCCCGACGACCTGAGCCTCACCGACCACGAGCCGACGAAGCCCACGCTGCGCTGTTTGCGTGACAGGAATGGATGCGACGCATCGTTCGGCAGTGCGGCCAGCCAATTCTCGACCGCCGTGCGCAGGGCGTCCTCCGCCGCGCGGATGACCGCATCGTCGCGTCCGAACAGCAGGCCCGCCGTCTGGGTGCCGCCACGCACACTTTGGTTCATCGGCTCGTGCTTGGCGTTGTGCATGGTGTCCAGCGTGGCCGCCAGTGTCTGCAGGAAGGTGGTCAAGTCGCCGAAACCCGGTGGCGGCGCAACCTCGACACACCCCACCAGTCTTTCGTAATCGCACAGCCAGTGCTCGCGCTCATCGCCGGCCAGCCGCCACGCCGTCCCCAGATGGCTCCAGCTTTCCTGGTTTCGCGGATCGAGCCTGGTCGCTTTTTCCGCGCAGTCCGCGGCCAGAGCGAAGTCCCGCGTGCGAAACGCATGCCGCGCCCGCGCGTTAAGGAACTCCGGCAGATTGCCCAATTCACCACGCGCCGCCGCCGCGTACAACGGAGCGGCCTGTTCGTGCTGCTGCAGCGCGTCCAGCGCGTCAGCGACGAACCAGTCCAGCAATGCATTGCCGGGTTCGCGCTGGCGCAGCGGATGCAGGAACGCTAGGGCTTCTTCCGCGTGCCTTGCCGCCATCAGCGTGCGCGCGAAAGCCAGTTGCAATGCGCGGTTGTCCGGCTGCGCCAGGGCCGCGGCACGGAATTCACCCAGGGGGTCTTCACCCGGTGCAAGTTCCGCACCGTTCTCCCACAGCAGGTTGCTCAACGTTTCGTGGGCCGGCGCATGGTTCGGATGCAGGGCGACGAGCTGTCTCGCACCCGCCAGCGCTTCGGCCGGACGACCCGCGTCGGCCAGCACGCCGTTGATGGCGTTCTGCACTTCAAGCGCATTGGCGCCGCGTTGGTCCAGCATTCCTTCCGCCCGCCGGAACGCGGCCAACGCCTCGTCGATGCGCCCCAGAAAACGCAGAACCACGCCCAGGTCGACCCACGCGGACGCCTGTTCCGGCGACAACGCAAGCGCCTTGCGCAGCACGGATTCGGCTGCTTCCCACTGGCCCTGCCTGCGCAAGGCCTTGCCGTGCCGGGCGAGGGACACGCCGTAGTTGCGCGACACCATGGCATTGCCGGGCAGCAAGGCCAATGCGCGTTCGAACGCCGCGTTGGCCTGTGCCTGGCGACCGTTGTCCGCCAGGCACAGGCCCAGCAACTGCCACGCATCCGCCGCCTGCGGCGCCTGTCCGGCCAGGGTTTCGGCGATGGACAGCGCCTGCGCACGCTGCCCGGATTGCAGCAGCCCCAGCGCCTGCCTGAAGCGCCCTGCCTGCGCTGCATTCAACGGCTGGTTGCGGGATGACGACACCTTGCGCTCAATGCGTGCGACGCACGTGCAAGGCCACGCCGTTCGGCATCACCAGCATGCAACCGCCCAGCATCCCCTTGCGCACCTGCTCGACATCACCGGCCTGCACGTGGCCGCCACTGTGCGACTCGGCTTGCGTCCAGACTTGGCCGTTCTCAAGACTGAAAACGCGCTGCCCGTTGTAATGACCCACCTTGACGACCTGGCTTTCGATGCGTCCCAGGTCGGCTTGCTCGATTATCTGCCCCGGATTGCACAGCAGGTCTCGCGGCTTGTTCAAACCGAAATCGGCCTGCGCTTTATCCGTTGCCGCCTCGACCACTTCCGGTGGCGGCGGAAAAGCCCCGTCGTAGCAGGCCAGCCGCGCGGCGGGTTCGGCCACGCCGGCGCAAGCATGGGTGGGCTGTTGCGCAGCGAGCGGCAACGCGAACGACCACAAAAGCGAGAGCAGAAGGCAGCGCATCGGCATCCCAATCCGGCGGAACGGCTAGTATAGCCGAGCGGTTCAAACCACGTCGCTTGCGCTGCGCCAGTCGCGCATCGCGCCCGCCAGCGCCGCCGCCATTTCCCGTTCGGCCGCAGCGGAATTAACACGTCGAACACCAGGGCGACGCGCAGTTGGTCACTGTCGTTGCGCGCCTCGTGCTCCAGCGTGTCGTCGAACACCCTGCACTTGCCCTCGCGCCACTGCCGCCAGTCGAAGCCGACGCGGT